>NZ_JBQWTS010000009.1:0-228566 GCF_052600055.1 Ramlibacter sp. MAHUQ-53
GCGGCAGGCCGCGGCCACCGGCTGGGGCGCGGCCGGCGCCAGGGGCGGCCAGCCGGCGCCCGTGGCGACGAACACGCCCGCGGCGGCAGCGGCCAGCCCCAGCAGGGCCAGCGCCATCGGCGACACGCGCCGCGAGCCGGCCGCCGGCTGGGGCAGGTGCACGGGCTGGGTGATGGGGGCCTGGCGCGGCACGGCCACCGGGGCCGCGGCCGGTGAGGTGGGCGGCGGCGCATCCACCGCCTCGATCCCGTCCGCCCTCAGGCCGGCCCGCGCCGCAGCCGCCGCTGCGGGCGCATGGCCCAGCTTGCGCAGGAGGGTGTGGCCGGTGTGGGCCTTGATGCGGTCGTTGTAGAAGCGGCCCTGGCCGGCGCCTTCCAGCTCCTCGAGCTGGGCGGGCGAGAGCGAGTTGCGGCGGGCGAAGTTGACGCGCTCGAGGCCGGATGCCTCGCGCAGCCGGCGCAGCAGCTGCGCGTCATCGTCGGTCCAGCGAAGGCTCATGCGGGTCGTGCGTGGTGGCGGGATTCGAGGCCCGCGGGGCGGGCGGCGGCATCCGCGGAGTCTAGCCGCTAACCCGGGCCCTGCGATACCTCCTGAATGGGATACCGGGAAACCCGGGGCCCGCCTGGTTCCTCAGCCCGCCCGACCGAGCATGGCCTGGAGCAGCACGTTGCAGCCGGCCTCGACGTCGGCGGGAGCGGCGTCCTCGATCTCGTTGTGGCTGATGCCGCCCTTGCAGGGGATGAAGACCATCCCCGCCGGCGCCAGCGTGGCGGCGTAGATCGCGTCATGGCCCGCGCCGGAGATCGCGGGCATGTGCGAGTACCCCAGGCGCGCCGCGGCATCGGCCACCGCCTGCACGCAGCCCGCGTCGAAGCGCAGGGCGGGGTAGCTGGAGACCTGCTCGATCACGATCTCCAGGCCGGCCTGCACCGACAGCCGCCGGGCGAAGGCCTTCACCTCCTCGGCCTGCCGCTCCACCGCCTCGTCCGAGGCGTTGCGCAGGTCGATGGAGAACTTCACCCGGCCCGGGATCACGTTGCGGCTGTTCGGGTGCACCTGCACCATGCCCACCGTGCCGCGGCCGTGCGGGCCGTGGCGATGGGCCGAGGCCACCACCTCCTGCATCAACTGCGCGGCGACCTGCAGCGCGTCGCGCCGCAGGTGCATGGGCGTGGGGCCGGCGTGGGCCTCCATGCCCGTGACGGTGCAGTCGAACCAGCGGATGCCCAGCACGCCCTCGACCACGCCGATGGTCACGCCCGCATCCTCCAGCACCGGGCCCTGCTCGATGTGGGCCTCGAAGTAGGCCCCGACCGGGTGCCGGCCCGGTTCCTCCTCGCCGATGTAGCCGATGCGCGCGAGCTCCTCGCGCACCGTACGGCCCTCGGCGTCGGTGGCGGCGTAGGCGTGCGCCAGGCTGAAGGCGCCGGCGAACACGCCCGACCCCATCATCACCGGCACGAAGCGCGAGCCCTCCTCGTTGGTCCACACCGCCACCTCGATCGGCGCCTCGGTCTCGATGCCGTGGTCGTTGAGCGTGCGCACCACCTCCAGGCCGGCGAGCACGCCGTAGTTGCCGTCGAACTTGCCGCCGGTGGGCTGGGTGTCGATGTGGCTGCCCGTCATCACCGGCGGCAGCGCGGGGTTGCGGCCAGGGCGGCGCATGAAGATGTTGCCGATGCGGTCCACCGTCACCGTCAGGCCGGCCTCGCGGGCCCAGCGGGTGACGAGGTCGCGGCCCTGCCGGTCGAGGTCGGTGAGGGCCAGGCGGCAGACGCCGCCCTTGGGCGTGGCGCCGATGCGCGCCAGCGCCATCAGGGACTGCCAGAGTCGCTCGCCGTTGACGCGCAGGCGGGAGGGGTCGGAGGTCATGGTCATGGAGTCGAGGTTTCGGACGGGGACGCCGGGCTGGCGTCGAACTTGCTGCAAGCGGGGCGATGAACGAGCTGAACCTGCAACCCCTCACCCCCGCGGCCTTCGCCCCTTACGGCGAGGTGCTGGACCTGGAGGCGCCCGCGGCGCGCACCATCAATGGCGGCACCAGCGGCCGCGCCGACCTGCCCGCCGGCCTGGACCTGGCGCGCGAGGGCGGCCGGCCGGTGCTGGCCGTCTTCCACGCCCGCGCCCAGGCCGCGCGCGGGCCCTGGCACCTGCTGGAGCGGCACCGCCTGGGCAGCCAGACCTTCGTGCCGCTGGACGGCACGCCCTGGGTGCTGCTGGTGGCCGCGGCCGGTGACACGCCCCGCCCCGGCACGCTGGCGGCCTTCGCGGCCGGCCCGCGCCAGGGCGTGACGCTGCGCGCCGGCACCTGGCACCACCCGCTGATCGCGCTGCGCGCCGGCCGCTTCCTGGTGCTGGAGCGCGGCGCCGCCGCGCAGGACTGCGAGGTCGTGAGGCTGGAGGTGCGGGTCCATGGCGCAGGCTGATCGCGCGGGCGCTCAGGCAGCGGCGATGCGCTCGGCCAGCGCCACCAGGCTGCGGTCGCTGCCGGCGGGGCCCAGCAGCGACAGGCCCAGCGGCGCGCCCGCGCGCGAGGCCAGGGGCAGGGACAGCTGCGGGAAGCCGGCCAGGCCGGCCACGCACAGCAGGCGGATCGCGCGGTTGCGGTAGTCCTCCAGCGCCGCCTCGGGCTCGCTCGCCAGCGGCGCGATGTCGGGCATGGTGGGCAGCACCAGCACGCCGTCCTCGCCGAGCAGGTCGGCGAGGTGGGCGCGGAAGCGGTCGCGGAAGGCGCGGGCGGTGGCGGCCTGCGCGTCGGTCACCTGCGCCGACCACTCGAAGCGCTGCGCCACGCCCGGGCCCAGCGGCGGCTGGAAGCGGGCGAGGAAGCCGCCATCCACCTTCCAGGCCTCGTGGCCCTGGAGGTAGCGGAAATTCCAGTACATGGCGTCGAAGCCCTCGAGCACGACCTGCGCCGGCGCGGCGGGGCCGAGCGCGGCCTCGACGCGGGCGCGGGCCGGCGCGAACGCGTCCAGGGCCGCAGCGGTGGGCTGGGCCCACAGGTCGGTGGGGGCCAGCAGGCGCACCCGCGCGGGCAGCGGCTTCGCGTCGGCGCCGAGCAGGACGTCGGCGACGCGGGCGAAGGTTGGGACGTCGCGGGCGAACCAGCCGCAGGTGTCGAGGCTGGGCGCGAGGTCCAGCGCGCCGGCCAGGCTCACCCGGCCGTGGGTGGGGCGCAGGCCCACCAGGCCGCAGTGGCTGGCGGGGGCGCGCACCGAGCCGCCGGTGTCGGTGCCCAGGGCGAAGTCGCACAGGCCATGGGAGACCGCGGCGGCGGAGCCCGAGGAGGAGCCGCCTGCGATGCGGTCCGGCGCGGCGCCATTGACCGGGCTGCCGAAGTGCGCGTTCTGGCCGTTCATGGAGAAGGCCAGTTCGTCGGTGATCGTCTTGCCGGCAAAGCGCGCGCCGGCGTCCAGCAGCGCCTGCACCGTGGGCGCGGTGCGCGCCTGCACCCCCAGCAGCGCCAGCATCAGGGGCTGGCCGCCGCTGGTGGGGTAGCCGGCGACATGGAACAGGTCCTTCACCCCGAAGGACAGGCCGGCCAGCGGGCCGGTGGCGGCATGGGGCACCGGCGCGGCCGGGTAGGGCATGAAGGCGCGGGCGGGGTCGTGCAGGATGTCGGTGTGCAGGTTCATCGGGAGTGGGTCCAGGGGGCGGGCGGCCGTCAGGCCGCCTGGGGGGAGGGAGCCGGGGCGGGAGCGGGCGCGGGCGCGGTGTCGGCCACCCGCAGGCAGCGCACGCTGTGGCCCGCGTCGAGCAGGGTCGGCCCGGGGCGGGTGGCCAGGCAGTCGGCCTGCGCCATCGCGCAGCGCTCGGCGAAGGCGCAGCCCGCGGGCAGGGCGGTGAGGTCGGGCGGCGAGCCGGCGATGGTCTGCAGGCGCTGGCCCTTGGCCAGGGCGCCATGCGCGCGGCTTCGCAGCAGGGCCTGGGTGTAGGGGTGGCGCGGCGCGCGCAGCAGGGTGCGCGCCGGGCCTTCCTCGACGATCCGCCCCGCATACATCACCGCGATGCGGTCCGCCACTTCCACCGCGGCGCCGATGTCGTGCGTGACGAAGACCACCGACAGCCCCAGCTCCCGCTGCAGCTCCCGCAGCAGCAGCAGGATCTGGATCTGCACCGTCGCATCGAGCGCGGTGGTGGGCTCGTCCGCGAGCAGCAGCTGCGGCCGGCAGGCCAGGGCGAGGGCGATCATGGCGCGCTGGCGCATGCCGCCGGACATCTCGTGCGGGTAGGCCGCCAGGCGCCGCTGCGGGCTGGGGATGCGCACGCGCTCGAACAGCGCCAGCGCCCGCTCCTGCGCCTCGGCGGGCGAGACCGCCTCGTGCCGGCGGATCGCCTCCGTGATCTGCCGGCCCACCGGGTACACCGGGTCCATCGCCAGCAGCGGCTCCTGGAACACCATGGCGGCCACCTTGCCGCGGTAGGCGGCCAGCTCGCCGCGCGCCATCGCCAGCACGTCCTGCCCGCCCACCCGCACCCGGCCCTCCAGGCGCGTGCGGTCCTCGGGGTGCAGGCGCAGCAGGCTGCGCAGGGTCACGCTCTTGCCGGAGCCGGACTCGCCGATCAGGGCGACCACCTCGCCGCGGCGCACCTGCAGGTCCACGCCGCTGACGGCCTCCACCGGCCGGGGGCCGCCGGTGAAGGTCACGTGCAGCTGGCGGATGTCGACGAAGGGTTCGGTCATGCGGCCTCCTGGAGGGGCAGGGCTTCGGGCGCCAGCGCGTGGCCGCTGCCGGCCACGTGCATCCAGCACGCGACCTGCTGGCCGCGGGGGCCGGCGGCCAGCACGGGCATGCGCTCGCTGCACACCGCCTGCGCGTGCGGGCAGCGGGTGTGGAAGCGGCAGCCCGGGGGCGGGTTGATCGGGTTGGGCGGATCGCCGGCCAGCGGCGGCTCCTCGGTGCGCGCGTCCGGGTCCATCGACGGCACGGACGACAGCAGCGCCCGGGTGTAAGGGTGGGCCGGCGACTCGAACAGCGTCTCGCTGTCGCCGATTTCCACCACCTGGCCCAGGTACATCACCATCACGCGGTCGCTCATGTAGCGAACCACGTTCAGGTCGTGGCTGATGAAGACGTAGGTCAGGTTGAACTCGTCCTTCAGGTCCAGCAGCAGGTTCAGCACCTGCGCCTCGACCGACTTGTCCAACGCCGATACCGCCTCGTCCAGGATGATCAGCCGCGACTGCAGTGCCAGTGCGCGGGCGATGTTCACCCGCTGGCGCTGGCCGCCGGAGAGCTCGTGCGGGTAGCGGCCGGCGAAGCGGCGCGGCTCGAGCCCGACGCGGGCCAGCAGGTCGCGCGCCCGCTCCACGGCCTGCTGCCGGGGCAGGCCGTGCACCGTCGGAGCGAAGGCGATGGAGTCCTCCATCGTCAGGCGGGGGTTGAGGGAGGCGTAGCTGTCCTGGAACACCATCTGCGCCTGGCGCCGGAACTTCTTCAGCGGCAGGGCCGCGCCGCCCACGGCCTCGCCGTCGAACACCAGCTCGCCGCGGTCCTGCGTGACCAGCTGCATCAGCAGGCGCGCGGTGGTGCTCTTGCCGCAGCCGGACTCGCCGACCACGCCCAGGGTCTCGCCCTTGCGGACGTCGAAGTCGATGCCGTCGACGGCGCGGACCACGCCGCCGCCGCGCCCGAGCAGGTCCTTCTTCAGGGGGAAGTGCTTGACCAGGCCGCGTACCGCCAGCAGCGGCTGGGCCGGGCCTCCGAGGTCAGGGGTCTTCAGGGGCATGTCGGCCTCACTGCTTGATGTCCATGGCCGAGCGCAAGCCGTCGGCCAGGAGGTTGAAGGTGATGGAGGTGATGAAGATCATCACGCCCGGCAGCGCGGCGACCCAGGGCTGCACGTACAGCGCGGTGCGCAGCGTGTTGAGCATGAGGCCCCACTCGGGCTCCGGCGGCTTCACGCCCAGGCCCAGGAAGGACAGGCCCGAGGCCAGGATCATCGACACCGCGACCAGGCTGGTGGCGTAGACGAACACCGGCCCGAGCACGTTGCCCAGCACATGCACCCGCACGATGGTCAGCGCGCCGGCGCCGGAGGCGCGGGCCGCGTCCACGAACTCGCGGCCGCGAAGCTGCGTGGTCACGCTCTCGGCCACGCGGGCGATGGGCGGGATGAAGACGATGGTCAACGAGAGCAGCGAGTTGCCGATGCCTGCACCCAGCGCGCCGGACAGCGCGATCGCCAGAAGCACCGAGGGGAAGGCGTAGAAGACGTCGATGGTCCGCATCAGCACGTTGTTCACCACGCCGCCGGCGTAGCCAGCGGTGATGCCGATGAGGCTGCCCAGGACGAAGGCGAGGACCACGGGCGTGATGCCCATGAACAGGGACAGGCGCGCGCCCACGATCAGGCGAGTGAGCATGTCGCGCCCGAGTTCGTCGGTGCCCAGGGGGTGCCCCTCGAAGCCGATCGGCTTGAGGCGCTTGAGCATGGACGAGGCGTAGGGGTCGGCCGGCGCGAGCTGCGGGCCGAAGGCGGCGAGTACCAGCAGGAGCAGCAGCACCAGGGCGGCGCCGATGGCGACCTTGTCGCGCGCCAGGCGGCGGCCCACGGTCTGCCAGTAGCCGGGCGAGCGCTCCGGCGCGGCGGGGAGGGTGAGGGTGGTCATGGGGCCTCCTTCAGGCGCGGGCGATGCGCGGGTCCAGCAGCGACTGGATCACGTCGACCACGAGGTTCAGCACGACGAAGAACACGGCCAGCACCAGGATGGTTCCCTGCAGCAGGGGCAGGTCTCGCTGGAAGATGGCGGAATTGAGCAGGAAGCCGGTGCCGGGCCAGGAGAACACGGTCTCGATCAGGATCGAGCCCCCCAGCAGGTAGCCCAGTTGCAGGCCCATCACCGCCAGTGCGGTGGGCGCGGCATTCTTCACCACGTGCAGGAAGACGCCGGTGTCCCTCAGGCCCTTGGCGCGCAGGCCCACGATGAACTCCTGCGCGAGGATCTCGGCCACCAGCGCGCGCACGGTGCGCGAGATGATGCCCATGGGAATCACGCTCATGGTCAGCGCCGGCAGCACCATGTGCTGCAGGTGCGCCCAGTCCCAGGCCCACGCGTCCGAGCCGCCGGGGCCCGCGCCGCCCGGGGGCAGCCAGCCGAGGGCGGAGGCGAAGACGATCACCATCACCATGCCGAGCCAGTAGTGCGGCACGCTCACGCCGAGCACGGCGGCGAGCGAGGCCGCCTTGTCCAGCCACGAGTTGCGGAAGTAGCCCGCGACGAACCCGAACAGGCTGCCCAGGACGAAGCCGATGACCGTGGCCAGCACCGCCAGGCGCAGGGTGTTGCCCACCGCGCGCATCACCTCGGTGGTCACCGGCCGGCTGGTGGCGATGGAGGTGCCCAGGTCGCCCTGCAGGGCGCGCCAGAGCCAGGAGGCGAACTGCTCGGGGTAGGAGCGGTTGAAGCCGTACAGCTCGGTCATCTTCGCCTGCAGGTCGGCCGAGGCGTCGGGCGGCAGGATGGACACGAGCGGGTCGCCCGGCGCGAGGTGCACCAGGGCGAAGCAGACAAGCGCCACGCCCAGCATGATGGGCAGGGTGTAGGCGAGGCGCCTCAGGAGGAATCCGATCATGGGAGCAAGGGTCCGGAAAAGGCGCGGGCGCCCGCCGCCACGCCGGTGGCGGGCGCCCGCTGGGGACTCGGGAGACCGGGCCCCCCGCACGGGGGGCCGGGGCCAGGTCAGTCCATCGTCATCGTGGCGATGTCGATGAACCAGCTGCGCGGCTGCACCACGTTCTTCACCTTGGCGCTCATCGCGCGCGGGCCGACGTCATGGGCGATCCAGACGAAGGGCGCCTCCTCGACGATGCGGGCATGCAGCTTGGCGAGGGCGGCGTCGCGGGCCTTGCCGTCGAACGCGTTGCGCGCGTCGGCGATCAGCTGGTCGATCTCGGCGTTGCCGAAGTAGCCCCAGTTGTTGGAGACCGGCGGGAAGGTCTTGGTGCTGGTGAAGCGCACCATGGCGAAGAACGGGTCCATCGCGGCGTAGCTCACGTTGATGGCGTGCGCGCCGTTGGCCGTCGGGTCCTTGGCGCCGCGGCGCCAGTTGGTGAACAGGGTGTTCCACTCGATCACGTCGAACTGCACGTCGAAGAAGCACTGCTTCAGCGACTGCTGCACGAACTCGTTCATCGGCAGCGGCTGCATCTGGCCCGAGCCGGAGGCGGAGATCTGCACCTTCACCTTGACCGGCTTGGCCGCGGAGTAGCCGGCCTGCTGCATCAGCGCCTGGGCGGCCTTCACGTCGTACTTGATGTCGAACTTGGGATTGCCCCACCAGGGGTGGCCCGGGGGCACGGTGCCCTTGGGCACGGCCATCATCCCGCCCAGCAGGGTCTTCAGGCCCTCGCGGTCCACGCACAGGTTGGCGGCCTGGCGAACGCGCTTGTCCAGCCAGGGCGAGCCCTCGGCGAAGGACAGCTGCCACGGCCAGACGTGGGGCTGGGCGTTGCTGTACATCTTGAAGCCGCGCTGCGTGATCTGCGGGATGGCGTCCGGCGCGGGCGCCTCGATCCAGTCCACCTGGCCGGACAGCAGGGCCGCGGTGCGGGCATTGGCTTCGGGCATGGGCAGCATCACCACGCGGTCGATCTTCGGGGTGCGCTTGGGGTCCCAGTAGGCCTTGTTGGCAACCACCTCCAGGCGCTCGCGCGGCACGAAGCGCGCCATCTTGAAGGGGCCGGTGCCCGAGGCGTCGGCGGCGAAGGCGGTCCAGGCCTGCTTGGCGCGCTCGCCGGCGTCGGCCACGCTGGCGGGCACGGCCTTGAGCTTGGCCTCCCAGTGCGCCGGCGAGGCCATGAACAGGTTGGTCAGGTTCAGCGGCAGGAAGGAGTCGGGCTCGCTGGTGGTGAGTTCGACGGTGAGGTCGTCGACCTTGCGCGCGCTGCGCAGCGTCGGCATGCGCGAGGCGGTCACGCCGACCTGGCTGGCGTCGAAATGGGGCGCGTCCTTGTCCAGGACCTTGCGCACGTTCCACACCACCGCGTCGGCGTTGAAGGCGGAGCCGTCATGGAACTTCACGCCGGGACGCAGCTTGAAGGTCCACTTGGTCTTGTCCTTGGCGTCCACCGTCCACGACAGGGCCAGGCCCGGCACCAGCACGCTGGGCGCGTCGGACTTGGACAGGTCCCAGTGCGTCAGCGCGTCGTACATCGGGATGCCGGTGAACCGGTTGCCCTCGAAGCCCTGGTCGGGCTGGCCGAGCGTGCGGGGGATGTCGGCGGCGGTCATGGCGACGCGCAGCAGTTTTTCCTGGGCGAGCACGGCGGGCGAGGCGAGGGCCGACAGCAGGCCGGCCGCGAGGGCGACGCCGGCCGCGCGGGTGGCGAGTCGGTGGGGACGGAAACGGTTCATCAGGACTCCAGCGGGTTGTTCGGGATTTGTCATGGCCAGGAGCGCCCTGGCAGACATTCCCTATGCAACCCGTGTGCCATCCATTGGCGCCGTCATGCCGGGCCCGCGATGCACCACGGCGGTTCGCCGCCCGCCCGCGCGCGTGCATCACCTTGAGGCGCACGCCCCGGGTGCATGCAGGCGCGCCGGGCCTCAGCCCGCGACGACGGTGAAGCGGCGCACCCGGCCGACGGGCGTGTCGACCTCGTCGGCGAACTGGGACAGCGGCCGCATCCAGGTGACGGCCTCGTCCCCCTGGAGCGGCTGGTAGAGGACACCCGTCTCCAGCGTCGCCTCGATGCGGCAGAAGCCGCTCACGCGGTACAGGCCCCCCTTGTAGTGGCGAAGCAGCGTGCCGGGCGGCAAGGCGAGGGCGGCGGGGTCCTGGGGCGTCATGGCGCCGGACTATAGCCCGGCGTCCGGCTGCGGCCCGGCGGACGGCGAGTCCATCGGGGTGCCGTTGCGGATGCGGTGCACCGAGCCGAGGTCCACCGTCCAGACGATGCCGTCACCGATCTGGCCGGTGGAGCAGCTCGCGATGATGGCGTCCCGGATGGTGGGGACCATGTCGTCATCGGCGAGCACGCACACCATCAGCTTGGGCGTGAAGTCCGTCAGCTCCTCGCGCACGGTGCGCTTGGCGACGGCCGCCGGTGCGGTGAAGCCCTCGGCGCGGAACACCGTCACGCCGGGGAAGTTCGGGATGGCGCGCAGCGCCTCCCGCAGGCGCTCGAGGCGGTGGGGGCGCACGATGGCGCGGATCTCCTTCATGGCAGGTCTCCTCTCAGGCTTCGCTGGCCGGGTCGTCGAACCACCGGTACAGGGTGGGCAGGACGACCAGGGTCAGCAGGGTGGACGAAATCAGCCCGCCGATCACTACCACGGCCAGGGGCTTCTGCACCTCCGAGCCGGGACCGCTGGCGAACAGGAAGGGCACCAGGCCCAGCAGGGCGACGGTGGCCGTCATCATCACGGGGCGGAAGCGCATCACGCAGCCCTCGCGCACCGCCTCGGCGACGCTGCGCCCGTCCTCGCGCAGGCGCCGGATGCAGGAGACCAGCACCACGCCATTGAGTACCGCGATGCCCCACAGCGCGATGAAGCCCACCGACGCCGGCACGCTCAGGTACTCCCCGGTGACCGCCAGCCCCACGACCCCGCCGATCGAGGCGAAGGGCAGGACCAGGATGATCAGGGACGCCAGCTTCACCGACCCGAACAGCATGAACAGCAGGAAGAAGATCGCGCCGATCGTGATGGGCACGATGACCTGCAGCGTGCCCATGGCCCGCTGCATGTTCTCGAACTGGCCGCCGTAGACGAAGTAGTAGCCCTCGGGCAGGCGTACCTGCGTGGCGAGGCGCTGCTGCACCTCGTCGACGAAGCCGGCCAGGTCGCGGCCCGTCACGTTGGCGCCCACCACCACGCGGCGCTTGGCGGTCTCGCGGCTGATCTGGGCCGGCCCGTCGACCAGCGACACCGAGGCCACCGAGCCCAGGGGCACCAGCGCCCCGTCGGGGGTGCGCAGCATGGTGCTGGCGATGGCCTCCACCGTGCCGCGCGCCGCCTCGGGAAAGCGCACCGCGATGCCGAAGCGGCGCTCGCCCTCGTACAGCACCGTCACCTCGCGCCCGCCGATGGCCGTCTCGATGATGGACTGCACGTCGGAGACGTTGATGCCGAAGCGGGCGATGGCCTTGCGGTCGATGTCGATGGTCAGCGACTGCTGGCCCGACAGCCGCTCCAGGCGGATGTCCTGCGCGCCGGGCACGCTGCGCAGGATGCGCGCCACGTCCTCCGAGATCCGCCGCAGTTCGGCGAGGTCGTCGCCGAACACCTTGACCGCGAGCTGCGAGCGCACGCCGGTGACCATCTCGTCCACCCGCTCGGCGATCGGCTGCGAGAGCACGATCTGCACGCCGGGGATGGTGGACAGGCGCTGGCGGATGTCCTCGTCGATCTCGTCCTGGGTGCGGTCGCTCCGGGGGTCGAGCAGCACGATGGGGTCGGACTCGTTCGGCCCGGCAGGGTCGGCCGGCGACTCGCCGCGCCCCAGCTTGGAGACCACCATGCGCACGCCCGGCACCTCGGCGATGGCCTTCATCGCGGCGGTCTCGATGCGGATCGACTCGTCCAGCGAGATGCTGGGCACGCGATTGATCTGCGGCGTCAGCGCGCCCTCCTTCATCGTGGGCATGAATGACTTGCCCAGGAACGGGAACAGCGCCACGGACGCGAGCAGCAGGCCCACCGCGACCGCCACGGTGCGCCGGTCGCGGGCCAGGGCGGCGTCGAGCAGGCGCAGGTAGCGGGTCTTCAGGAAGGCGACGACGCGGGTGTCATGGTCGGCGCCGCCCTTGAGGACGTAGGAGCACAGCACCGGCGACAGCAGGAGCGAGACCACCAGGGAGATGCCCAGGGCCATGGCGATGGTCAGCGCCAGCGGCCCGAACAGCTTGCCCTCGATGCCCTGCAGGGCCATCAGCGGCAGGAACACCAGGATGATGATGGCGATGCCGAAGATGGTGGGCGTGGCCACCTCGGTGGTGGCCTGCAGGATGGTGCGCACGCGCGAGCCGCCGGCGTGCGCCGCCTCCCCGAGCCGGTGGTAGACGTTCTCCACCACCACCACGGTGGCGTCCACCATCAGGCCGATGGCGATGGCCAGCCCGCCCAGGGACATCAGGTTCGCCGAGATGCCGTAGCGGTTCATCAGGATGAAGGTGGTCAGCGGCGTGATCACCAGGGTCGCCACCACGATCAGGCTGGAGCGCACGTCGCCCAGGAAGACGAACAGCACCACCACCACCAGGAAGATGCCCTCGATCAGGACCTTGCCCACCGTCCACAGCGCCGCGTCCACCAGCTCGGTGCGGTCGTAGTAGGGGACGATCTTCAGCCCGCCGGGCAGCATGCCCTTGGCGTTGATCTCGTCCACGCGATCCTTCACCCGGGTGACGATCTCCTTGGCGTTGCCGCCGCGCGCCATCAGCACGATGCCGGAGACGGCCTCGGTGTAGCCGCCCTTGATGATGGCGCCCTGGCGTACCTCGTGGCCCAGCTGCACCTGCGCCACGTCGCGCACGAACACCGGCACGCCGCCGGCCTCCTTGACGACGATGGTGGCGATGTCGTCCACCGTGCGGATCAGGCCGACGCCGCGGACGAGGAACTGCTCGCTGCCCTGGGGCAGGATGCCGCCGCCGGCGTTGGCGTTGTTGCTGGCGATGGCGTCCACCAGCTGCTGCACGGTCAGGCCGTGGTGCTTGAGGCGCTGGGGGTCGGCCAGCACCTGGTACTGGCGCACGTAGCCGCCCTGCGAGTTGATCTCGGCGACGCCGGGGATGGACCGCAGCAGCGGCCGCACCACCCAGTCCTGCACGATCCGGCGCTCGGCGAGCTCGGCGGGGGTGAGGGCGCGCTGGCCGTCGTCCGGATGCTCCAGGGTGTACTGGTACACCTCGCCCAGGCCGGTCGACACCGGCCCCAGCACCGGCGTGACGCCGGGCGGCATGCGCGAGCCCACCTCGATCAGCCGCTCGGTGACGAGCTGGCGCGCGAAGTAGACGTCGGTCTTGTCGGTGAAGACCAGGGTGATGATGGACAGGCCGCTCTTGTTCAGGGAGCGCATTTCCACCAGCCCGGGCAGGCCGGTCATGGCGATCTCCAGGGGCGCCGTGACGAAGCGCTCGATCTCCTCGGGCGAGCGGCCGGCGAACTCGGTGGCGACCTGCACCTGCACGTTGGTCACGTCCGGGAAGGCGTCCACCGACAGCCGCAGGGATTCCCGCAGGCCGAAGGCGCACACCACCAGCGCGATGACGACCACCAGCAGGCGCTGCGTGAGCGCCGCGCGTATCAGCGATTGCAGCATGGGCGGTCCTTATTCGAGTTCGGCGCGCTTGCGCTCGTTGTTCATGTGAAAGGCGCCCTCGACGACCACCGGGTTGCCGGCATCCAGGCCCTTGAGCACCGGGCGCAGGCCGTCGACGGCCGGTCCGAGGTCCACCGGGGTGAGGCGGAAGCGGTCCGGCGCCGACTGCACGAACACATGGTCCCGGTCGCCCTCGCGCACCACCGCTCCCGCCGGCACCGCCAGCTGCTGCCGGCGCGCGCCTTCGATGCGCAGCGTCGCCAGCATCTGCGGCTTGAGCTCCCGGGTGCGGTTGTCGACCTCGGTGCGGATCGCCACCGTGCGGGTCTCGGGTGAGACCGTGTCGCTGACGAACACCAGGCGCCCGCGCAGGCGGCGGTCGCCCAGGGCCGGCACCGTGACCTCCACCGGCTGGCCCGGCTGCACGCTGCGGGCGGCCTGCTCGGGCAGGGCGCCGACCACCCAGACGGTGGACAGGTCGGCGACGGTGAACATCGGGTCACCCGGCTGCGAGACCTGGCCCCGGCTGATGGTGCGCTCTGTGACCACGCCGGAGAGCGTCGCCGTCACGTTGGCCGCAGGCACCAGCTGGCCCTGCTGGCCGAGGCGGGAGATGGCGTCCTCCGGCAGGCCGAGGAGCCGCAGCTGGTCGGCCGCCGCGCGCGACTCGGCGCGTGCGATCGCCAGCTCCGACTCGCGCCGCTGGAGTTCGGCCGAGCCGATCACGTCGGCCTGGATCAACTGGCGGGCGCGTTCGACCGCGCGCTCGGCCAGGGCGGTGGCGGAGCTGGCTCGCAGGTAGGCCAGCTGCGCGCTGGTCAGCTCGGGGCTGGCGATGCGCGCCAGGGTCTGGCCGGCGCGCACGCTGTCGCCCACTTCGGCCAGCACCTCGGTGATGCGGCCGGTGACGGCGGCGCCGATGCGGGTGACGCGCTGCTCGTTCGCGTCGATGCGGCCAGTGACTTCCTGGACGGCGGCGATCTCGGCCACCGCGGCGGGCGCCACCTTGAAGTGGGCGGCCATGGCGGGCGTGATGCGCACCGACATCGGATCGGCCGCTTTGGCCGGTGCCGAGGCGGCGGCCTGCGCGGCGGAGGGATCGGCCCCGGGGCGGCTGCAGGCAGCAAGGGCCAGGGCCAGCGCGACGGCGAACGCGGCGGGAAGGGCGGGACGGGGAGTAACTCGCATGGGGTTGGGGCTCTCAGGGAAGGGGGCGGTCGGTGCGGGCGCCGGGGGCGTAGCCGCCGGCCAGGAACTCGAGTTCGACGCCGGCGGACTGCAGCTGGAAGCGCGCGTCGATCAGGTCTGCACGCACGGTGCGCAGGTGGCGCTGGGCGTCGAGCACGTCCAGGATGCCGCGCTCGCCGAAGCGGTAGGCCGCCTGGGCCACGCGCAGGGCGGCCTCGGCCTCGGGCAGCGCACCCGAGGCCAGCGCGTTCACCCGCACCCGGGCCAGCGCCAGGGCCTTCCAGGCCATGTCCAGCTGCTGCGTCAGCTCGGCGCTGCGGCCGTCGTACAGGGCGCGTGCCCGGGCGAGCTCGGCGACGGCCTCGCCGATCGCGCCGTCGCGGCGATCGAGCAGCGGCAGCTGCATGCTGGCCGTCACCGTCGTCTGCCGGATCTCGGGATCGCGCGCCTGGCCCACGCGCAGCTCGAGTCCGGGCCAGCGGCCCGCACGGGCCTCGGCCACGCGCGCCTCGCGCCGCGCCACCTCGGCCTGCAGCGCCTGCAGCTCCGGGTTGCCGGAGAGGGCCCGGGCCTTGAGGACCGCCAGCGGCTGCGGCTCCAGCGGGTCGCCGAGGCTGCCTGCCAGCCGCCAGCGCGCGGGCAGCGCGCCCGCGGCCAGCCGGTTGATCGCCAGCATGGACTGCTCCACCTGCAGCAGGGCCGAATCCAGCTTCTGGCGCGCGTTGATCACCTCGGCGTCGGCCTTGATCACCTCGTAGCGGGCGGCCTCGCCGGAGGCCACGCGCAGTCGCACCCGCTCGCGGATCTGCTCCAGCAGTTCCAGGGCGTCGGCGGCGGCGTCGGCCTCCTCGCGCCGCAGGAGCACCTCGTACGCCCGGGTGCGCACCTGGGCCTCGAGTTCGTTGGCGGCGGCGGCGACCTGGTGGTCGCTGCCGGCCCGCGCCGACTGGGCGCCGTCGAGGCGGGCGCGGCGCAGCGCGGGGTTCTCCACGAGCTGGGAGATGCCCCAGGTCTCGACCTGGCCCGCCGGGCCGCCGGCGAAGCGGGCCCGGTTCTGGCCGCTGCCGTATTCCAGCCGGGGGTTCGGCAGGGCCCGGGCGGCGCTGACGCCGGCGGCGGCCGCCTCGCGGGCGCGGCGGGCGGCCTGCAGCTGCGGGTTGTGCCGCAGCGCGGCGTCGACGAGGTCGGCCACGGTGAGCCGGGGCTCCGGCGCGTCGGGCGACGCGGCCGGGGAGACGAGGGCGGCCGGCGCGGGCTGGGCCGGCGCCAGGGCAGGGGCGAGCGTGCAGGTTCCCGCGATCGCGAGAGCCCGCAGCACGCCGCCCGTTCGGGGGAGTGCAGGGAACATGGTCAGTCAGGACATGGGGCCGCGCGCAGGCGCGCGGCGGACGCGACGGGTCCCGCCAGGGGCGGGGCGGTGGTCGGGGTCAGGCCCGCGCGCAGGGCGGGCGCAGGGGGGGAGCGGGCGCGTGCTGGGGCTGCGTGAGGCCCCGGGGCAGGAAGCGTGCGGCGGGCCGCTCGACGCGGATGCCGTGCGAGGGCCACACGCACTCCCGGTCGGCGGATTCCGCTTCGCCGGTGTCGGGCGAGTGCAGGCAACAGGCCCCGTACTGGGCCTCGGGGCCACTGGACGGCGCGGCGCTGGCGCCCGCCTGCAGGTCCTCGAGGAGGACGGCGGCCATCACCTCGCCCGGGTCGGCCGCCTCGACCGCGGCCGAGGCCGGCAGCAGGCCGGCAAACGCCCACGCCAGGGCCCACAGCACCAGGGCGCAGAGGATCCGGCGGAGGTTGGCGAGTCGGACGGGCATGTCGATCGGGCTAGAACTATCGGATGCTATCGGACTCGCAGAGCCATAGCCCGGTGCAGGGTAATCACCAAGGCCATCGGCCCGGCGTGGGCGCATCCGGGTGACAGCAGGAATCCGCGCGACGCACTAGCATGGGCTCCGGAGGTACCTGCCATGGCCCGCTTCTTCTCCCACGGCGCGTTCGCCGGCCTGAGCGCCCTTTGCCTGCTCCTCGTCCTCGCCGCGCCGGCACCCGCCGGGGCCCAGGCGCCCCCGCCCGCGGACGAGGCCCTGCGCCAGCGCTTCGAGGCGCTGCAGTCCGCCACCGTCGGCCTGGAGGTGCGGGCCGTCGAGGGCGCCGCCTCGGCCTCCACGCTGGGCCGCCAGCGCGAAGGCACGGGTGTCGTCATCGAGCCGCAGGGCCTGGTGCTGACCATCGGCTATCTGGTGCTGGAGGCCGAGCGGGTCGAGATCACCACGCGCGGCCAGGCCAAGGTGCCCGGCCAGGTGGTGGCTTATGACGCGGTCACCGGCCTGGGCCTGGTCAAGCCGCTGTTCCCGCTGGCGGGCGTGCAGCCGGCGCGCCTGGGCTCGGCGGCCTCACTGGCCAAGGGCACGCCGCTGCTGTTCATCACCGGCATGGCGCCGCGCCAGGCGGGCGCGGTGCGGCTGATGGACACGCGCGCCTTCACCGGCTACTGGGAGTACCACCTGGACTCGGCGCTCTACACCGCGCCGCCGGTGTTCAACCACTCCGGCGCAGGGTTGTTCAACGCCCAGGGCGAGCTGGTCGGCGTGGGCCACCTCGTCATGCGCGACGTGATGCCCGAGGACGTGCCCGAGGTCGCGCCGGGCAACCTGTTCGTTCCGGTGGACGTGCTCGGCCCGGTGATCGACGAGCTGCTTCGCACCGGCGCCAACCCGCAGGCGCGCCGTCCCTGGCTCGGGGTGAACGCGATGCAGATGGACGGGCATGTGCGCATCACCCGGGTCACCGAGGGCAGCGCCGCGCAGGCGGCGGGCCTGCGGCCGGGGCACTGGGTGCTGGCCGTCGACGGCGAGACGGTGAGCACGCTGGAGGCGTTCTACAAGAAGGTGTGGTCGCACCGCGCCGATGACGGCGCGATCCGCCTGCGCGTCCTCGAGGGACCGGTGACGCGGGTGATCGAGGTGCCGGTGCGCGAGCGCGGCGAGGCGATGGCCCGGCCCAAGGGCGTTTGAGCCCCCATGAAAAAAGGCCGCTCCCGCAGGAGCGGCCTTCGAAGAAGGAGAAACCTGGAGAAACCGGGCGATCTCAGAAGTTGTAGATCATGCCCACCGAGAAACCCCTGGCGGTCTTGCCGTTGGCGCCCGCGGCGTTGGCGGTGCGGCCTTCGGCCCAGGGGACGACCCTGGCGGACGCGTCGTTGTCGACGGTGCCGTAGTTGGCGTACAGGCGCAGCTCACGGCTGATGATGCTCTCGACGCCGACGGCGTACAGCGTGGAGTCGGCGTTGGCCTTGTCCGCCTTGCGGTCGAACATGTGGGCGCGCAGCACGTACTCGTTGGGCACCAGCTGGTACTCGGCGCCGAAGCCGGTCACCTTGCTGCCTTCGTTCACGCCGGAGACCACGGCCTTGGCGTCCTGGTAGAAGCCGACCAGGCGCAGCGAGGGGATGACGCGGTAGGACACGGCCAGGCGCGTGGCCTTGCGGTCGCCGGCGGAGGCGTTCTTCTCGTAGTCCTCGAAGGCGAGGGCAGCCACCAGGTCCGTGCCGGTGTAGGTCAGCGAGCCGCTGGTCATCGCGTTCTTGGTCTCGACACCGGTGGCGGCATCGGTCACCGCGGTCGTGCCCTCGTGCGGCGCGTACGCCAGCGCCAGGCGGAACCCGTTCATGGCGGGGGACTGGTACTGGATCAGGTTGTTCGGGCGCTCGTCGAACCGGGCGCCGGCGCGGGTGATGTTGCGCATGTCGCCCAGCTGGTCGCCGAACAGGTTGGCCGCTTCGCGTGCGGCCTTCATCGGCGTGTCGAACTTGCCGAAGCGCACATTGCCGAAGCGGCCTTCGATGCCGGCAAAGGTATCCCGAGTGGCCAGGCGGTTCTTGTCGTCCTGCGTGGCGGACGAATCGGAGGTCTTGCTGAACATCACCTCCGATTCGATCTGCCAGAACCCCCTCAGGCTGCCGAACTGCTTGTCGCCGCGGAAGCCGAGGCGGGACGAGTTGCTGGAGACGTTGGTACGGTCGTAAACAGCGCCGTTGTCCAGCTGGTCGACGGAGAGGTGGGCGCGTCCATAGAACTCCCAGTTCCCGGCCGTCTTGACCTGGCTGGTCTGGGCGACGGCGAAAGTGTGACAGCCGAGGCCGATCGCTGCGGCCATTGCAATGTGGTTCATTTTGAATTTCATGTTCATACCTCCTGTTGATCCCTGAAAAGCGACAGGCAAAGTCTCGATTCGGCGGATGACAGGACCGGGACGGGCGCGTGACGCGCGCGTGACATGTCGGCGGCGCGCAACGTCCGCTGCTGCCGCGGTGCGCGGGCTGCCGGGAGCGTGCCCGGGGTGAACGCGATGCCGATGGACAGGCTTGTGCGCATCAGCCGGGTCAGCGAGGCAGCGCCGCGCAGGCTGCGGGCCTGCGCGTGCTCGAGGAGCCGGTGACGCGGGTGATCGAGGCGCCGGCGCGCGAGCGCGGCGAGGCGATGGCCTGGCCCCAGGGTGCCGGATCGGGGGGCTGCAGGAGCATCGCAACTGGGCCGGCCGGTCCCTAGAATGACCCGGTCTCCTCTCGGATTCATCCATGGACCCGCCGGTGCCATCCGCGGGGGCCGCCGGCCCCCTCCCGCTGACCGATGCCGCCATGCGCGCCCGCCTTGCGGCGGCCTCGCGCCTGCTGGCCGGGGCTGTCGTCGTGATCGGCCTCGCCGGGCTGGCGGGCTGGTGGTTCGACCTGCCCCCGCTGCGCCAGCCTTTCCCCGGCCACCGCAGCATCGCACCGAACGGCGCACTCGCCCTGGCCCTGGGCGGCCTGGCCGTGCTGGCCCTGCACCGCCGGGGTGACCCGCGCTGGCGGCGCACCGCCGCGGGCCTGGGCTGGGCCGTGTGCGCCCTGGGGCTGGCCAGCCTCGCCCAGGTCCTCTCCGGCGTCGACCTGCGCCTCGATGGCCTGCTGCTGCCCGGTGGCAGGGTCGCCGGGGTCCCGGATGCCCGGATCGCACCGGTGACCGCGCTGGGCGTGGCCTTGTGCGGCGCCTGCATCGCCTGGCCGGCCACGCCGGCGGCGCGGCGCTGGCGGCCGGTCGTGCCGCTGGTGGTGCTGTTCCTCGGCGTCGGTGCGCTGACCGTCCATGTCTACGGGGCCGAGCGCGTCGCCAGCCTGCGGCCCTTCACCGGCGTGGCGCTCCACGCGGCATTCGGCCTGGTCATGCTGGCCTTCGCTGTCCTGTTCGCGCGCCCCGGCGAGGGCTGGACCGCGCGCCTCAGCGCGGTGGGGGCGGAGGGCGTGCTGTGGCGGACGCTGCCGGCCCTGGTCGTCCTGGTGCCGCTGGTGATGGCGCTGCTGCAGCGCCTGGGCGCCGCCTACGGGCTCTATGAACGCGCGATCGGCGATGCCCTGTTCACGCTGCTGATGCTGCTGGTGATGATCGTGCTGGTGCTGCGGGTGGCACGCCATGCCGCCGCGATCGACCGGCGCGTGCGCGAGGCCCTGGAGGGCGCGCCGGTGGGCATGCTGGTCGTCGACCGCCAGGGCGCGATCGAGCTGGTGAACGCCCGGGCCGAACGCCTGTTCGCCCGGGCCCGCGGCAAGCTGGTGGGCCGGCCGGTCGAGGCGCTGCTGCCGGGCGTGGCGCTCCGGGGGCCGGGCGCCGGCCCGGCCGGCGAGGGCCGCGAACTGGCGGCGCGGCGCGCCGACGGCACGGACGTTCCCGTCGAGGTCGGCGTGGCGCCCCTGACGGGCGCCGACGGCGACCGTTACCTCGTGTCCCTGGTCGACCTCACCGCGCGCCAGCGCACGCAGCGCGAGCTGCAGGCGCGCGAGCGCGAATTCAGCGCGACGTTCGAGCAGGCCGCGGTCGGCATCGCCCACCTGGCCCTGGACGGGCGCATCCTGCGCGTCAACCGCCGCTACTGCGACATCGTGGGCTACACCCCCGAGGAGCTGGTCGGTTCGGACTTCCGCGACCACACCCATCCCGAGGACCTGCAGGACGGGCAGGCGCTGCGCGCGCGCTTCGTGACCGGCGCCATCGCCACCTACCAGCGTGAGTCCCGCGTCGTCCGCAGGGATGGCCGCGTCGCCTGGGTCGAGGTGACGGCCTCGATGGTGTCCACGCCCGAGGGCGTCCCGGACCATGCGGTGGTCCTGATTGCCGACATCGACGCGCGCAAGGCGGCCGAGGCGCAGGTCCGCCAGGCCCAGGCCGAGATCCGGCGCATCAACACCGGGCTGGAGCACACGGTCGCCGAGCGCACCGCGCAGCTTCTCGCCGCCAAGGAGGAGGCCGAGCGCGCCAACCGCGCCAAGGACACGCTGCTGGCCAACGTGAGCCACGAGATCCGCACGCCGCTGAACGCCATCCTGGGCGCGGCGCAGGTGCTGGAGCGCGGCGCCCAGGGTGACCAGCTCCAGGTGCTGGTGAGGGGCATCCGCAGCGCCGGTCGGAGCCTGGTCAGCGTGATCAACGACCTGCTGGACCTGGCCAAGATCGAGGCCGGCCGCTTCGAGATCGTCCACCAGCCGGTGCGCCTGCAGGAGGTGCTGGCCTCGCTGGCCGAGGCGCTGCAGCCTTCGGCCCGGGAAAAGGGCCTGGAGTTCGAGGTCCACCCGGTACGCGGCGACCTGCCCGCCGTGATGGGCGACCCGCAGCGCCTCGGGCAGGTCCTCTACAACCTGGCGGGCAACGCGATCAAGTTCACCGAGCGTGGCCGGGTCGATGTGCGGCTCGAGGTGCTGCGCCGCGAGGAGGACCGGCTGCACCTGCGCCTCTCGGTGAGCGACACCGGGCCCGGCATCCCTCCGGCGCTGCGCCCGCACCTGTTCGCGCCCTTCGCGCAGGCCGAGGAGGTCACGCGCAACCAGCTCGGGGGCACCGGTCTGGGCCTGGCCATCTGCCGGCAGCTGGTGACGCTGATGGGGGGCGAGATCGACGTGCGCAGCGAGCCCGGGCAGGGCAGCGAGTTCTGGTTCACGCTGGGCCTGCCGGTCGCCGCGGTGGCGCCGCCGGAGGTGCCGGCGCAGGCGCCTGAGCCGGGGGCGCAGCGCCTGGCGGGGATGCGCCTGCTGGTGGTGGACGATGCCGACATCAACCGCGAGGTGGCGCGACTGCTGCTCGAAGGCGAGGGAGCCCGGGTCGAGATGGCGGGCGACGGCGCGCAGGCGCTGGAGCGCCTGCGCGAGCGCCCGGCCGACTTCGACGCGGTGCTGATGGATGTCCAGATGCCGGTCATGGACGGCCTCGAGGCCGTGCGCGCGATCCGTGCGGACCCGGCGCTGGCCGGCCTGCCCGTCATCGCGCTCACCGCGGGCGCCATGAGCAACCAGCGCGAGGAGGCGCTGAAGGCCGGCATGGACGACTACATCACCAAGCCGTTCGAGATGGAGCAGATGGTGGCGCGCCTGCGGGTGCTGGCCGCGGCGCCCTGAGGCGGCGGGTCGCGGCGGCGACAGGTTCTAGGGAACACCACTGATTTGCCCGCCGGTCGCCTTGTCTATGTTCATCGGTCTCTCGCCCTAAACAGGAGACGTCCCTTGAACCAGTTCCCCGTTTCGCGCCTGCGGGCGATCGGCCTCGGCCTGTCGCTCGCCGTGTCCGCCCTGGCCGCCTCGGCCCAGGCCCCCGCCGCGCCGCCCCCGGCCTGGAAGCAGGGGATGCCGGCGAGCATGGCCAACTCCACGCTCGCCCCGCTGGCTGGCAAGCTCACCGTGACTCCGGCCTCCGAGATCCCGATCGACAAGGTCAAGCTGCCCCCCGGCTTCAAGATCGAGGTCTGGGCCACCGGCCTGCCCGGCGGCCGCGCGATGGCTCAGGGCGACGACGGCAAGATCTACGTCGGCACCCGCGCCATCGGCCGCGTCTACGAGGTCACCGACAACGGCCGTGAGCGCACCGTGCGCACCGTGGTCGACAGGCTGAACCAGCCCGCCGGCGTCGCCTACCGCAACGGCTCGCTGTACGTGATGGCCATCGACAAGGTCCTGCGCTACGACGGCATCACGAAGAACCCGGGCGTCGCCCCGGTGGACATGACCGAGGCTTTCAAGCTGCCGAAGGAGCAGCACCACAACTGGAAGTACATCGCCTTCGGCCCGGACGGCAAGCTGTACGTGCCTTTCGGCGCCCCCTGCAACATCTGCGAGCTGCCCACCCAGGAGTACGCCCAGATCCGCCGCTACAACCCCGACGGGTCGGGCATGGAGGTGCTGGCCACCGGCGTGCGCAACACCGTCGGCTTCGACTGGCACCCCCAGACCAAGGAGCTCTGGTTCTCCAACCATGGCCGCGACTGGATGGGTGACGACACGCCCAACGACACGATGCACCGCCTGGCACGCACCGGCATGAACGCCGGCTTCCCGTATTGCCACGAGGGCAAGTTGCCCGACCCGGACGTGAAGAAGGCCAACGCCTGCGACGGCGTGGAGCCGCCGGTGGCCCTGATGGGGCCGCACGCCGCCTCCATGGGCGTGATGTTCTACACCGGCAGCATGTTCCCGCCCGAGTACCGCAACGTGCTGTTCAACGCGCGCAAGGGCTCATGGAACCGCACCCAGAAGATCGGCTACGACGTGGTGATGGTGAAGGCCTCCGCCGACGGCAAGAACGCGAAGGTCGAGCCGTTCATGACCGGCTTCATGGATGCCGCGACCCAGTCGTTCTGGGGCCGCCCGGCCTACATGATGCAGATGGCCGACGGCTCGGTCCTCGTCTCCGACGAGCAGCTCGGCGCGATCTACCGCATCACCTACGCACGCTGAGCGCCGATGCATCCAATGGCTTGGCTGCAGGCCGCCGTGCTGGGCGCGGCGGCCCTCGTCGCGGCGCCCGTCGCGCTCGCGCAGAACATCGCGCCGAGGCTGGCCCTGTGCGGGGCCTGCCACGGCGCGGATGGCAACTCGCAGATGAAGGACACGCCCTCGCTGGCCGGCCAGCCGCGCGTGTTCCTGGAGAACCAGCTGGTGATGATCCGCGAGGGCATGCGCGACATCGCCGCGATGAAGGGCACGCTCGACGGCGTCTCCGACGCGGAGATCGCCGCGCTGGCCCGCCACTACGCGGCGCTGCCGCTCAAGCCGCCGCCGGCGGACCGCGACACGGCCCTGTTCGAGCGCGGCCGGCAGCTGGCGTCCGAGATGCGCTGCGGCATCTGCCACCTCCCCAGCTACGCGGGCCGCGACCAGGTGCCGCGCATGACCGCGCAGCGCGAGGACTACCTGCTGCACACCATGCGCCAGTTCCGCGCCAACCAGGCGGTGGGGCGTGACACCATCATGGCCGCGTCCCTGTATGGCGTGAGCGACGACGACCTGCGGGCCATGGCCCACTTCCTCTCCCGGCTGGCGCCCTGAACCTTCCGCAATCCCGACCCGAGCGAGGCATCCCTTGGCCGTGAAGCACCACCTCCTGGCCGGCGCCGCCGCGACGGCGACCGCGCTGGCCGCCCAGGCGCAGACCGCGCCGGCGCCCACCCTGCCCGAGGTGGCGGTGCAGGCCGGCCGCCTCGAGCTGCGCGCCTTCGACACCCCGGGTTCGGTCCACGTGGTCGACGAGGCGGCGATCCGCGCCGCCGGCCCGCAGGTGAACCTCTCCGAGGCGCTGGCGGGCGTGCCGGGCGTG
Organism: Ramlibacter sp. MAHUQ-53; assembly: GCF_052600055.1. Classification (NCBI taxonomy): domain Bacteria; kingdom Pseudomonadati; phylum Pseudomonadota; class Betaproteobacteria; order Burkholderiales; family Comamonadaceae; genus Ramlibacter; species Ramlibacter sp. MAHUQ-53. Next base: position 24,065 of record NZ_JBQWTS010000009.1, read on the forward strand.
GTCTCGCTCAATCGCAACAACTACGCGCAGGACCTGCAGGTCTCCATCCGCGGCTTCGGCGCGCGCGCCGCCTTCGGCCTGCGCGGGCTGCGCCTGGTGGTCGACGGCATTCCCGCCAGCACGCCCGACGGCCAAGGGCAGGCCTCCACCGTGGCCCTGTCCTCGGCGGGCCGCATCGAGGTCCTCGCCGGGCCGCTGGCCCAGATCCACGGCAACGCCTCGGGCGGGGTGATCCAGGCGTTCACCCGCGAGGCGGGCGCGCAGCCCGAGGGGCAGGCGCAGGCCACCCAGGGGTCCTTCGGCCTGCGCCGCTCGGATTGGCAGGCCAGCGGGCGCGCGGGCCCCGGGGGCAGGGTCGGCATCGTGGCCGACTTCAGCGAGTTCGAGACCGACGGCTGGCGTGACAACAGCGCGGCACGCCGCCGCCACTTCAACGGCGTGGTCACCGTCGACGCGCAACCCGGCACGCGGGTGCGGCTGGTGGCCAATCTCTTCGACATGCCGCTGGCGCAGGACCCGCTGGGCCTGACCGCCTCGCAGCTGGCCACTCCCTCCGCCGCGGGCACGAACGCGGTGGCCCGGGCCACCCGCAAGGTGGTCTCGCAGGAGCAGCTCGGCGCGGTGGTCGAGCACCGCCTCTCGTCCTCGCTGCGGCTGCAGGGGCGGGTCTACGGCGGCGAGCGGGAGAACCTGCAGTTCCAGGCCGGCAACACCTGGGTGGGCCTGGCCCGCCGCTTCGACGGCGTCGGCCTGCAGCTCGATGGCAAGGCGCGCCTGGGCGGCGACACCGCGGTGGACTGGGTGGCCGGCTTCGACCGCGAGCGCGCCGGCGAGCAGCGCCAGGGCGGCCCGGCCGCGGCCGGCGAGAAGACCGGTGCCATCGACCGCAACGAATGGAACCAGTCCGGCAACCGCGACGTCTTCGTCCAGGCCCACTGGCGGCTCGGCGGGCACTGGACCCTCACCACCGGCGCGCGCCGCAGCGACGTCACGCTGCGCAGTCGCGACGACTACCTGGCCGACGGCCGTGACGGCTCGGGCTCGGTGCGCCATCGCGCCACGCAGCCGGTGCTGGGCCTGACCTGGCATGCCACCGACACGCTGAACCTCTATGTGAACCACGGCAAGGGCTTCGAGACGCCGACGCTGGCCGAGGCGGCCTACACCGTCGCCGGCACCGCGGTGGTGGGCAGCTTCAACACGCGCCTGGCCGCGGCGCGCAGCCGGCACCTGGAGGCCGGCGCGAAGTGGGCCGCCGCGCCGGCGACCCGCCTGGACCTGGCCGTCTTCCGCATCGACACCGAGGACGAGATCGTCTCCGCCCTGTCCGCCGGCGGCCGCACGGCCTTCGCCAATGCCACCAGCACCGTGCGCCAGGGCCTGGAGGCCTCGCTGCGCCAGGCCTGGTCGCCGCACTGGCGCGCCCTGGCCTCGGCCAGCCTGATCCGCGCGACCTACGACACCGCCTTCTCCGGCGTGCCGGCGGGCAACCGGCTGCCGGGCGTGCCGGCGCGGCAGGCCTTCGGTTCATTGCAGTGGTCGCAGCGCGGCCTGCCGGTGTCCGGCAAGCCGCCGGCGGGCCTGGAGGCGGCGCTGGACTGGACCGGCCGCTCCCGCCTGTGGGCCAACGACGCCAACACCGCGAGCGCACCCGGCCACGGCCTGCTGAACCTGCGGATGCGCCACCGCTGGCAGGTGGACGCGGCCAGCGTCGAGGCCTTCGGCGGCATCGACAACCTGGCCGACCGCCGCACCATCGGCTCGGTGATCGTGAACCAGGCCAGCGGCGGCTTCTATGAGCCGGGGCTGCCGCGTTCGTGGGTGCTGGGGGTGCAGGTCAAGGTGCCGCTCTGAGCCTGCGGGCGCCCGGGCCGGCGTGCCGGCCGGCGCCTCCGGTCCGCTAGCGGGCCTCGCCCGGCGCTGCGGCCGTCCCGGGCGGCACGGGCGTGCCCGGCAGGAGGCTCACCACCGCGAGGGTGATGCATGAAGTGCCCGCCATGACCCAGATCAGGGTGCTGAAGCCGGCCGCCTTGACGATGGGGCCGATCAGCCACACCGCCAGTGAGCTGGCGCCCAGGGCCACGGCGAGCCGCATGCCGGAGACGCGCGAGCGCATCGCATCGTCCACGTACCGCACGACCATCGCGTCGGTGAACGGGACCGCCCCGAAGATGGCCGCCATGAACAGCAGCTGCGCGAAGTAGAAGGCCCACCCGTGCGTGGCGTTGGCCAGCAGCAGGGCCACCAGCTGGACGACGATCACGCTGCGGTACAGCGTCTTCAGGGCCACCTTGTCCAGCAGGTGTCCCACCAGCAGCTGGGTCAGTGAGGCCAGCACGTATACCGCCGCGAGGAACAGCCCGATGCGCGCCGGGTCCTGCGAGACCTGGGCGAACTTGTCCGCCAGCAGCTCGTAGTTGCTGCTCGTGGAGAAGTTGAACAGCATGCTGCCGCTGGTGGCGGCGATCGTCATGACCATCAGCAGCCGGGCGATCGAGAGGCCCGGGTGCGCGCCTGCGGCGGCCTTCTTCCTGGCGGGGGCCATCGCCTCGCGGGGGGCGCAGGCGGCGAAGGCGAGGCCGCACAGGATGCTGGCCACGCCCGGGATCACGAAGGCCATCCGCCAGCCCCAGTACTTGATGAACAGCCCCGTCACCGCCGCTGCCAGGGCCAGGCCCAGGTTGCCGGCCAGGCCGTTCACGCCGATCGTCCAGCCGGGGCGGGCCGCGCCCTGCACCAGCATGGGAATGCCCACCGGGTGGTAGATGGAGGCCGCGCACCCCAGGACCGCCAGGGCCACGGCCAGCTGCAGCGGGGTCGTCGTCAACGCCACCAGGATCGACGCCAGCCCGATGCCCACGAAGAAGACGATCATCATCTGGCGGCGGCCCCACAGGTCCCCCAGGCGGCCCGCCGGCAGCGAGCCCAGCCCGAAGAAGAAGAACGCCGCCACGCTGTAGGGCATGAGGTCTTCCCAGCGCGCCACCCCGAAGTCCCTGGCGATGGAGGTGACGGCCGTGGCGAATATCAGCAGGAACATGTGGTCCAGGGCGTGACCGATGTTCAGCAGGAGCGTCGTGGGCTTGTTGTGCATGCCCGGATGGTGCCCTACCACCGGCTGGCTCCGCTGTCGCCTGAAGCCACCGGGGGATGGCGACCGAGGCGGCGCCTGGCGGAGGCGGTGAGATTCGAACTCACGAACGGTTGCCCGTTGCCGGTTTTCAAGACCGGTGCAATCGACCACTCTGCCACGCCTCCGTGGTGACCCTGATTCTAGATCGTTGGATAAGGGCCCCGAAGGCAGGCGATTTCCCTGGATCGTCTGCAGATAAGGAGGCATAAAATGCCCAAAATATCCTCGTGCGCCGCATGACTTTCATTCGCAAACTCGCTGCCGGCCTGGCCTGCCTGGCCGCCCTGTCCCTGGCTTCGCTGCCCGCCCGGGCGCAGGCGCCGGCCGCCACCTACCACTTCTCCCCGGTCAACCAGCACAGCCTGCAGTTGTCGGCGAGCTACTGGAACCCCATCCTCGAGTACGTCTCCCAGCGCAGCGGGGTGACGCTGCAGCTCAAGCTGGGGCGGACCTCGGCCGAGACCACCGCCCTGGTGCTGGCCGGCGAGTCCGATTTCGCCTTCACCAACCACCTGTTCAGCCCCGAGCGCGCCAAGCTCGGCTGGAAGGTGTTCGGCCGCCGCAACGCGCCGCCGGTGTCGGGCCAGATCATCGTGCCCGACGAGTCCCCCATCCGGACCCTGGCCGACCTCGGCGACAAGGACATCGCCTTCCCCGGCCCCGAAGCCCTGGTGGCCTACAAGGTCACCTACGCCCAGCTGCTGGAGCGCCGCATCCCGGCGCGCGCCGTGTTCGCCGGCAACCTCGACGCGGCGTTCACCCAGCTGGTCTCCGGCCGCACCGCGGCCATGGGGACCAACTCGCAGATGGTGGCCGAGTACGCCGCGCGGGAGAACCGCAAGTTCCGCGTGCTGTGGTCGTCCGCCCCCTTCAGCGACCTGGCGCTCATGGCGTCCCCGCGCGTGCCCGATGCGCAGGTGCAGGCCGTGGCCCGCGCCTTCCTGGGCATGCACCGCGACCCCGAGGGCCGCCAGGTGCTGGAAGCCTCGGCCCGCGTGATCCAGGCCAAGGACCCGGTCTCCTTCGTCGCGGCCACCGACGCCGACTACGCCTCGTACCGCGACTTCTACCGCACCGCCCCGGCGGCGCTGCGCTGACCCGACCGATGACCGCCCGCGCCTCGCCAGCGCCCCGGAACTTCCGGGCCTGGATGCCGCAGTCGCTGGCGTCACGGGTGTTCCTGCTTTACGGCCTGAGCATCCTCATCGCGGCCCTGGGCGCGCTGGGGCTGATCACCTACCAGCAGTTCACGCAGCACATCGAGGACAACCAGCAATCGGTCGTGAAGCTGGCCGAGGTCTCGATGCAGCCGATCACCGAGAGCGCGCTGATCGGCGACTTCGACACCATCCAGCGGCTGCTCGATCGCATCGTGACCAGTTCGCCCCTGCGCGAGGCGGTCTACTCGGACAAGGCCGGCGGCCGCATCCGGGCCGAAGACCGCGCGCTGCCGCGCGCGCCGGCCTGGCTGACCGGCCTGGTGGCCGAGCGCATGCCGGACCTGCGCCGCGAGGTCAGCGTGGGCGGACGCAACTACGGCGTGCTGGAGCTTCGCTTCAACGCCCGCCAGATCGCCGGAGACCTGTGGGCACTGTCCCTGCAGACGGCGGCCCTGATCTTCTTCGGCCTGGGCGCGGGCCTGCTGGTGATGCGCCTGGCCCTGCGCCGCTGGCTGCAGAACCTGGACCGGCTCCACGTGTACGAGGAGCAGGTGCTGGCCGGCGCGATCGACGCGCAGGCCGCGCTCTCCGATGACGCGCCGCTGGAGATCCGCCGCGCGGTCGACGTGATCAACCGCACCGCCGGCAGCCTGCGCGCCCAGTTCGGCCAGCGCATCGACTCGCTGATGCACGCGCTGATCCAGCACAAGAAGGCGATGGACGAGGCCACCATCGTCTGCGAGCTCGACCCCGAGGGGCGGCTGGTCTATGCCAACGACCGCTTCGTCGCCGCCGTCGGCCTGCCGCGCGCCGCGCTCCTGGGCCAGCGCCTGCAGGACGCTGAGGGCCGCGACTGGCAGCCCTCCGGCAGCACCTGGCACGGCGAGGTGGCGGTGGTCGACGCGATGAGCCGGCGCCGCTGGCACCGCCGCAGCATCGTGCCGATCTTCGGCGCCGACCACCTGCAGGTGGAGAAGTACATCTGCATCGACATCGACGTCACCGTGCAGAAGACCTCCGAGCGCGAGCTGATCGACCAGGTGCGCCGGCAGAACATGATCACCACCTTCGGCCAGAAGGCCCTGGGCGGCGACGATGTCTCGGGCCTGCAGCAGCTGGCGCTGGAGCTGGTGTGCAGCGGCCTGCACGTGGACCACGCGGCGCTGCTGGTGCAGGGGCCGAACGATCCCGCGCCCCGCGTCGAGGCCGGCATGGGCTGGGAGGAAGGCTGGGTCGGCGTGCCGGCCGCCCTCGAGGGCGACCCGCCGCGCCTGGCGCCGCCGCCGCGCCTGCTGGAGGCCCATGGCGTGCGCGGCCTGCTGGTGCAGCAGGGCGAGGCCGACGCCTCCTCGGGCCTGCGCTTCGCCCTGGTGGCGGCCACGCCGCAACCGCGCGCCTTCCGCAACGCCGACCGCGACTTCCTGCGCAGCCTGGTGCACGTGCTCTCGGCGGCCAGGGAGCGGCACCACACCCGCGAGCACCTCACCTACCTGGCGCAGTTCGACGCGCTCACCGGCCTGCCCAATCGACGCCTCCTGCTCGAGCGCCTCGACCTGGCGCTGGAGGCCGCCCCCGCACAGGACACGCGCCTGTGCCTGATGTACCTGGACCTGGACCACTTCAAGCTGGTCAACGACACCCTGGGCCACGAGGCCGGCGACCTGCTGCTGGTGCAGGCCGCCCACCGCATGGTCTCCTGCCTGCGCGCCGGCGACACGGTGGCGCGCCTGTCGGGGGACGAGTTCGCCGTCCTCCTCACCGGCCTGCAAAGCCCGGGCGACGCCGAGCGCGTCGCGCGCAAGCTGATCTCGCAGCTGGGCCAGCCCTTCGACCTCGACGGGCGCGAGGCCTTCATCTCCGCCAGCGTCGGCGCCGCCCTCTCGCCGGACCACGGCGTCGAGGCCGCCACGCTGGTGCGCCGCGCCGACCGCGCGATGTACGCCGCCAAGGCGGCGGGCCGCAACGCCTTCGAGTTCTTCACCGAGGAGATGAGCGCCCAGGCCTCCGACCGCCTGGCCGTGCAGACCCAGTTGCGCGCCGCGCTGGAGCGCGAGGAGTTCTTCCTGGAATACCAGCCGAAGGTGGACCTCTCCACCGGCGGCATCTGCGGCTTCGAGGCGCTGCTGCGGTGGCGGCACCCGGCGCGCGGGCTGGTCAGCCCCGCGGAGTTCATCCCCGTGCTCGAGGACACCGGCATGATCCTCGGCGTGGGCGAGTGGGTGATGCGCGCGGTGGCCCGCCAGATCCTGGACTGGCAGGCCCAGGGGCTGAAGGTGCCGCGGGTGGCGGTGAACCTGTCGGCCCGCCAGTTCTCCTCCGGCGAGCTCGATGGCCAGGTGCGCGCGGTGCTCGCGGACACCGGCATCGACCCCTCGCTGCTGGAGTTCGAGCTGACCGAGTCGATGCTGATGCGCGACCCGGCGCAATCGACCGAGCAGCTCCAGCGGTTCCGCGGCTACGGGCTGCGGCTGTCGGTGGACGACTTCGGCACGGGCTACTCCAGCCTCTCCTACCTGAGCCGCTTCCCGCTCGACGCGCTCAAGGTGGACCGGGCCTTCGTCAGCGACCTGGCCACCAACCCGGACGATGCCGCCATCGCCCGCGCGGTGATCGGCCTGGCGCACAGCCTGCAGCTCAAGGTGGTGGCCGAGGGCGTGGAGACGACCGAGCAGCTGGACATCCTCGCGCGCCGCGGCTGCGACGAGATCCAGGGCTTCTACTTCTCGCGGCCGGTGGCGCCCGAGGCGTGCGCGGCCATGATGCGCGAGGGCCGGCGCCTGCACCGGCAGGCCGACGGCAGCTGGCGCGTCGAGGCGGTCCGGGCCACGGCCTGACCTGGCCTCAGGCCGCGACGAGCAGGCCCTTGCGCTCGATGAAGGCGATCACCTGCGCCAGCCCGTCCTGCGTCTTGAGGTTCGTCATGACGTAGGGCTTGCCCTGGCGCATGCGCTGGGTGTCGGCCTCCATCACCGCCAGGTCGGCGCCCACGTGCGGGGCGAGGTCGGTCTTGTTGATCACGAACAGGTCGCTCTTGGTGATGCCGGGGCCGCCCTTGCGGGGGATCTTCTCGCCGGCCGCCACGTCGATCACGTAGACCGTGAGGTCGCTCAGCTCGGGGCTGAAGGTGGCCGCCAGGTTGTCGCCGCCGGACTCGACGAAGACGATGTCGGCATCCGGGAACTGCTCCAGCATCCGGTCGATGGCCTCGAGGTTGATCGAGGCGTCCTCGCGGATCGCGGTGTGCGGGCAGCCGCCGGTCTCCACGCCCATGATGCGCTCGGCCGGCAGCGCGCCGCTCACGGTGAGGAGGCGCTGGTCCTCCTTGGTGTAGATGTCGTTGGTGATGGCCACCAGGTCCCAGGTCTCGCGCATGGCCTTGCACAGCATCTCGAGCAGGGTGGTCTTGCCCGAGCCCACGGGCCCGCCGATGCCCACGCGCAGGGGCGGCAGTTTCTTGGTGCGGTTGGCGATGTGGTGCAGGCTCATGATCGGAAAAGGCGGGAGTACTGGTGTTCATGCCGGGCCGAGAGGATGGCCAGCATGGGGGAGAAGGCCTGCCGGTCCCCGTCGCCCAGGCAGAGGGCGAGGTCGACGGCGGGCGGGATTTCACGGGCGAGGCGCGCGAGGATGCGTTGCCCCGCGCTCTGGCCCAGGGGGACGGACTTGATCGCCGCCTGCATCATGTTCTCGGCCCAGCCGAAGGCGTAGGCCAGCACGATGGGGCGCACGCCGGCGCCGCTGGCGCTGGCGGCCAGCGCCCAGGCCACGGGGTAGGTCAGGCGGCCCGCGGCGGCCGCGCGCGCGGCGAGGTCGGGGCGCACGGACTTGAGCCACTCCACCAGGGAGCGGCCCATCTGCTCGGCCTGCAGGCGCAGCTCGGAGGTCTCGCGGGTGCGCAGGCACCAGTCGTCCAGCGCGCGCACGCGGTCCGTGTCGTCGGCCCGCCAGGCCGCCACGGCCTGGGCCACGACGGCGAAGTCGGCGCGCGCCAGGGCCAGGTGCAGCTGGTCGGCCAGCCAGTCGGCGGCGGTGGCCTCGCTGGCCACGCGGCCGGCATCGACCGCGGCCTCCAGGCCCTCGGAGTAGGAGAAGCCGCCCACCGGCAAGGCGGGCGAGGCGAGCCACATCAGCTGCAGCAGCGCGGCGTCGCCGGGCAGGGGCTCGGGCTTCGGCTCAATGCGGGTGCTGGTGTCCATGGCCGTGGGTGTGGTCATGGCCGTCGTCATGCTCATGGTCACAGGGGGCGTGGTCGCCATGGGTGTGCGAGGGCTCGTGGGCGTGCTTGTGACCGTGGTCATGGTCATGGTCATGGTCACTGGCATGTCCGTGGCCGTGCGAATGACCGTGGCCGTGCGAGTGCCCGCCATGGCCGCTGCCGTAGGCGCCGCCTTCGGGCTCGAAGGCCTCGCGGGCCTCGCGCACGATCAGGTGCATGGACCGCAGCATGTCGGCCAGCACGTGGTCGGGTTCGATCTTGAGGTGGTCCGGCCGCAGCTCGATCGGCACATGGCGGTTGCCCAGGTGGTAGGCCGCGCGGGTCAGGTCGAAGGGGCTGCCGTGCGCGGTGCAGTGGGTGATCACCAGCACCGGCTGCGGTGCGGCGACCACGCGCACCAGCGAGCCGTCTTCGGCCACCAGCACGTCGCCGCCGCGCACCGCGGTGCCGCGGGGCAGGAACACGCCGAGCTGGCGGCCCTGCGAGTCGGTGCAGTCGAAGCGGCTTTTCTGGCGCACGTCCCAGTCGAGTTCTACGGTGGCGGCGCGCTTGAGGAGGACGGAGGCCAGGCCGTGGCCGCCGGCCAGGACCTTGCCCACGGTGAGGATGTGGCTCATGGATCGGATTCGAAGGTGGAAGGGGCGGGGCCCCCACCACGTCGGATGCTGGGGGCGAGCCCGTATTCTGGGCCCGGCGCCCGTCAGAACAGGAAGTAGCGCTGCGCCATCGGCAGCACCTTGGCCGGCTCGCACGTGAGCAGCTCACCGTCGGCGCGCACCGCGTAGGTCTGGGCGTCGATCTCCATCTTCGGCAGCCAGGCGTTGTGCACCATGTGCTGCTTGCGCACGCGGCGGATGTCCTTCGCCGCGCTCACCACCTTGGACAGGCCGTACTGCTGCGGCAGGCCGGCGTCGAGCGCGGCCTGCGAGACGAAGGTGATGGACGACTTCGCCAGCGAGCCGCCGTAGCTGCCGAACATCGGCCGGAAATGCACCGGCTGCGGCGTCGGGATCGAGGCGTTCGGGTCGCCCATGGCGGCCATCGCGATGCTGCCGCCCTTGAGGATCACCGAGGGCTTGATGCCGAAGAAGGCCGGCTTCCAGATCACCAGGTCGGCCCACTTGCCGGGTTCGATGCTGCCCACCTCGTGGCTGATGCCGTGCGCGATGGCGGGGTTGATCGTGTACTTGGCCACGTAGCGCTTGGCGCGCGCGTTGTCGTGGCGGTCGGTGTCGCCGGGCAGCTTGCCGCGCTGGACCTTCATCTTGTGCGCGGTCTGCCAGCAGCGCAGGATCACCTCGCCCACGCGGCCCATGGCCTGCGAGTCGGAGGAGAACATGCTGATGGCGCCCAGGTCATGCAGGATGTCCTCGGCCGCGATGGTCTCCTTGCGGATGCGGCTCTCGGCGAAGGCCAGGTCCTCGGGGATGGCCGGGTCCAGGTGGTGGCACACCATCAGCATGTCGACATGCTCGTCGAGCGTGTTGACGGTGTAGGGCATCGTCGGGTTGGTCGAGGAGGGCAGGAAGTTCGCCTCGCCCACCACGCGCAGGATGTCCGGCGCGTGTCCGCCGCCCGCGCCCTCGGTGTGGAAGGCGCAGATGCCGCGGCCTTTCGTGGCGCCGATGGTGTCCTCCACGAAGCCCGACTCGTTCAGCGTGTCGGAGTGCAGGGCCACCTGGATGTCCATCTCGTCGGCCACGTCCAGGCAGTTGCTGATGGCGCTGGGCGTGCTGCCCCAGTCCTCGTGCAGCTTCAGGCCGATGGCGCCGGCGGCGATCTGCTCGCGCAGCGCCTGGGGCTGGCTGGCGTTGCCCTTGCCCATGAAGCCCAGGTTCATCGGGAACGCGTCGGCCGCCTGCAGCATGCGCTCCATGTGCCAGGGGCCGGGCGTGCAGGTGGTGGCGAAGGTGCCGGTGGCCGGGCCGGTGCCGCCGCCGAACATGGTGGTCACGCCCGAGGCCAGCGCCTCCTCGATCTGCTGCGGGCAGATGAAGTGGATGTGGCTGTCGATGCCGCCGGCGGTGACGATGCTGCCCTCGCACGAGATGATCTCCGTGCCCGGGCCGATGATGATGTCCACGCCCGGCTGGGTGTCGGGGTTTCCGGCCTTGCCGATGGCCACGATGCGCCCGCCCTTGAGGCCGATGTCGGCCTTGACGATGCCCCAGTGGTCCACGACCAGCGCGTTGGTCAGCACCGTGTCCATGGCGCCCTCGGCGCGGCTTCGCTGGCTCTGGGCCATGCCGTCGCGGATGGTCTTGCCGCCGCCGAACTTCACCTCCTCGCCGTAGCCGCCGGCGCGCAGGGTGTAGTCCTCCTCGACCTCCAGGACCAGGTCGGTATCCGCGAGGCGGACGCGGTCGCCCTTGGTGGGCCCGAACATTTCCGCGTAGGCGCGGCGCGAGATTCTGCTCATAGGGTTCCTTGCACCAGGCCGCGGAAGCCGACCACCACACGGTCGCCCGCGAACTCCACCAGTTCGACGGTGCGCTGCTGGCCCGGCTCGAAGCGCACGGCCGTGCCGGAGGCGATGTTCAGGCGCATGCCGCGGGCGGCGTCGCGGTCGAAGGCGAGCGCGGCGTTGGTTTCGGCGAAGTGGTAGTGGGAGCCGACCTGGATCGGCCGGTCGGCGGTGTTGCGCACCACGACCGTCGACGTGCGCCGGCCGGGGTTGAGGGCGTGGTCGCCGTCCTCGACGAGGAGTTCGCCCGGGGTCATCACTTGCCGCCGCGGGTGAACCACCAGGCCAGGCCGGCGAAGCCCACGGCCAGCAGCAGGCCGAGCGTGTCGGTGGCATGCCAGTGGCTGGCGCCGGCGATGCCGTGGCCCTCGTGGGCGAAGGCGGCGGTGGTCGCGGCCAGCGTGGCCGCGGCGAGGGTCAGTTGCTTGTTCATTCGGGGGCTCGGCTTCTCAAACGATCGGCTGGTGGACGGTGACCAGCTTGGTCCCGTCGGGGAAGGTGGCCTCGACCTGGATGTCGGGGATCATCTCGGCCACGCCCTCCATCACGTCGTCGCGCGTGAGGACGCTGCGGCCTTCGCTCATGAGCTGCGCCACGGTCTTGCCGTCGCGCGCGCCCTCCATGACGGCGGCGGTGATCAGCGCGATCGCCTCGGGCACATTGAGCTTGAGTCCCCGGGCCTTGCGCCGCTCGGCCAGCAGGGCGGCGGTGAAGATCAGGAGCTTGTCTTTTTCGCGGGGCGTGAGGTCCATGGCAGTTCCGGGATAACCGGCGGATGGTATTGCAAGGGGTGTGCCTGCGCGTCCGCCCTATGGCGTATGGCGGGCGCGGTTTTTGCACCTGCGCCCCGTGCGCGAATCCATCCCGATCCACCCCGTGCCCGCCGACGACGCGCCCCAGCGCGTCGTCAAGGTGCGCCGCGACTACAACGCCTGGGTGGCCCGCGAGACCATGGAGGACTACGCGCTGCGCTATGCCCCGCAGCGGTTCCGGCGCTGGTCCGCCTTCCGCGTGGCCAACACCGCCTTCGGCGCCGCCTCCTTCCTGGTGCTGGAGGCGGTGGGCGCCACGCTGCTGGTGCAGTACGGGTTCGTCAACGCCTTCTGGGCCATCCTGGCCACCGGGCTGATCATCTTCCTGGCGGGGCTGCCGATCAGCGTCCATGCCGCCCGCTACGGCGTCGACATGGACCTGCTGACGCGCGGCGCCGGCTTCGGCTACATCGGCTCGACGATCACCTCGCTGATCTACGCCTCCTTCACCTTCATCTTCTTCGCGCTGGAGGCCGCGGTCATGGCCTACGCGCTGGAGCTGGCCCTGGACATCCCGCCGGCCTGGGGCTACCTGGTGTGCGCGCTGGTGGTCATCCCCCTGGTCACCCACGGCGTGTCCGCCATCAGCCGCCTGCAGGCCTGGACGCAGCCCCTGTGGCTGGTGATGCTGGTGGTGCCCTTCGCGTATGTGGTGGTGCGCGATCCTGGTGCGTTTTCCGGCGTCGTGCACTACGGTGGTGAGAAGTCTCCGGTGCCGGGATTCGATCTGCACTCGTTCGGTGCATCCCTGACCGTGGGCATCGCGCTCATCACCCAAATGGGGGAGCAGGCCGACTACCTGCGCTTCATGCCGGCGCGCACGGCGGCCAACCGGCGCGCCTGGTGGGCGGGCGTGCTGGCCGGCGGCCCGGGCTGGGTGGTGCTGGGCGTGGTCAAGATGCTCGGCGGCGCCCTGCTGGCGTACCTGGCGATCTCGCACATGGTGCCGCCCGAGCGCGCGGTGGACCCGAACCAGATGTACCTGGCCGCCTATGAATACGTCTTCCCGCACTACGGGTGGGCGGTGGCGGCGACCGCGCTGTTCGTCGTGGTCTCGCAGCTGAAGATCAACGTGACCAACGCCTACGCCGGCTCGCTGGCCTGGTCCAACTTCTTCTCGCGGGTCACGCACAGCCACCCGGGCCGGGTGGTGTGGGTGGTGTTCAACACCCTCATCGCCTTCATGCTGATGGAGATGAACGTGTTCCAGGCCCTCGGCGACGTGCTGGGCCTGTACGCCAACATCGCCATCGCCTGGTTCATGGCGGTGGTGGCCGACCTGGTGGTGAACAAGCCGCTGGGCCTGTCGCCCCGGGGCATCGAGTTCAAGCGCGCGCACCTGTGGGACATCAACCCGGTGGGCGTGGGCGCGATGGCCCTGGCCTCGGTGCTGTCCATCAGCGCCCACCTGGGCCTGTTCGGGCCGATGGCGCAGGCCTTCTCGGCGCTGATCGCGCTGGGCGTGGCCTTCTGCGCGGCGCCGCTGATCGCCTGGGCCACGCGGGGCCGCTACTACCTGGCGCGCCCCGCGTCGCCGCCGGCCCCCGGGGGCGGCGCCGGCGAGGAGGCGGGCACGCCCCTGTCCGCGGCCTTGCGCCGCTGCGTGGTCTGCGAGCGTGACTACGAGGCGCCCGACATGGCGCACTGCCCGGCCTACCAGGGCGCGATCTGCTCCCTGTGCTGCACCCTGGACGCGCGCTGCGGCGACCTGTGCAAGCCGCACGCGAACCTGGCCTCGCAGTGGCGGGCCGCGCTGCGCTGGCTGCTGCCGCGCGCCGCCTGGCCCTACCTGGAGACCGGCCTCGGCCACTTCCTGCTGCTGGCGATGGTGATCGCGCCGGTGCTGGCGGCCATCTTCGGGCTGCTCTATCACCAGGAGCTGCAGGCGCTGCAGGACCAGGCCGGCGGCCTCGCCGCGCCGTTCGAGGCCACCCTGCGCAATGGCTTCCTCAAGGCCTACCTGGCGCTGCTGGTGCTGGCCGGCATCGTCGCCTGGTGGCTGGTGCTGGCGCACAAGAGCCGGCAGGTGGCGCAGGAGGAATCCAACCGCCAGACGCACCTGCTGGTGCGCGAGATCGAGTCGCACCGCCAGACCGACGCGGCGCTGCAGCAGGCCCGCCACGCCGCCGAGCAGGCCAACCAGGCCAAGAGCCGCTACATCAGCGCCATCAGCCACGAGTTGCGCACGCCGCTGAACTCCATCCTCGGCTACGCCCAGCTGATGGGGGAGGACCCGGGCATCCCGCCGCACCGCCGCCAGGCCGTCAACGTGATCCGGCGCGGGGGCGAGCACCTGCTCTCGCTGATCGAAGGCACGCTGGACATCGCCCGCATCGAGGCGGGCAAGCTGCGGCTGGAGGTGGGGCCGATGCGCTTCGCCGACTGCCTGCACGAGATGGCCGGCCTGTTCGAGCTGCAGGCCTCGGGCAAGGGCCTGGCCTTCCGCTTCGAGGCCGAGGGCACGCTGCCCGAGGTGGTGCGGGCCGACGAGCGCCGGCTGCGGCAGATCCTGATCAACCTCCTGGGCAACGCCATCAAGTTCACCGCGCAGGGCAGCGTCACCTTCCGGGTGCGGCACGGGCGCGAGATGGCGCAGATCGACATCGAGGACACCGGGCCCGGCATGACCGCGCAGGAGATCGAGCGGGTGTTCGAGCCCTTCACCCGTGGCGCCGGGGCCGTCGAGGCGGGCCCCGCGCCCGGCGCGGGCCTGGGCCTGACCATCGCCAAGATGCTCACCGACCTCATGGGCGGCGAGCTCACCGTGGCCAGCACGCCGGGGCAGGGCACCACCTTCCGGGTCCGGCTGTTCCTGCCCGCGGTGCAGGATGCGCCCGCGCCCCGGCCGGTGCCGCAGGCGCGCCACGGCTACGAGGGCCCCCGCCGCCGCCTGCTGGTGGTGGACAACGAGGAGGCCGACCGCGAGCTGCTGGTGCAGCTGCTCGAGCCCCTGGGCTTCGAGCTGCGCACCGCCGCCAGCGGCCACGACGCGCTGGACCTGCTGGCCGCCGGCCTCGTGCCCGACGCCATCTTCATGGACCTGGCCATGCCCGGCATCGATGGCTGGGAAACCATCCGCCGCCTGCGCCGCATGGGGCCCCTGGCGGCCACCCGGGTGGCGGTGGTCTCGGCCAATGCCTTCGACAAGGGCCTGGAGAACGGCCTGGGCATCCGGCCGGAGGACTTCATCGTCAAGCCGGTGCGGCATGGCGAATTGCTGGACTGGCTGCAGCGCGAGCTCGGCCTGCGCTGGCTGGCCGCGCCGCCGCCGGTGGCGGCGGCTCCCGCACCCGTGTCGCAGGCCGCCACCCGGCCCGACGCCGCCGCCCTCGCCAGCCTGCGCGAGCTCGTGCAACTGGGCTACCTGCGCGGCATCCTGAACCGGCTCGCCGAGATCGAGGCGGCGCAGCCCGCCAGCCAGGCGTTCTGCGAGCAGATGCGCGCGCTGGCCCGCGGCTTCGAATTCGAGACCATGGCGCGCCGCCTCGACGAGGCCGCCGCCCAGGAGAACCCCGCGTGAACCCCTTCGCCGGCCCCGCCGCGGGCGATCCCCTGGACCGCAGCCACGCCGACGTGGTGCTGGTCGTCGACGACGTCCCCGACAACCTCGCCGTGCTGCACGACGCGCTGGACGAGAGCGGCTACACCGTGCTGGTGGCCACCAGCGGCGAGGCGGCGCTGCAGCGCGCTGCGCAGGCCGTGCCCGACATCGTGCTGCTCGACGCGGTGATGCCCGGCATCGACGGCTTCGAGGTCGCGCGCCGCCTCAAGGCCTCGCCGGCGACCGCGCACATTCCCATCATCTTCATGACCGGCCTGACCGAGACCGAGCACCTGGTCGCGGCGCTGGCGGCCGGCGGCGTGGACTACGTGACCAAGCCGATCAAGCCCAAGGAGGTGCTGGCCCGCATGGGCGTGCACCTGCAGGGCGCGCGGCTGGCACGGCAGACGCGCAACGCGCTCGATGCCTTCGGCTACGCCAGCCTCACCGTCCGCGCCAGCGATGGCCGCCTGATGTGGCAGACCCCGCTGGCGCGCGACCTGCTCGCGGGCTGGTTCGGCGAGGAGATGGCCTTGCGCCCGTCCCACGTGCCGCAGGCCGTGGCGGACTGGCTGCGGCGCCATGCGCCGCAGGCGGCGCACCAGGTGGAGCCGCCGCGCCTGCCCTTCGAGGCCGGGGCGCGCCGCCTCACCTTCCGGCTGCACCGCCAGACCGGGGACGACGAGGCGGGTGGCGAGTGGCTGATCGTCATGCGCGAGGAGTCGGACGCCGCGGTCATCGAGGCCATGAGCCTGTCCTTCGGCCTGACCGCGCGGGAGGCCGAGGTGCTGTACTGGGTGGCCAAGGGCAAGATCAACCGCGACATCGCCGACATCGTGGGCGCGAGCCCCGCCACGGTGAAGAAGCACCTGGAGCGGGTGTTCGCCAAGCTGGGCGTGGAGACGCGCACGGCGGCGGCGGGGATGGCGATGAACCGGATCCGGCAGGTGAATCCGCAGTTCGAGGGGTGAGGGCGGGGCAGGAACCGCTCAGCAGGACCGGGTACTACGAACCGCGCGCCGGGCGGTCCGGCGCAAGCCTCCGGAGTTTGCCCATGTCCTCGTTCGTCGAAGCCCTCGTTTCCCAACCCACCTACCCCGCGATCCGTTCCCTGGAGACGCAAGTCAATCAGTGGGACCGTGGGAAGGTCACCGCCCTGCGAGACGGGCTCTACCTGTTCCAGGCCCCTTCGCGCTCCATGCGCCTGCAGGCCTGCCTGAGCGGCCTGCCCCTGGTCGGATGCCTGGTGCCTTCTTGGCAGCGCGCCAAGGCCACCTGCAATGAGTACGACCAGCGCCTGTGCCATGTGAATGCGCTCCTGGTCGGCCAGCGCCAATTCCTGATGGCCGAATACGGCGGCGCCGACGCGCTGCGCCAGGTGATGCGGGGTGAGGGCACGATGGATGCGGCAGTCCGCCTCACCGGCCGGACCGTGGACGACTTCCGCCAGATCGCGGGCGCGGAAATGGCAACGGACGAATTGCTCCAGGTCCTGCGAGCCGTGGCCCGCTATCGCGAGGGCGCAGCCATATTCTTCGAACTGGCCGGGAATGTCGCCGAGTACGACAAGCCGTTCGATGACCCTGCGACCTTGCGCCTGTACACCCATGGCCTGATGAATCTCGCCCTGGAAACCCATGTCGTTGCGCATCGCAATGAGACGGCCGATGTGGTCGGCCCCCAGGAGCGGCGCGAACTGCGACCCGAGGTGCGCCGCGAACTGCTCGCTGGCTTCCGGGCCAGGCTGGCGCACGCACAGTGGACGGCGGCGGACGGCGCCCTTCTGCGTCTCCACCAGCCACGCGCCCTGACCCCGCGCGAAGTCGATCGGCTCTGCGAGGCCTACTTGGCTGACAAGGGCATGCTGGCCCGGGGAACCCGCCTTCGCACGGATCCCGAGCCGGTGATCTGGCACGCCCCCCGCGTGCAACCCCTCGACGTCGCCGGCCGCGACCACAAGCACAACGGCTGACGCCGCCTCACCTTGCCACCGCGCGCCGCGGTGGCCCTCCCTCTCCCCGCTCCCTCCTCCCGCTTCCTTCCCCACGCATCCCGGCTCGCGCGACCAACCCGGCCATCGCCTGCGCCGTCCCCTCCCACGAGGTCCGGCCCACCACCTGCGCCATCGCCTCGGCATGGCAGGCCTGTTCCGCCTCACTGCGCCCCAGCACCGCCTCGCACGCCAGCAGGAAATCATCCGGCGCGTTCGCGATCGACACCAGGTGGCCGTACGGCTCCGCCACATCGCGGATCGGCGTGCTCACCGCCGGCTTGCCGCAGGCCATGTACTCCAGGGTCTTGGTGGGGCTGATGAAGCGCGTGGCCTCGTTCAGCGCGAAGGGCAGGAGGCACAGGTCCCAGCCCGAGATGAAGGCCGGCAGGTCGTCGTAGGCCTGCTGCCCCAGCCAGGCGATATTGGTACGCTGGGGCAGGGTGGCCGGGTCGATCTTGACCACCGGCCCCACCATCACCAGCTGCCAGTCCGGGCGCGCGTCGGCCAGGAAGGCGATGAGGTCCAGGTCCACGCGCTCGTCGATCACGCCGGCCCAGCCCAGTCGCGGTCGGGGCAGGCCGGCCTGCAAGGGGTGGTCGCCCGCCGCCCGCGCGAAGTGGTCCGCATCCACGCTGCTGGGAAAGCAGTGCACGCTCGGATGCCGGTCCTTCTTTGCGTGGAACAGGCTGGGCCCGCCGGTGAAGACCAGGTCCGCCGCCTTGAACAACGCGCTCTCCCGCTGCAGCAACTGCCTGGGCGCGTGGCGGAACGCGCTGAGTTCGTCCATGCAGTCGTAGACCACCGCGCGGGGTGACAGGTCGGCCGCCAGCGGGTAGGCCATGGGCGTGTAGAACCAGGTGCGGTAGTCCTCGATGCGTGCCTCCCGCAGGGCCTGGCCCAGCATCGGCTGCAGGGTGGCGAGGTGGTCGTCGTGGAAGCCCGGCGCCGCTCCGGTCACGTGCGGCCGCCAGACCTGCACGCCGGCGCAGGGCGTGATCCGCTCCAGCCAGGCCCGCTCCGCGCACGCCACCGGTTCCTCCACGAACACCACGGGCCATCGCCGCGCCAGCCGCGACAGCAGGTGCTGCGGCCGCTGCCAGACGAAGTTCCAGCGCAGGTGCGAGAAGGCGACGAGGTGTTCCATGGCAAGTCCTCCGGACCGGCCCACTCTAAGCCGCGGTCCCTCGGCCATGGGGCGATCGGCCGGCGCGTCCGACACCGGTCAGCCTGTGCGCCTACAGCCAGGCCTGCCGGCCGTGTACGCCACGTGGCGTATTGGCCGGGACGGACCGGCTTCCTACGATGAGTCCCATCGATGCGAAAGGCCGCAACCGCAGCCGCAGCGCCGATCCGAATGTCTTCCAACCATCCCCCTGGAGTCCGCATGCAACGTCGCTTCACCCTCAAGGCCCTCGCCGCCGCCACCGCGCTGGGCGCGCTGGCCAGCGCCCCCGCCTTCGCCCAGTCGGGCGGCACCATCAAGGTCGGCATCCTCCACAGCCTGTCCGGCACGATGGCGATCTCCGAGACCGTCCTGAAGGACACCGCCCTGATGGCGATCGAGGAGATCAACGCCAAGGGCGGCGTGCTGGGCAAGAAGCTCGAGCCCGTCGTCGTCGACCCGGCCTCCAACTGGCCCCTGTTCGCCGAGAAGACCAAGCAGCTGCTCACGCAGGACAAGGTCGCGGTGATGTTCGGCTGCTGGACCTCGGTGTCCCGCAAGTCGGTGCTGCCCGTCGTCGAGGAGCTGAACGGCCTGCTGTTCTACCCCGTGCAGTACGAGGGCGAGGAGCTGTCCAAGAACGTGTTCTACACCGGCGCCGCGCCGAACCAGCAGGCCATCCCCGCGGTGGAATACCTGATGTCCAAGGAAGGCGGCGGCGCCAAGCGCTTCGTGCTCCTGGGCACCGACTACGTGTACCCCCGCACCACCAACAAGATCCTGCGCGCCTTCCTGAAGTCCAAGGGCGTGAAGGATTCGGACATCGACGAGAAGTACACCCCCTTCGGCCACAGCGACTACCAGACCATCGTCGCCGATATCAAGAAGTTCTCCGCCGGCGGCAAGACGGCTGTGATCTCCACCATCAACGGCGACTCCAACGTGCCGTTCTACAAGGAGCTGGGCAACGCCGGCCTCAAGGCCAAGGACGTGCCGGTGGTGGCCTTCTCCGTGGGCGAGGAGGAACTGCGCGGCGTCGACACCAAGCCGCTGGTGGGCCACCTGGCCGCCTGGAACTACTTCATGTCCGTGAAGAACCCGGCCAACGACGAGTTCACCAAGAAGTGGGCCGCCTACGCCAAGGCCAAGAACATCGCCGGCCACAAGGACAAGCCGCTGACCAACGACCCGATGGAAGCCACCTACATCGGCGTCTACATGTGGAAGCAGGCCGTCGAGAAGGCCAAGTCCACCGACGTGGACAAGGTCATCGCCGCGATGGGCGGCCAGACCTTCAAGGCTCCCTCCGGCTTCACCGCCAAGATGGACGAGAAGAACCACCACCTGCACAAGCCGGTGTTCATCGGCGAGGTCAAGGCCGACGGCCAGTTCAACGTCGTGTGGAAGACGCCCGGCCCGGTGAAGGCCAAGCCCTGGTCGCCCTTCATCGAAGGCAACGACAAGAAGAAGGACGAGCCGGACGGCAAGTCGAAGGTCTAAGACCCCCCGAAGCGGCTTCGCCGCCTCCCCCCAGGGGGCGGCGCGGCCGCTTGGGGCGGCCCGGCGCGGCGCGCCCCCGCGCGCAGTTCCTCATTCCTGATTCCCCATGCTCCGAATACTTGCCCTGTTGTTGGCGCTTTCGTCCGCCTGTGCGCACGCCCTCACCGCGGACGAAGCCCGGTCCATCGCCCTCGGCGAGGCCGACGCCCGCATCGCCGCCCTGAACAAGGCCGTCGCCACGGCCGACGACAAGACCGCCGCCTTCCTGCAGGCCCTGGCCGACGACGCGGTGAAGACCGCCGGCGACAAGGTCTTCATCGTCAAGGACGGCAAGGGCACCGACCCCGTCACCGGCCAGCCCGCCGAGGTCCCCGCCGATGCCGAGGACGTGGTCTCCAACAACCGCATGCGCGGCGAGATCGACACCGCCCTGGGCGCGATCCGTCTGTTCTCGCCCGACGAGAAGCTGCGCGCCGCCGCGGTGAAGGCCCTGGCCGCCGAGCCCGACGCCTCGCGCCTGCCCCTGATCGAGAAGGCGCTGCAGTCGGAGACCGTGGCTTCCATCCGGTCGCAGCTGGCCCTGGCCCGCGCGGCCCTCCTGCTTTCGAGCGAGGACCCGGTCCGCCGCGCCGAGGCCGCGAAGGCCCTGGCCGACAGCCGCGACCCGGCCACACGGACCCTGCTGCTCGAGAAGATCAAGGACGAGACCGATTCCGCCGCGAAGTCCGCGATGCAGGTCGCCCTGCGCTCGGTGGAGTCCTCGCTGGCCTGGGCCGACCGCGCCGGCCAGGTGTTCTCCGGCCTGAGCCTGGGCTCCATCCTGCTGCTGGTCGCCCTGGGCCTGGCCATCACCTACGGCCTCATGGGCGTGATCAACATGGCCCACGGCGAGCTGATGATGATCGGCGCCTATGCCACCTGGCTGGTGCAGGTCGCCTTCCGCAAGTACCTGCCCGGCGCGTTCGACTGGTACCTGGTGGCCGCCGTGCCCGTGGCCTTCCTGGCCTCGGCGGTGATGGGTGCGATCCTCGAGCGCAGCGTGATCCGCTTCCTCTACGGCCGCCCGCTGGAGACCCTGCTGGCCACCTGGGGCATCAGCCTGGTGCTGATGCAGCTCGTTCGCAGCGTCTTCGGCGCGCAGAACGTGGGCGTGGAGAACCCGAGCTGGATGTCCGGTGGCGTGGCCGTGATGGGCAGCCTGCAGCTGCCGTGGAACCGCATCGTCATCATCGGCTTCGCGCTGGCGGTGCTGGGCGGCATGGCCTGGCTGATCGCCCGCACCCGGCTGGGCCTGTTCGTGCGCGGCGTCACGCAGAACCGCCCCATCGCCTCCTGCATGGGCGTGAACACCGCCCGCATCGACACCTACGCCTTCGCCCTCGGATCGGGCATCGCCGGGCTCGCCGGCTGCGCCCTGAGCCAGGTCGGCAACGTCGGCCCGGACCTCGGCCAGAACTACATCGTGGACTCGTTCATGGTGGTGGTGCTGGGCGGCGTGGGCCAGCTCGCCGGCACGGTGTACGCCGCGCTGGGCCTGGGCATCCTGAACAAGTTCCTCGAAGGCTGGGCCGGTGCGGTCCTGGCCAAGATCGCCGTCCTCGTGTTCATCATCGTGTTCATCCAGAAACGCCCCCAGGGCATCTTCGCGGTCAAGGGCCGCAGCGCGGAGGCCTGATGCGTTCGCCCGACCTCTCTCCTTCGGTGCTGCTGCCCGCCCGCGCGCCCCTGCTGTCGCAGCGGGGCTGGGCCGCGTTCCTCGTCGCCCTGGTCGCGGTGTGCGCCGTCGCGCCGGCCCTGAACCTGCTGGTGCCCGAGGGCAGCCTGTTCCACCTGAGCGACTACGCCGTCGCCCTCGTCGGCAAGATCATGTGCTACGCCATCTGCGCGCTGGCCATGGACCTGATCTGGGGCTACACCGGCATCCTCTCGCTGGGCCACGGCCTGTTCTTCGCCCTGGGCGGCTACGTCATGGGCATGTACCTGATGCGGCAGATCGGCCGCGACGGCAACTACAAGAGCGACCTGCCGGATTTCATGGTGTTCCTGGACTGGAAGACCCTGCCCTGGCACTGGACCTTCTCCGACAGCTTCATCGCCACGCTGCTGCTGGTGGTGCTGGTGCCGGGCCTGATCGCCTTCATCTTCGGCTTCTTCGCCTTCCGCTCGCGGATCAAGGGCGTGTACTTCTCGATCATCACGCAGGCGATGACCTTCGCCGCGATGCTGCTGTTCTTCCGCAACGAGACGGGCTTCGGCGGCAACAACGGCTTCACCGACTTCAAGCGCATCCTGGGGATGCCCCTGGCCACGCCGACGATGCGCATGGCGCTGTTCGTGATGACGGGCCTGGCGCTCCTGGGCTTCTTCCTGTTCGCCCGCTGGCTGGTGAACGCCAAGTTCGGCCGCGTGCTGCAGGCGGTGCGCGACGCCGAGTCGCGGGTGATGTTCTCGGGCTACAACCCGATCGGCTACAAGCTCGCGATCTGGGTGATCTCCGCCGTCATGTGCGGCGTGGCCGGCGCGCTCTATGTGCCGCAGGTGGGCATCATCAACCCCGGCGAGATGAGCCCGGCCAACTCGATCGAGATCGCGGTGTGGGCTGCGGTGGGCGGCCGCGCCACGCTGCTGGGCCCCATCGTCGGCGCCTTCCTGGTGAACGGCGCCAAGAGCTGGCTCACCGTCACGGCGCCCGAGTTCTGGCTGTACTTCCTCGGGGCGCTGTTCATCGCCGTGACGCTGTTCATGCCCGAGGGCGTGGTCGGCCTCGCCAGGAAGCTGGCACGCAAGGGAGACAAGGCATGACGCCCGACCTGATGGACCTGGGCGCGCAGCGCATCGAGACGCGCATCCAGAAGAACGCGCGGGCCACCGCCGCCGGCGGCGACGCCGGCTTCGGCCGGGTGGCCGTGCCGGGCGAGGTGGACACCACCCACGGCCGCATCCTGTACCTGGAAGACGTGAGCGTGAGCTTCGACGGCTTCAGGGCGATCAACAAGCTCTCGCTGGACATCGCCCCCGGCGAGCTGCGCTGCATCATCGGCCCCAACGGCGCGGGCAAGACCACGATGATGGACATCATCACCGGCAAGACCCGGCCCGACGAGGGCACGGTGTTCTTCGGCTCCACCATCGACCTGCTTCGCTACAAGGAGGCCGAGATCGCCCAGCTGGGAATCGGCCGGAAGTTCCAGAAGCCCACGGTGTTCGAACAGCTCACCGTGTTCGAGAACCTGGAGCTGGCGCTCAAGACCGACAAGGGCGTGAAGGCCTCGATGTTCTTCCGCCTGGACTCGGCCCAGGGCGACCGCCTCGCCGAGGTGCTGCGCACCATCCACCTCGAGGCCAGCGTCAACCGCCTGGCCGGCACCCTGAGCCACGGCCAGAAGCAGTGGCTGGAGATCGGCATGCTGCTGATGCAGGACCCCAAGCTGCTGCTTCTGGATGAACCCGTGGCCGGCATGACCGACGAGGAGACGGCCC
This sequence comes from Ramlibacter sp. MAHUQ-53, assembly GCF_052600055.1. Taxonomy (NCBI): domain Bacteria; kingdom Pseudomonadati; phylum Pseudomonadota; class Betaproteobacteria; order Burkholderiales; family Comamonadaceae; genus Ramlibacter; species Ramlibacter sp. MAHUQ-53. The sequence goes on from NZ_JBQWTS010000009.1 coordinate 47,526, forward strand.
GCACGGCGGAACTGTTCCTCTCCCTCAAGGGCAAGCATTCGCTGATGGTGGTGGAGCACGACATGAGCTTCATCCGCACCATCTCCGACATCGTGACCGTGCTGTGCGACGGCTCGGTGCTGGCGCAGGGCACGCTGGACCAGGTCCAGGCCGACGAGCGCGTGATCGAGGTCTACCTGGGACGCTGACTCCCCACACACACATGCTCGAAGTCAAGGACATCAACCAGTACTACGGCGGCTCGCACATCCTGCGCAACGTCGGCCTCGAGGTCCCCGGCGGCCAGATCACCGTGCTCCTGGGGCGCAACGGCGTGGGCAAGACCACGCTGATGAAGTCGCTCATGGGGCTGGTGCCGATCAAGACCGGCAGCATTACCCTGGACGGCGAGGCCGTCCACGGCCTCACGCCCTACCAGCGCGCGCGCGCCGGCATCGGCTTTGTGCCGCAGGGGCGCGAGATCTTCGCCCGCCTCACGGTCGAAGAGAACCTGCGCATGGGGCTGGCGTACAAGCCGGCGTCGACCCCGATCCCCGAGCAGCTGTTCGCGCTGTTCCCGGTGCTCAAGCAGATGCTGCACCGCCGCGGCGGCGACCTCTCCGGCGGGCAGCAGCAGCAGCTGGCGATCGCCCGCGCGCTGGCGGCGCGGCCCCGGCTGATCATCCTGGACGAGCCCACCGAGGGCATCCAGCCCTCGATCATCAAGGACATCGGCCCCGTGCTGCGCACGCTGGCGGACGAAGGCCTGGAAGGCCAGCGCATGTCGGTGCTGCTGGTGGAGCAGTACTACGACTTCGCCGAGGAACTGGCCGACCACTACCTGGTGATGGAGCGCGGCGAGGTCATCGCCCGCGGGCCGGGCAGCGAGATGCCGGCCAAGGGCATCCGGCAGCTCGTCGCCATCTGAGGCGCTGCGGACGAATCCGCCGCGCCCGCTCAGGGCCTGCCCTTCACGCGCCGGAACTGCTCCTGGTTCACCCCGGAGTGCGCGCCGCGGTCGCCCCCCTCGGCCTCCTCGAAGCCGCCCGGCGGGGCCTCGCGCTCCCCCTGGTTGCCATAGGGCTGGCGGCCCCGGCCCTCGTCCCAGCTCACCTCGTTGCGAAAGCCGTGTTCCGCCTTCCCGGGCGGGCGCTGCTTTTGCGCGTTGGGCGTATCCCGGCGGGGCATGGCGCTACTCCTGGGTCTGGGCCGGCGCGTCGGGCGACTCGGGCGCCGGCGCTTCCATCGCGGGGTCAGGCTCCTGCGGCATCGGGGCCTGTTCCACGGATTCCGGCGGCGCGGCGGGGGTGGCCGGCGCGGCGGGGCCGCCCAGGGTGGCCGCGGGTTCGGGCGGCAGGGTCACCACGTACTCACGCAGCAGCCCGCCGCCGGCCACGCTGCCACTCAGGCCGGTGGCGCCCAGCACGCGCTCGCGGCAGGCGTCCTGGTCCACCGCCTCGCGGTGGGCGTTGCAGCGCGCCAGCGCGTTGGCCTGCAGGTCCCCCTGCGTCGTCAGCGCGCCGCGGCGGCGGTCGGCCTGGGCATGGCGGGCCTCGCGCAGGCAGGTGGCCCGGTCCTCGCCGGTGCGGCCCTCGCGGCAGGCCTGCACCTCCTGGCGGTAATCGCCCGAGCTGTCGAGGGCGCTGGTGTCGCCGTGGACGGCGGTCGAGGGCATGGCGGGCGGCGCGGCCTGCGCGCGCCGCGCGGCGGCGTCATGCGCGGCGGCGGCGGCCGGCCAGGCGAGCGCCGCGGCCAGCAGCCAGGCCGGTCCGTGGCCGGCCGGGGAGAGCAGGAGGAATCGGTGCATCGGTCGCCTTCCAGGTCATTGCGGGCCGCGCAGTCTAGGAAGCCGGCCATGGCGTGCTGCGCCGGAAGGCGGGTCGCATCCGGGCAGGCCGCGGGCGGGGGCGGCTGTAGGACGGGCGCGGTGGCCCCGGCCCGTCCGCGCGGCCCGGGGGGCGACGGTCAGGGCGTCACAGCGCCCAGGTGCGCGGCGGGTTGGCCGGCAGGCCCCACAGCGCCGGCCGCCACGCATTGCGCACGGCCTTGAGCAGTTGCATGGCCGGCTCCACCACCGGCGCCAGCACGCGCACCGCGACCACCCTCGGCCCCGGGGCGGTGGCCCCCGCGAACGCGCGCAGCGGGTGCGCCTCGATGACCTCGCGCGCCACGGCCAGGGCCTGTTCGCGGCGCTCGCGCCCGAGGTCGCTGCCGGCGGCGAGGAATAGCGTGGCGAGGCAGCGGTGCCCCGCCAGGCCCAGCGGGCCATCGAGCAGCCGGGCATCGGCGGCGTCGATGCGACCGCGCTCCAGCCAGCCGCCGGCCAGCTCGAGGTGCTGCTGCAGGCTGCCCGCGACGAAGGGCTGCCCGGACTCGGGCAGGCCCAGCGCGGTGATGTCCCAGCCGATGCACTCGGCGCCGGGCGCCAGGTCCAGCTCGAGCCGGTTCTCGGCGCGGCAGCCGCTGTAGCACAGGGCCTCCATCGGCAGCCACTCCAGCCGGGCGCCGGTCGCGAGGCGCAGGCGCACCTGCTGCACGGCGGCCTCGCCCTCGGAGCGGTAGAAACGCCCGGCCCCGGGCGTGGTGACGAGGCCGTGCGTGCCCTCGGCCGCGGTCACGGTGATGTCCAGCCGGTCGCCGGCGACCAGGCCCGAGGGCGGGTGCACCAGCACGTTGTGGCAGATCGCGTCGCCCTCGGGGTAGAGGCTCTGCAGGATGCGCAGCGGACCCTCGTGGCGGAACATCGCGACGCTGCGGGCGTCGCGACGGGTGTAGTCGAGTTCCAGGCGGGCGTGCCAAGTCATGGCTGCGGAGTGTACGGGCCGCGCAACGCGCTCACCGCTTCCAGAAGCCCTCGTGCGGCACGCGGGCCTCCTCCAGCAGCGCCGGGCCGATGCACTCGATCGGGTGGGGCGAGGCCGCGAACACGTCGCGGCAGGACAGCTGCGCGTCGCGCTGCTCGGCGCGCTCGCCGCGGAACACCCGCAGCGACACGGCGTCGATGCCGAACACCACCCGGCCGATGTTGGCCCAGAAGATGGCCCCCGCGCACATGACGCAGGGCTCGCCCGAGGAGTAGATCGTGGCCCCTGCCAGGCGCTCTCGCGAGTGCCTCGGCGACGCCATCCGCACGGCGTTGGTCTCGGCATGGCCCGTGCAGTCGCCCGTCTCGGTGGTGTCGCACCAGGCGCTGGCCAGCACCTCGCCGTCATCGGCGACGATGACCGCACCGAACGGGCGGTTCCCCCGCTCGCGGCCCTGGCGCGAGAGCGCGATGGCCTGCCGCAGGTACAGCGCGTCGCGTTCGTCGAGCGTCGCGCTCATGCCCGCACCATCCGCTCGGCGCGTGCCGGCAGCATCGACCGGTTGAACACGCCGTCGGCCGAGGGCCGCACCTTCAGGCCGTAGACCTCGGCGACTTCCTCGACCTGCTGCTCCAGCGTGAACTTGTTGAAGTCCCCGAGCCCGTGCGAGGCCGTGTCGCGTGCGCCCACGTACTGCGCGGTGATGCGCCAGCGCTCCAATTCGACCTTCTCGTCGATGATGGGCTCGCGCTGCTTCACCGCGGCGATCGACGGGACGGGGTTGGCGAAAGTCTCCAGCAGCGCCCGGCTGGTGGCCCGCAGGAATCCGGCCACCGCCTGCGGCTGCTGGATGATCATCGCGTTGCTCGCGAGGATGGCGTTGCCGTAGAGGTTCAGGCCGGCGCTGGCATAGGGCAGGACCACCAGTTCCTCCGCCTTCATGCGCGTGAACAGAGAGAGCGCGGAATCGTGGAAGTAGGTCGCGGCGTCCACGTCGCCGCGCACCATCACGTTGTCGCGGGCGCTGAAGTCGGTCGTGACCCACTGGAGCATGTCCGGGCGCGCCCGCAGCTTGCGCGCCACCATGGGCCAGTTGCGACGCGTGGCCTCGACCGCCGCGGCGGCCACGCGCTTGCCCTCGAGGCTGCGCCAGTCGCTCGTGATGCCGCGGTCCCTGCGGCCGATGATCGTGAACGGTGCGCGGTTGTAGTACTGGAACACGGCCTGCACCGTCGGCGTGCCCCCGTTCTGGGCATGGAACTCGATCAGCGAGCTGATGTCGCCCAGCCCCATCTGGTAGGCGCCGCTGGCGATGCGGGTGATGGAGGCGACCGAGCCCGCGCCGGTATCCAGCGTCACGTCCAGGCCCTCGTCGCGGTAGTAGCCCTTGGCCTGTGCCAGGAAGAAGGGCGCAACCTGGCCGTTGACGCGGAAGTCGAGGGTGAAGCGGATGGGGGTCAGGCTGCCTTGGGCTCGGACTGCGGGGGCAGACAGGGTGGCGGCCGCGGCGGTTGCGGCGAGGAACAGGCGACGCTGCATGAGGGATCTCTCCGGAAAGGACAAGCGAGCTTGAAGGTCCCGCGGCGGCAGGCCACGGGGCGACAAGAGCAATTTCCGGGCTTCCCGAACCAGGACGGTGCGGGAGAGGCTGAACGCTTCTACTCTTGCGGCCCGACCAGCACCATCCGTGCCAGCGTCGGATGGTCTGGACATTGCTAAGGGGTTGGCAGAGTAGAAGCGTTCACCGACCCATGGGGGGCCGGCCGGAAATTGCTCTGGACCGCGGCCCGATGCCGCCCGGAGAACACGCACCCATGCTCGTCACACGCCAACCCGTCTTCCGCAAGTTCTGGCATGCCGTCATGCCCCTGTCGGACCTGCAGGACGGCCCCAGGTCCTTCACCCTCCTTGGCCAGGATCTCGTCCTCTTCATCGGGCCCGACGGCCAGCCCGCCGCGCTGCGTGATCGCTGCTGCCACCGCACCGCGCGCCTGTCCAAGGGCTGGTGCATCGACGCCGCCGGAGCGCCTTGCGGCACCGGCCACATCCGCTGCGGCTACCACGGCTGGACCTACGACGGCACCGGCCGGGTGGTCCAGATTCCGCAGTACGGTGCCGACCGAGCCATCCCGCCCGACTACCGCGCGCAGGCCTTCCACTGCACGGCCCGCTACGGCTACGCGTGGGTGGCGCTGGAGGATCCGGTGGCCGACATCCCCGAGGTGCCGGAGTTCGGCGCGGCGGGCTGGCGCACCATCTTCCAGTTCCATGAGCGCTGGCAGACGAGCCCGATGCGTGCGCTGGAGAACTCCTTCGACAACTCGCACTTCAGCTTCGTGCACCGTGCCACCTTCGGCGTGGCTGCGCGCCCCGCGCCGAGCCGCTACGAGCTGGTCGAGCGCGAGACCGGCTTTGCCGCGGAGACCGTGATCGAGGCGGCCAATCCGGAGCGCTTCCGGCGCATCAGCGGCGTCAGTGACCCCATCACGACGCGCCACATGCGCAATGCCTACTTCCTGCCGTTCTCGCGCCGGCTCGACATCGAATACCCCTCGGGCATCCGCCATGTGATCATCAACTGCTTCACGCCCATCGACGACGGCAGCATCCAGCTGTGCCAGTGGCTGTTCCGCAATGACACCGAGGAGGACTGCCCGGCGCAGATGCTGATCGACTTCGATGCCGAGATCACCCGGGAAGACAAGGACATCCTCGAGTCCACCGACCCCGACGCGGTGGTCGACCTGCGCCGCCGGGGCGTCGAGTACTCGATGGACTCGGACCGCCCCGGCATCCTGATCCGGCGCAAGCTGATGGAGGTGCTCGCGCGCGCCGGCGAGGAGGAGATCCACGCGGGCAACTGCGGCGGCTGACGCGGCGGCCGGACGCCGCGGTGACGCGGCATGGACCCGGCATGAAAAAGGGGCGCCCGAGGCGCCCCTTTCTCCAGGATGACCGCCATCCCGTGATGGCGAAGCGGCCGGCTTCAGTGGCCCTGCGAGCCGCGGTGGGCCCAGGCCGTGGTGTGCTTCTCCACGTACGAGAACAGCTCGTACATCGCCATCGCCATCGCGCCCACGACCACCAGGCCGGCGAAGGCCAGGCCCATCTGCATGGCCGAGCCGGCGGAGATCAGCAGGTAGCCGATGCCCTCGTTGGCGGCGGTCATCTCGGACACGGTGGTGCCCACGAAGGCCAGCGTGATCGCCACCTTGAGGGAGCCGTAGAAGTACGGCATGGAGCGGGGCAGGCCCACCTTCACCAGCACGTCCCAGCGCTTGGCGCCCAGCACCCGCAGCACGTCCTCCAGCTCGGGCTCGAGCGTGGCCAGGCCGGTGGCGATGTTCACCGTGATCGGGAAGAACGAGATCAGGAAGGCGGTGAGGATGGCGGGGCCGATGCCGATGCCGAACCACACCACCAGGATCGGCACGAAGGCCGCCTTGGGCAGGGCGTTGAACGCCGTCATCAGCGGGTAGACCGCGGCATAGGCGATGCGCGAGCTGCCGATCAGGAAGCCCAGGAGCACGCCCACCACGATGGCGATGCCGAAGCCCGCCATCGTCACCCAGAAGGTGCGCCAGGCATGGCCCGCGATCACCCCGCGGTACTCGATCAGCTGGTCCCAGATGCGGGCCGGGCTGGGGAAGACGAACTCGGAGACGTTGAACGCCGAGCACAGCACCTGCCAGATGATGATCGTGGCCACCAGCAGGATCCAGGGGGACCAGCGTTCGACCTGTTTGGATGTCTTGCTCATTGCGCCACCTCCGCGCCCTGCTTGCGCATCGCGCCGATGTGGCCGCGAAGCTCATGGACGATGTCGGTGAATTCCTTGGTGTAGGTGACCTCCAGCTCGCGCGGGCGCGGCAGGTCGATCTCCTTGCGGACCACGAAGCGGCCCGGGCTCTTGCTCATGACGTAGATCGTGTCGGCCAGGAAGACCGACTCGCGCAGGTCGTGCGTGACCAGGATCACGTTGAACTTCTGCTCGGTCCACAGGTCGCGCAGGATGCACCACAGCTCCTCGCGGGTGAAGGCATCGAGCGCGCCGAAGGGCTCGTCGAGCAGCAGCATGCGCGGCTCGTGGATCAGGGCGCGGCAGATGCTCGCGCGCTGCTGCATGCCGCCCGAGAGCTGCCACGGGAACTTGTCCTCGTAGCCGGCCAGGCCCACCTTGCGAAGCAGCGCGCGGGCGCGTTCCTCGTACTCGGCGCGCTTTTGCTTGAAGGTGGAGCGGTAGGGCTCCACGATCTCCAGCGGCAGCAGCACGTTGTCCACCGTCGTGCGCCAGGGCAGCAGCGACGGCGCCTGGAAGGCCATGCCTGAGATCTTCAGCGGCCCGGTCACCGGCTCGCCGCCGATGGTGATCTTGCCCATGGAGGGCATGCGCAGGCCGGTGGCCAGCTTCATGAAGGTGGACTTGCCGCAGCCCGAGGGCCCGACGATGGCGATGAACTCGCCCTCGCGCACCTTCAGGTCGATGGCCTCGACCGCGAAGTGGTTCTTCTTAAGAAGCTCGTCGTTGTAGGCGAGCCAGACGTCCTGGAAGTCGACGAAGTAATCCGCGCTCATCACTTCTTGGTCGAGGTGGGAGCGGCGGCCTTGGGCGCCGGCAGGATGTTCAGTTCGGCCTTGGCCGGCAGGAAGGAGCCGTTCCAGATCGTGTCGGCATTCACGCGGGTCTTGGTGTTGAAGGCATCGGAGACCTGCGACGCCATCAGCGAGAGGCGGCCGGGGTTGATCTGGCCGAAGCCCTCGGCGCGCGCGTCGGCGCTGTTGATCACGGTATCGACCGCGATCTTCAGGCGGCGCGTCTCGAGTTCGGCGTTGATGATGCCGTCACGCGCCTTCACGTACTCGATGCTGGCGGCGGGGTTGGCGATGACCTCCTTGGCGCCCTTGGTGAAGGCGGACAGGAAGGCCTTCACCGCGGCCGGGTTCTCCTTGAGGATCTTGGGCGAGGCGATGATGACGTTGCCGTACAGCTTGACGCCGAAATCGGCGTAGGGCAGGGTGACCACGTCCTCGAGCTTGACGCCGCGGGCCTCGAGGTTCAGCAGCGAGGTGAAGGTGAAGCCGGTGATGGCGTCCACGTCGCCGCGGGCCAGCATGGTCTCGCGCAGCGGCGGGTCCATCGCGGTCCAGGTCACGGCGCCGATGGCGTTGGCCTTCTGGAAGATCGGGAAGGCGCGGCGGCCGGCGTCGAACACCGGGGCGCCCATCTTCTTGCCATTGAGGTCGCCCGGGGCCTTGATGCCGGACTTCTTCAGCGCCATCACGGCGGCCGGCGTGTTGTTGTAGACGACCATGATCGCCACCGGCTTGTTCGGCGCGTCCGGGTTGTTCGCGTGGAACTCCATCAGGGCGGCGAGGTCGGCGAAGCCCAGGTCGTAGGTGCCCGAGGCCACGCGGGTCACCGCGCCGCCGGAGCCGTTGCCGGCGTCCACCGTCACGTCGAGCTTGGCGTCCTTGAAGTAGCCCTTGGCGGCCGGCAGGAGGAACAGGGCGGAGGGGCCCTCGAAGCGCCAGTCCAGCTGGAACTTGATGGGGGTCAGGGCCTGCGCGTGGGCGGCGCCGACGGTGGCGGCGAAGGCGAGCGAGGCAGCGGCCTTGAGAATGAAGCGTTTGGTATTCATGGCGACTCCAGGGAAGGTATTTGCAGTGATTGCAGACAGGACGAGGGAAGCAAGATCAATGCCGAGACGCCCCAAAACGGGGAGGCCGATGCCAGCGGTCAGGCGATTCCGACGGCCCGATGCGCCCTGCGCGCACGGCGGACCTGTATACGCGACTACCCGCGGCCGCGACGGCCGCAACCATATTGCCTTGGCCGGCTCCCGGTCCATCAACACAGCGCCCGCCGCGGCGAAGGAGTGTCACCATGAATTTCCTGATCTGGCTCATCGTGGGAGGCGTCGTCGGGTGGCTGGCGAGCCTCATCATGCGCACCGACGCGCAGCAGGGGATCCTGCTGAACGTGATCGTGGGGATCATCGGCGCCTTCATCGGCGGGTGGGTGGTCTCGCCCATGGTGGGCGTGGGCACCATCAACGAGGGCATCAGCATCGGCTCGGTCCTGGTGTCGCTGGTGGGCGCCGTGATCCTGCTGGCCATCGTCAACCTGTTCCGCCGGGGACGGGTGCGCTGAGCCTAGGAGGCCGGCCGCAGGATCGCGGCGAGGTCCGGACCCCGCGGGTCCAGGTGCAGGTTGCGTTCGACGCTCGCGAGGTGCTGCTCCATCAGGCGGGCGGCGGCGCGGGCGTCGCGGCGTTCCAGGGCCGCCACGATGTCCTCGTGCTCCGACTGCGAGTGGCCGGCCGAGTGGGAGGACTGGTACATCAGCGAGATCAGCTGCGAGCGTGACAGCAGGTCGGCCACCATGTCGGCCAGGACCTCGTTGCCCAGCATGCGGGCCAGCACCACATGGAAGTCCGCCAGCAGGCGGGTGCGGCCCGAGACGTCCGACTGGCTCACCGCCTGCCGCTCGTTGCGCAGGTGGGTCCGCAGCTGCGCCACCTGGGCGTCGGTGATGCGCGCGGCGAGCTGGCGCACCATGCTGCCCTCCACCATCCGCCGCACCTCGAACACCTGGCGCGCCTCCTCCACGCTGGGCGTGGAGACGAAGGCGCCGCGCGCGGGCTCCAGCGTGACCAGCCGGTCGCGACTGAGCTGGTTCAGCGCCTGGCGGACCACCGTGCGCGAGACCGAGAACAGGTCCGCGATCTGCTGCTCGGCGAGCTTGGTGCCGGGGGTCAGCCTGCGCTCGATGATGGCGCTGGTGATGGAATCCACGATGCGCTCGGTCGAGGTGGCCGCTGGCGCGGGGGAGCGGCCGCTGGCGCGGGCATCGACGAGGCGGACGGGGGTGGCAGGCGTGCGGGACATGGTGGGCGGTCCAATTTGGCAGTTTAGACGGCATACAGGCCCTCAGGGAATCCCCGTACAGCTCTGAACACAAAGCTGTATACGATCGCGCACCAATGGTGCATGCACTCGGTGCGTCGCCCCGGGCTGGTGCGTGGCATGCACCACGCAGGCACCGACCGAGGAGACCGCCATGACCCAACCCGCCGTCCACCCCGTGGACGAAAAACTCCCCACCGGCCGCCTGGCCGCGCTGGGCCTGCAGCACGTGCTGGTGATGTACGCCGGTGCGATCGCCGTACCCCTGATCGTGGGCCGCGCGCTCAAGCTCTCGCCCGAGCAGGTGGCGATGTTGATCAGTGCCGACCTGTTTTGCTGCGGCATCGTGACCCTGGTGCAGAGCCTGGGCGTGACGCGCTGGTTCGGCATCCGCCTGCCGGTGATGATGGGGGTGACCTTCGCCGCGGTCGGCCCGATGGTGGCCTTCGCCAACGCCATGCCCGGCGTGGACGGGGCGCGTGCGATCTTCGGCGCCATCATCGGCGCGGGGGTGATTTCCATGCTGATCGCGCCGGTGGTGAGCAAGCTGCTGCGGTTCTTCCCGCCGGTGGTGACCGGCACCATCATCGCCATCATCGGCATCAGCCTGATGCGCGTGGGCGTGGGCTGGGCCACGGGCGGGCCGGCGCCGATGGCGCAGAGCGTGGACGTGCCCAAGCTGGTGGCCATGGTCGACGCGGCCAAGGCGGCGGCCGCCGCCGCGCCGGTGGCGCCCGGCGCCAGCGCGCCGGCGCTCAAGCTGGCCGGCCCGATCCCGATGGTGAACAACCCGGCCTACGGCGCGCTGGACAACCTGGCCATCGCCGCGGCGGTGCTGGTGTTCATCCTGCTGCTGGTGAAGTACGCGCGCGGCTTCGTGGCCAACATCTCGGTGCTCCTGGGCATCATCGCCGGCTGCGTGGTGGCCGCGGGCCTGGGCAAGATGGGGTTCGAGAAGGTGGCCAAGGCCGGCTGGTTCGACGTGGTCACGCCGTTCGCCTTCGGCCTGCCCACCTTCGACCCGGTGATGATCCTGACCATGACGCTGGTGATGATCGTGGTGATGATCGAATCGACCGGCATGTTCCTGGCGCTGGCCGACATGACGGGCAAGAAGGTGGACCAGCCGGCGCTGGCCGCCGGCCTGCGCACCGACGGCCTGGGCACCCTCATCGGGGGCATCTTCAACACCTTCCCGTACACCAGCTTCTCGCAGAACGTGGGCCTGGTGGGGGTGACCGGCGTCAAGAGCCGCTGGGTCTGCGTGGCCGGCGGGGTGATCATGGTCGTGCTGGGGCTGCTGCCCAAGATGGCGGCGCTGGTGGAGTCGATCCCCACCTTCGTGCTGGGGGGCGCGGGCCTGGTGATGTTCGGGATGGTGGCGGCCACGGGCATCCGCATCCTGTCCACGGTGGATTTCAAGGGCAACCGCAACAACCTGTACATCGTGGCGCTGTCGATCGGCTTCGGGCTGGTGCCGCTGGTGGCGCCGCGCTGGTCGCAGCAGATGGCGCACGGCCTGCACCCGCTGCTGGAGTCGGGCATCCTGCTGACGGCGGTGGCCGCGGTGGTGCTGAACATCTTCTTCAACGGCGCGCGCGAGGACCGCGCGGGCGCGATCGCCGCCGCCAAGGTGGCCGAGGCGCACTGAGCGCAGGACGGCACGAATGAAAAGGCCCGCCCCGTGAGGGGCGGGCCTTTTTCGTGGGGCCGCCAGTGCTTACTGCAGCAGGTCCCGCAGCGTGCGGGCGATGACCTTGGTGGCGCGGCGCAGGTCCTCGAGCTCGAGGCGCTCGTCGGCGCGCTTGGCGTGGGACTCGAGCACGGTGCGCGGGCCGGCGCCGTAGATCACGCCGGGGATGCCGGCCTCGCCGTACAGGCGCACGTCGGTGTACAGCGGCGTGCCCATGGCCGGCGGCACCGCGCCGAAGACCTCGCCCGCGTTCTTCTGGATCGCCTCCACCAGCGGCTGGTTGCCCGGCAGCGGCTTGAGCGAGCGGGCCAGCAGGATGCGGCGCACGTCCACCGTGATGCCGGGGAACTCCGCGGCGGCCGTGGCGATCACGTCGCGGATCGAGGCTTCCACCGCCACCGGATCCTCCTCGGGGATCATGCGGCGATCGAGCTTGAAGGAGACCTTGCCCGGGATCACGTTGGTGTTGGTGCCGCCCTCGATGCGGCCGACGTTCACGTAGGGGTGCTTGATGCCCGCCACCTGCGAGGTGACCTTGCGGTACTCGGTGTTCTGGGCGTACAGCGCGTTGAGGATCTTCACCGCGCCCTGCAGCGCGTCGATGCCGGTGTCGGGGACGGCGGCATGGGCCATCTTGCCGTGCACTGTCACCTCCATCTGCAGGCAGCCGTTGTGCGCCGTCACCACCTCGTAGCTGAAGCCGGCGGCGATCATCAGGTCGGGCCGGGTCAGGCCCTGCTTCAGGAGCCAGCCCGGGCCCAGCTCGCCGCCGTATTCCTCGTCGTAGGTGAAGTGCAGCTCCACCCCGCCCTTGAGCGGCGCGCCCAGCGACTCCAGCGCGCGCACCGCGAAGGTGAAGCTGGCGAAGTCGCTCTTGCTCACCGCCGCGGCGCGGCCATAGAGCTTGCCGTCGACGATTTCGGCGCCGTACGGGTCGTGCGTCCAGCCTTCGCCGGGGGGCACCACGTCGCCGTGGGCATTGAGGGCCACGATCCGTCCCTGGGCGGGGCGTCCGTCAGGCGTGCGGCCCTCGCCGTAGTAGCGCCGCACGATCAGGTTGGTGATGGACTCCAGGCCGGCTTCCTTCACCACCGCGTCCGGCACGGCGTGCTTCTCGGCCTCGAAGCCGAAGTCGGCGAGCAGCTGCGCGGTCCGCTCGGCATGCGGCGCGTTGTTGCCGGGAGGCGTGTCGGTGGGCACGCGCACCAGCGCCTGCAGGAAGCGCACTTCCTCGTCGAAGTGCTGGTCGATCCAGGCGTCGAGCTTGTCGTGGTCGGTCATCGGGCGGTTTCCTGTGCGAGTTGGTCCAGCAACAGCTGGAAGGCCTCCACGGCCAGTTGCATGTCGTCGCTGGTGGTGCTTTCCAGCGGGTTGTGGCTGATGCCGGAGTTCTGGCCGCGCACGAACAGCATGGCCTGGGGCATGACCTCGTGCAGCTTCATGGCGTCGTGGCCGGCGCCCGAAGGCATGCGGTGCAGCGGCACGCCAAGGGCCGACACGGCGCGCTCCCAGCGGGCCTGCCAGGCCGGGGCGCTGGGCGCGGCGGCGGCGCGCATCGTCTCCTCGGTGCGGGCGGCCACGCCGCGGCGTGCGCAGATCGCTTCGAGCTCGGCGAGCACGTCGCGCACCAGCGCGTCGCGCTGGTTATCGGCCGGCGCGCGCAGGTCCAGGGTGAACTGGCAGCGCCCGGGGACCACGTTGGTCGAGCCATTGGGCACCTGCAGGATGCCCACCGTGCCCACGCTGTCGCCGTCCTGCGCGGCGCGGCGCTCCACGTACAGCACCAGTTCGGCCACCGCGGCGGCGGCGTCGCGGCGGCGATCCATCGGCGTCGTGCCGGCGTGGCTGGCCATGCCGGTGACCTCGCACAGGTAACGCACGCTGCCATTGATGGAGGTGACGATGCCCAGGGGCAGGTCCAGCTCGTTGAGCACCGGGCCCTGCTCGATGTGGACCTCGACGAAGCCGAGGTAGCCGGCCGGGTCGCGCTGCAGCCTGGGGATGTCGTCGATGCACAGGCCGGCGTGCTGCATGGCCTGGCGCATGGGGATGCCGTCGGCGTCCTTCTGGTCCAGCCAGGCCTCGTCGAACTGGCCGATCAGCGCGCCTGAGCCGAGGAAGGTGGCCTTGTACCGCTGGCCCTCCTCCTCCGCGAAAGCGACCAGCTCCAGGTCGAAGGGCAGGCGGCGGCCAGCCTTCGCCAGCTCGCGCACGCAGGCCATGGGCGTGAAGATGCCCAGGCGCCCGTCGTACTTGCCGCCATTGCGCACGGTGTCGTAGTGGCTGCCGGTCATGAGCGTCTTCGCCCCCGGGGTGGCGGCGCGGTAGCGGCCGACCACGTTGCCCACGGCGTCGATGTGGACCTCGTCGAAGCCGGCGTCGCGCATGTCGTTCGACAGTCGCTGGGCGCAGGCGCGGTGGGCGTCGGTGAGGTAGGTCACCGTCAGCTGGCCCTTCTCGGCATAGCCGGGGTCGCTGTGCCGCGCGAGCTTCTCGTGCAGGTCCCAGACCGCGTTGCCCAGGGTCGGCTCGACGCCGAACTTGTCGTTCAGGCGAATTTCGGCGATGCGGTGGATGTTGCGCAGGCACTCTCCGCGCTCGAAGTCGACCGGGTTGCCCAGGCGGCGCGCGAAGGTCTCGATGATCTGCGCCCGGTCCAGGCCGGTGCCGCGCGGGCCGCGCACCGCCAGGATGAAGGGGAAGCCGAACTTGGCGTTGTAGTCCGCGTTCAGCTTCTGCAGCGTCGCGAACTCCTCGGGGCTGCAGTCGGTCAGGCCGGCCTTGCCCTGCTCGTTGGTGGATTCGGCGGTGAGGGTCTTGCTCACCATCGCCTTGCCCGCCAGCTCGGGGTGGGCGCGGATCAGGGCCAGCTGGCGGTCCACCGGCGCCTCGGCGACGATGCGCGCGCAGGCATGCTTGAGGGCGGCCAGCGAGGCGAAGGGCCGCCGGGACAGCGCTGCCTCGACGATCCAGGGCGAGTGCTCGTAGAGGCCGTCCAGCCAGGCCAGGGCCTGGTCGGCGGGCGCGTCGTTGAATTGCTGCAGGGTCAGTGCCATGGCGGTCAGCCTCGCGTGTCTTGGTAGGGGTGGACCTGCTTCCAGTGCCGCGCGATGTCGAGGCGGCGGCACACCCACACCCGGTCGTGCGATGCGATGTGGTCCAGGAACTTCTGCAGCGCCACGATGCGGCCGGGGCGCCCGAGCAGGCGGCAGTGCATGCCGACGGACATCATCTTCGGCGCCTCGTCGCCCTCGGCGTAGAGCGCGTCGAAGGTGTCCTTCATGTACTGGAAGAACGGGTCGGCGTGCGAGTAGCCCTGGGGCAGGGCGAAGCGCATGTCGTTGACGTCCAGGGTGTAGGGCACGACCAGCTGCGGCACCACCGTGCCGTCGGTCTTCTGGACTTTCATCCAGAACGGCAGGTCATCGCCGTAGTAGTCGCTGTCGTACTCGAAGCCGCCGTAGTCGGCCACCAGGCGGTGGGTGTTCGGGCTGTCGCGGCCGGTGTACCAGCCCAGGGCGCGCTCACCGGTCATCGCGGTGAGGATGTCCATGGCCTGGCGCATGTGCTCGCGCTCCACCGCCTCGTCCACGTTCTGGTAGTGGATCCACTTCAGGCCGTGGCAGGCGATCTCGTGGCCCAGCTCCTTGAAGGCCGCAGTCAGCTCGGGGTGGCGCTGCAGGGCGGTGCTCACGCCGAAGACGGTCAGGGGCAGGCCGCGCTTCTCGAACTCGCGCAGGATGCGCCAGACGCCGGCGCGGGAGCCGTACTCGTAGATGCCGTCCATGCTCATATGGCGGGCCGGGAAGCTCGCCGGGTTGAACATCTCGGAGAGGAACTGCTCGCTGCCCGGGTCGCCGTGCAGGACATGGTTCTCGCCGCCTTCCTCGTAATTGAGGACGAACTGCACCGCCACCCGGGCATTGCCGGGCCAGCGAGCGTGGGGCGGGTTGCGGCCGTATCCGACCAGGTCGCGCGGGTAGGGGGCGGTGCTGTCGTAGGTCATGGGAGACTGTGGGTTCGTGGAATTGTGACGGATCGCCGGCAAAGTGTATACACTTCTGTTTACGAATTGGAGGTTTCCATGGGATTGAGCACGCATGTCCTCGACACGATGCACGGCACCCCCGCGGCCGGCATGGGTGTTTCTCTGTATCGCTACGAGGGGGAGGAGCCGGTGCTGGTCCGCCGCTTCGCCCTGAACGCCGACGGCCGCAACCCGGACGGCCCCCTGTATGACAACGCCAGCCTGCGCACCGGCCGCTACCGCCTGGTGTTCGACGTGGCGAGCTATTTCCGTGCCAAGGGCGTCGAGCTGCCCGACCCGCCCTTCCTGGAGCAGGTGCCGCTGGACTTCGGCGTGGCCGACGCGCAGGCGCACTACCACGTGCCGCTGCTTTGCAGCCCTTGGAGCTATTCGACCTACCGGGGCTCCTGAGCCCGCGGGCCGGCCGGCCCGCGAGGCGGGCTCAGTCCTGGCCTTCGGTCAGGGTGTCGAGCTGGAAGCGGCCGCTGCGGTCCCACAGCCAGGTGTCGGTGTAGGTGACCCGCCCCATGCGGGCCGGGGCCGGGTAGGGGGCGGCGGCCCGCACGGTGCGCTCGATCTCGGCGATGACCTCCGGCGCATGGCGCGGCGCGCGCATCCAGTTCAGGCCGCGCACGTGGCCCCCGCCATCGAGCTCCACCTGCAGCACCCCCACCGCATAGAGCAGGGGGGGCAGGCGGCCGGGGTAGATGCGCTCGCGGTTGAGGCCATACAGGTGGCTGGCCGCGTCGCGCCGGTAGTCGCGCGGCGAGGTGGCCTGCGAGGCGCGCAGGGCCGGCGCAACAGGGGTGGCGGGGGGGGCCGCGGGCACCGCGTCGATGGTGGGCGGGCGGCCGGCAGGCACCGACGTGGTGTCCCGCGAGACCGGTGTCGAGGTGCAGGCCGCCAGCAAGGCGGCGGCGGCGCCGGTGGCCATGCCGAGGGCCCGGCGCCAGGGGCTGGCATGCTTCATGATGTCTCCTGGCTTCTGCCCCAAGCATACTGGCCTCCCGGCCGCTTTCCAGCATGTTGCATCTGCTCACGCCCGACCTGACCGAACGCCTCGCTCGCGAACCCGCGGTGCTGGTGCGCGTGGCCGCCACCGAGGGCTCGGTGCCGCGCGAGGCGGGCACCTGGATGCTGGTGTTCGCGCAGGAGGTCGCCGGCACCATCGGCGGTGGGCAGCTGGAGTTCCAGGCGATCGCCGCCGCCCGCGAGCGCCTGGCCGGCCGGCCGGGTCCCGGCGCGCAGCGCTACCCCCTGGGCCCCAGCCTGGGACAGTGCTGCGGCGGGGTGGTGCACCTGGCCTATGAGGCGGTCACGCCGGACGCGGCGCCCGCGCTGATGCGGCGCCTCGCGCAGGCGCTGCAGCCGGTGGCGGTATTCGGCGGCGGCCATGTGGGCCAGGCCCTGGTGCGGGCCCTGGCGCCGCTGCCCTATGCCGTGACCTGGGTCGACAGCCGCGACGGCATCTTTCCCGCTGGCCTGCCGCCCCAGGTGCGCTGCGAGCACTCCGACCCGGTGCAGGCCGCGGTGGCCGACCTCGCCCCCGGCTCGCAGGTGCTGGTCATGAGCTTCAGCCATGCCGAGGACCTGGACATCGTGGCCGCCTGCCTGCGCCGCCTGCGCGAACGCGACGACCTGCCCTTCGTGGGTCTGATCGGCAGCCGCACCAAGTGGGCGACCTTCCGCCACCGGCTCGAGGCCCGCGGCTTCACCGCGGACGAACTCGCGCGGGTGACCTGCCCCATCGGCCTGCCGGGCCTGGCCGGCAAGGAGCCGGAGGTGATCGCGGCGAGCGTGGCGGCGCAACTGCTGCTGCGGCGCCAGCCTACGTGATGTCCCGGGGATGGCGCGGCGCGGGAGTTGCTTAAACTTCGTTCCCATTGGTCGCAGCGGTGCCGGGCTTCATGCGCAAGCCCTTGGTTCGCGGCCTTGTCCCTGCTCAGAGCGCCCGCGGTGGTGAGCAGTCCTGAAGGTGTCATTGCGCATGGAAAGCTACCTCCTCGACTGGGCCAACCTCCTGCTTCGCTGGCTGCACGTCATCACGGCCATCGCCTGGGTCGGTTCGTCCTTTTATTTCGTCTTCCTCGATTCCAGCCTCACGCCCCCCGTGGACGAGGACCTGAAGAAGCAGGGCGTCTCCGGTGAACTCTGGGCGCTGCACGGCGGCGGCTTCTACCACCCGGTGAAGTTCGCCGGCGCCCCGCCGAAGCTGCCCGGGCACCTGCACTGGTTCTACTGGGAGAGCTACACCACCTGGATGTCGGGCTTCGCACTGCTCACGGTGTCCTACCTGTGGAACGCGCGCACCTACCTGATCGACCCGTCGAAGATGGACTGGTCGCCCTCCGCCGCGGTGACCGTGGTGCTGGCGTTCCTGGTGGTGTTCTGGATCCTGTACGACCTGATCTGCCGCACCTTCGGCGAGAAGGAGAACGGCGACTCCATCGTGGGCGCGCTGGTCGCGGTGCTCGTCGTCATCGCCTCCTGGCTCGCCTGCCACTGGTTCGCCGGCCGCGCCGCCTTCCTGGTGGTGGGCGCGATGATCGCCACCACCATGAGCGCCAACGTGGCGATGTGGATCATCCCGGGCCAGCGCAAGATGGTCGCCGCCATCAAGGCCGGCCAGCCGGTGGACCCGGTCCACGGCAAGCGCGGCAAGCAGCGCAGCGTGCACAACACGTACTTCACGCTGCCGGTGCTGTTCTCGATGCTGTCCAACCACTACAGCTTCACCTGGAACCACCCGCAGAACTGGCTGGTGCTGGTGCTGATGATGTTTGCCGGCGCCGCGATCCGCCAGTTCTTCGTGCTGCGCCACGGCTGGAAGCTGGGCCGCAACAAGCACCCGCTGCCGTATGCGGTGGTGGGCGTGGCGGTGATCCTGGGCGCGCTGATGTGGATGATGCCGGCGGCCCAGCCCGCCAGGCCGGCGGCGGCCGCCGCGCCCGCGGCTGATTTCGCCGCGGTGCAGAAGGTGCTGGAGCAGCGCTGCTACCTGTGCCACGGCGCCCAGGTGCAGATGAAGAACGTGCGCCTCGATTCCCCCGAGGCGGTGAAGCAGAACGCCCAGGCCGTCTACCAGCAGGTGGTGGTCACCCGCCTGATGCCGATGAACAACAGCACGAACATCACCGAGGACGAGCGCGCCCTGGTGGGGGCTTGGTTCCAGGCGGGCGCGAAGACCGCGCCCTGAGCCCGGCGGGCCCCGTTGCCGGGGCCTGCGCCGGTGGCCCCGGCTACTCGCAGAGGCTGCGGATCGCGTCGGGCGCCGGCATCGCGAAGATGCTGCCGTCCTCGCGCCGACCGGCGAAGATGCGCACCTCGTCGCACTCCAGGATCACGGTGTCCCCGCGCAGCACCTGATAGCGCTGCACGAAGCTCTTGCCCCGCCACTCGGCCACGTGCGCGCGGATGTCCAGCGTGTCGCCGTAGCTGGCGGTGCGGATGAAGCGCGTGTGCGTGTCCACCAGGGGCGTGCCGATCACGCCCAGGGTCTTCTCGGTCTCGCGCCAGGGCGGCACGCCGCACTCGATGAAGAAGTGCCGCGAGGCCGCGTCGATCCAGCGGAAGAAATTGGGGAACCAGACGATGCCGGCCGGGTCGCAGTCGCCGAACTCGACGCGCTGGGTGTAGGTGACGGTGCGCGCCATCAGTCCCCCGCGATCTTGCGTTCGCGGATGATCCCGCCGAAGCGCTTCGAATCGTCCGTGGCGCGGGCGCCGAACTCGGCCGGCGTCAGCGGCAGGGCCTCGCCGCCCAGGGCGACGATGCGGTCCTGGATCGGCTTGGTGCCCAGGATGCGGTTGATCTCGCGGTTCAGGCGCGCCACCACGTCGGCCGGCGTGCCGGCCGGGGCATAGAAGCCGAACACGCTGTCGGCGTCGAAGTTCTTCAGGCCGGCCTCGTGCAGCGTGGGCACGTCCGGGAACAGCGGCGAGCGCTTCAGGCTGCCCACCGCCAGCAGCTTCAGGCGGCCGCTGCGGGCGTGCTGCAGGCCGATGCCCGGGTCGAAGTGGAAATCGATCTGGCCGGCCAGCAGGTCCTGCAGCGCCGGGGCCGCGCCGCGGTACGGCACATGCACCGCGAACACGCCGGCCTGGGACTTCATCATCTCCGCCGCCAGGTGCGGCGAGCTGCCGTTGCCCGGCGAGCCGAAGGTGAGCTTGCCGGGGTTGGCGCGCAGGTGCGCGAGGAACTCCTGCGCCGTGTTCACCGGCAGCTGCGGCTTGACCATGAGGTACACCGCGACGCGGGCGGCCGAGGCCACCGGGACCAGGTCCTTGGCCGGGTCGAAGGTCATCTTCGGGTACAGGTGCGGGTTGATCGACACCATGCCGCCGGAGCTCATGAGGAGGGTGTAGCCGTCCGGCGCCGAACGCGCCGCGGCCTCGCCGCCGATGTTGCCGTTGGCGCCGCCGCGGTTCTCGATCACCACCGGCTGGCCCAGCGCCTCGGACAGGGGCTGGCCGATGGCGCGCGCCAGCGTGTCGGCCGCGCCGCCGGCGGGGAAGTTCACGATCACGCGCACCGGCTTGGTGGGCCAGGCCGGGGCCTGCGCGTGGGCGGCGGTGCCGGCCAGGCCGGCGGCGGACAGGGCCAGGGCGAGGAGGGCCCGGCGGGGAAGGTTCTTCATGCGTGTCTCCAGGGGTCTTCTCGGTCTTCTCGCGGAGCTGTCTCGGGATCCGCTCGAGGTCAGCCCGCCTGCTGCCCGGCGGGCCGGGCGCGGCGGATGAATCGTATCGGCTGTTCCTTCAGCGGCCGCGGCGGCGCGCCGTGGGCACGCAGGGTGGCGTCCAGGGCGGTGCCGGCCTCGTCGGCCAGGGCCGCGGCGCGCGCGGCGGCGACGGCCTGCGCCGCGGCCTGCGGGTCGGCGCCCTGGGCCAGGTGCTGCATCACGTGCAGCAGGTTCTCCTTGCCGCGTTCGTTGGTGCTGCCGTAGCCCTTGACCAGGCGGCCGCACTGCGCGATCTCGTGGCCCAGCGACCAGGCGCGGGCGCAGCCTGCGACCACGGCCTCCAGCCAGCGTTCGATCATGGCCTGCTCTGTGGCCCAGCGGCTGCCGCGCGGGCGCAGCCACTTCAGCGAGGCCAGCGCGCGCAGCGCCAGCATGCCGCCCACCGAGTGCGTGCCCACCTTCAGCGGCATGGACCAGGCCGGCAGGCCGCGCGCGGTGCGGCGGCGGTTCCAGGCCAGGAGCCGGCCGGCGAGCGACGGCGGCAGCAGCGCGGCGAACTCGGGCACGCCGGGCTTGAAGTGGTCCCAGACCTGCAGCAGGTCGTCGTCCTTCGCCTTCACTTCCTCGCGCACGCGGCGCCAGCGGTTGGCGCGGCTCTTGAGGTCAGCCACGCGGACGATGTCGTCGAACGCCATCCACAGCGCCAGCCAGCGGGCCATCTCGGTGGTCACCGCGAAGCCCTGCGTGCCGCCCGGGTCGGCGGCGCGCTCGGCCTGCAGCACGCGCTCCAGGCGCTGCGCGTAGAGCGCGGCGTAGGCCGGTCCCTGGTAGTCGAGCACGCGGGCATGGCCCAGGCCCAGGAGGGCATGCACCGGCTGCGGGAAGCGGGCGGCGAGGTCGGCGGGCAGGGGGCGCGGCGCGGGGGCGTCGTCGTCGGCCTCGACGAGGCCGCGCACCAGGGCGGCCTGCGCCTGCGCGCCGGCCACGATGTCGAAGGCGCGGGCGAAGCCGCGCAGGCTGGCGGCGGCCGAGGCGCCGCCACCGGACTGGATCACCGCCTCGTAGTCCTCCCGGCGAATGAACGGCAGCAGGCCGCTGCCGGCGATGGCGCCCAGCATCACGGCGCTGACCACCGTGCCGCATTCGCGGGCCACCGCGCCCATGTCGAACACCTGGTGCTCGCGGCTGAAGCCGCGCACCGCGGCGAGCAGGCGGTCGGCGTCGACGCGGCCATCCCCCATCTGCATGCGCTCGTTCACGGTGAGCGCGCGGCTGGAGGAGGTGATGACGCGGGTGCGCTGCGGCGCGCTCATGCCGTTGCCGACCTGGCGCGCCGTCTCCAGCAGCTCGGAGGAAACGATGGCGTCCAGCGCGCCGGGTACCGGGTTGAGGCTGAACACCGGGCGGCGGCCGCCCAGGCTGGCGAGGGGCTGCGGGAACACCTCGACGTAGTAGGTGGTGGCGCCGGTGCGCTGCGCCACGCCGGGGATGGAGGTGGCCTGGACCGGGTAGCCGGCGTGGCGGGCCGTCTCCACCAGCCATTCGGTCAGCACGCCTCCGCCTTCGCCGCCGAGGGCGCACAGCAGGAGGGTGACGGGTTGCTTGTTGTCCATGGGAATGTCCTTCGCGGCTCAGGCGGGTTGCAGCGCGCGCACCAGGCCGCGGCGCAGGGCGGCCCGCAGGCGCTCGTGCCAGCGCGGGTTCTGCACCACCTCGGCGCGGTAGAAGCTGGGGCACAGCGTGGCCGCGTGCGCGTTGGCGCCGCACAGGCCGCAGCCCACGCAGCCGTCGATCACGGTGGCGACCGGGTCGACCTTGAGCGGGTCGGGGTTGTCCTTGAGCGTGAGGGTGGGGCAGCCGGAAAGGCGGATGCAGGCGTGGTCGCCGTTGCACACGTCCTCGTCCACGCCGTACTTCACCCGCACCACGCGCTCGCCCTTCTTCAGCAGGCTGGCGATCCAGGGCTTGAGCCGGCGCTGGCGTTCCAGCTGGCACTCGCCCTCGGCGACGATGACCTTGAGGCCGTTGAAGTCGCTGGTGAAGGCCTCCTTGAGCGTGTCGCGCATCTCGTCCACCTGGTAGGTGTTGACGGTGCGCATCCACTTCACGCCCAGGCCCTGCAGGGTGTTCTCGATGGTGCGGTTGGTGTGGGCCAGGCTCTGGCCCTTGTCCGCGGAGCCGGCCTTGGCGTCCTCGGGCGGCGTCGAGATCAGTTCCTGCGTGCCGGTGGCCGAGGAGTAGCCGTTCTTGAAGATCAGGAGGACCGCGTCGTCGCCGTTGAACAGCGCCGACTGCACCCCGGTGAGCAGGCCGTTGTGCCAGAAGCCGCCGTCGCCCATGATGGCCAGCGTGCGCCGCTGCATCATCGGGGAGACGCCGGCGCGGCTCGCCAGGCTCATGCCGTAGCCCAGGATGGAGTGACCGGTGTGGAACGGCTCGAAGGTGCCCAGCGCGTGGCAGCCGATGTCGGCCGCCACGTGGACCTTGCCGACCTCCTGCTGCGCCAGCTGGAGCGCGGAGAACACCGGCCGCTCGGGGCAGCCCACGCAGAAGCCCGGCGGGCGCGCGGGCAGGGGCCGGCCGACCTCGGCGGCGACCGCGGCGCGGCGCTCGCGGTTGCCCGCCAGCCACTGGCGCGCGGCGTCCAGCGGGCTGGCCGGCAGGTGGGCCGCCACGAAGGGCACCAGGCCGCCGCAGATCGCCTCCACGCTGTACTCGCCGCCCTGGGGCAGCAGGTCCTTGCCATGCAGCTTGGTGCCGATGTCGCGGCGGCGCAGGAGGGTGGCGATCTCCTGCTCGATGTACTCGGGCTGGCCTTCCTCCACCACCAGCACCGCGCGCTTGCCGGCGCAGAAGCCGGCGACCTGCTCGGGCACCAGCGGGTAGGTGACGTTCAGCACCAGCAGCGGGATCTCGCTCTCGCCGAAGGCGTTGGCCAGCCCCAGCTGCTGCAGGCTGCGCACCAGGGCGTTGTACAGGCCGCCCTGGACGATGATGCCCACCTCGTCGTGGCGCCCGGGCATCAGCTCGTTGAGGTGGTTGTCCAGGATGTACTGGCGGGCCGCGGGGATGCGCTTCTCGTGCTTCAGCTTCTCCTGCGGGAAGGTCACCGGCGGGTGGGCCAGGCGCATGTAGTCGAACTTCGCCGGGTCGGCCATGAGCTGGCGGGTGGAGACCTGGGGCGGCTGGTTGTCCCGCGCCTCGAAGCTGCCCCGCACGTGGCAGGCGCGGATGCGAAGCTCCAGGATCGCCGGCATGTTCGAGGCCTCGGAGAGGCGGAAGCCGTGTTCCACCATGTTCACCATGGTCGGCAGGTCGGGCCGCGGGTCGAGCAGGCACATCGTCGACTTGAGCGCGAAGGCGTGGGTGCGCTCCTGGATCACCGAGGCGCCCTCGCCGTAGTCCTCGCCCACCACGATCAGCGCGCCGCCCACCACGCCCGGCGAGGCGAGGTTGGACAGCGCGTCCGAGGCCACGTTGGTGCCGACGATGGACTTCCAGGTGACCGCGCCGCGCAACGGGTAGTGGATGGAGGCGCCCAGCATGGCGGCGGCCGAGGCCTCGTTGGCGCAGGCCTCCACGTGCACGCCGAGCTCGTCGAGGTAGGGGCGGGCCTGGACCATCACGTCCAGCAGGTGCGAGACCGGCGCGCCCTGGTAGCCGCCGACATAGGCCACGCCGGATTGCAGCAGCGCCTTGGTGATGGCGAGGATGCCCTCGCCGTGGAAGGTCTGGCCTTCCCCGAGGCGCAGGGATTCGATCTCCCTGCCGAATGAAACTTCCAAGGGGGTGTCTCCCGGTGTCGTCGTTGTGGGTTCGGCAGTGTCGCCAGCCTGAATTCATCAATCAATAAAATGAATCGACTATCCGGAATAAGCTGAATGCATATCAAGGACATCGACCTGAACCTGCTGCGGCTGTTCGACGCGGTGCACCGGTGCGGCAGCGTCAGCCGCGCCGCCGAGCAGCTGGACCTGACCCAGCCCGCCGCCAGCCAGGGCCTCACCCGCCTGCGCGGCCTGCTACAGGACCCGCTGTTCACGCGGGCGCCGGGCGGCGTCAAGCCCACGCCGCGCGCCGAGCGCCTGGCCGAGCCGGTGCGCCAGGCGCTGGCCACGCTGCAGGCGGCCCTGGGCGAGGCCGACGGCTTCGACCCGCTGCGGTCGCGGCGCACCTTCGAGCTGCATATGAGCGACATCGGCGAGAGCCGCTTCATGCCGCCGCTGGTGGCGGCCCTGCGCGAGCAGGCGCCGGGGGTGCGGGTGGAGGCGCGGCCCTGGCCGCGCCAGGCGCTGGCCGAGGCCCTGCACACCGGGCGGGTGGACTTCGCCTTCGGCTTCCTGCCGATGGTGCGGGACACGCGCAGCCAGCGCCTGCTGGAGGACCGCTACATCCTGCTGCTGCGGCGCGGCCATGCCTTCCTGCGGCGGCGGCGCACCGGCGCGGCGCTCCTCGCGGCCCTGGGCGAGCTGGAGTTCGCGGCGGTGCGCACCCATGCGGACACGCTGCGCATCCTGCAGCTGCTCAAGCTGGAGGACCGGCTGCGGCTGGTGACCGAGCACTTCCTGGCGCTGCCCTCGATCGTGCGGCAGACGGACCTGGCGGCGATCGTCCCGCGCAACATCGCGCGCGGCTTCGGCGAGGGCTTCGTGCTGGTGGAGCCCGAGTTTCCGCTGCGGGACTTCACCGTCTCCCTGCACTGGAGCCGGCGCTTCGAGGCCGACCCGGGGCACCGGTGGCTGCGCGGGCTGGTGGGCGGGCTGTTCCGCGGATGAAGGCCCGCGGGGCGCTGGACGAACGCGGTCGCCGGCGGGCGGGCGCGGTGCTAGCGTCCCGTGCCATGTACCCGCCCCGCCCGCGTCGCGGCCTGGCCGCCTCCGGGGCCTCCCTGGCCGCCCCTGCCACTTTCGCTGCCCTCGCGCTCCTGGCCGCGTCGGCGTCGGCCAGGGCCTGCACGCTCGTTCCGCTGTCCTGGCCGGCCGCTGGGCAGGTCCTGGACGAGCCGCGGCCCACGCTGCGCTGGGACGGCGAGGCCGGCGCCAGCCACCGGGTCCAGATCGCCCTCGTGCTGCCGGAGTCGCGCCTGCTCGCCTCGCACGACGTGCAGGTGGCGGGCACGCGGTGGACGCTGCCCGCCGACCTGCCGGCGGAACGGGCCGCGGTGAAGGTGGTCGTCAGCCGCGGCTGCCCGTCACTGCAGGCGCAGGACCTGCACGCCCGGGGACCGGCCTTCTTCATCGACCTGCGCGCCGCCTGCTCGCTGCCGGCCGGTGCCTTGCGCCAGGACGGCACGCGCGTCGCCTGGCCGGCGGTGCCCGGGGCGCAGGCGTACCAGGTGCGGCTGTTCGCGCCCGCAGGCCAGGCCGCGCAGGTGGAGGACACGATGGTCCTGGTCTCGCAGGCGCGGGTGACCGAGCCTGCGTTCACCGCGGACCGGCCGGCGGCGGGCACGGTGGCCACGGTGCAGCCGCTGTGCGGCGGCCGGCCGGGCGGCGTGGCCTCGCAGGTCCTGCGCTAGGCCGGACGCTCGGGGCTAGGCCGGACGCTCGGGGCTTGCGAAACCCGCAAGCGCCGCCTGGCCCGGCGCGCCCGGTGCGGCGGGCCCGCGCAGCGCGGCGAGCACGTCCTGCGCCACCGATTGCCCCAGCCGCAGGCCCTCGTCGTTGTCGCTGCGGAAGTGGATGCCGCCCCACAGGCGCGACATCGCCGCCTCCTGCGCCATGGCGGCGAAGGCTGCGCGCCGCTGCGGCAGGAAGTGGCCCAGGACCCCGGCTGCCGCCGCCGACACCGTGGCATGCCCCGACACGTAGGCTGGAAAGCCGGGCGTGACCAGCAGCGGCTCGAAGCCCGGGTCCAGGTCGCGCCGCACGGCGGTGATCGGGCGCTCGCTCCAGTCGCGGACCTTGACGCGCCAGCAGTCGATGAAGGCGTCGTGCATGGCCACCGCCACGGCGGTGACCCCGCGCAGCAGGAGGGCCGTGCCCTCGGCGGGTGTGGGCGCCTGCGCCGCGGCCTCGCCCAGGGCCTCGAGCGTGTGCTGCATCCAGACGCCCGCCGGGGTGACCGAGCCTGCCTCCAGGTGCCAGGCATGCGCGGCCCGGCGCTGGCCGTCGTCCAGCGCCCGGGCCGCGTCCAGCACCTCCTGCGCCTCCTGCCGGTGGCGCGCGCTGCCCGGCCGGGGCGGCGGCGGCGGGTCATGGCGGCCTGCCGATGGCTGGACCCAGGGGCGCCACTGGCCCGCCAGTCCCTCCGCCGGGTTGGCGGCATACAGCGGCCAGGTGGGCTGCCACGCGCCCAGGAAGTCTGCGGGCCGCTGCCGCGGCGGCCAGGACCGGCCGGCGCCGTCGCGCAGGCTGCGGGCGACCAGCGCCTCGCCCACCTCATTGCCCACGGCCGCTGCGGCCGCGCGGGCTTCGTCCGGCAGCGTGAGCGCGTCGGCCAGGTGCGCGCGGTGGGCCTCGAACACGCCGGCTGTCTCATTGGGATAGAGCTGCGCCATCACGCGGGCAGCCGCCTGGTGGGCCGCCAGCTCGCCGGCCGCACCGGCCCCGGGCCAGGTACGCGAGGCGTGGGCCCAGGCGTCGTGCAGCGCGACCTGCACGTGGGCGAGCGCGCGCGCGGCGCGCAGCGGGTTCTGCTGGTACTTGACCACCAGGCGCAGGACCAGGCGGGGCCAGTGCGCCAGGTGCGCCGGGGCGCCGGCTGCCAGGGCGGGCGTCGGGGGCGGTGCGGACGGCGCCTGGACCTCGCGTGCGAACCAGGGCGAGGCCGGTGCTGCGGGTGTCGCCGGCGCGGGGCCGGCGTGCGCCAGGCCGCGCCAGGCGACGCTGCTTCCCAGCAGCAACACGCTGCGGCGACTCAGCAGGAATACGTTCGTCATGAGGAGCGGTTCGGTGATGAAGAAGCGGTTGTTTTTAATACGAAAGCATTGATAGATTCCGCCCCCATCGGCAACGGCCAGCCAATCGGCACGGCGCGTTGCCCCACACCAGGGAGATGCCGTGCCGCGCACGACCAGGGGGAAATCGGGTTCGTTCCACGCGTGGGTCCGGCGGGCTGGCGCGGGCATCGCCGTCCTCCTGTTCCTCCTGGCGGGGCCGGGGCTGTCCGCGGCGCGCGCCGGCCAGGAGCGCTACGACTACGACCCGCTGGGCCGCCTGGTGCGCCACACCGATGCCGCCGGCCTCGTCACCGACTATGTGTATGACCCGGCGGGCAACATCCTTTCTGTGCGTCGCGCCGGCGCCGGGGCGCAGGCACCGGTGCTCGAGTCCGTCACGCCCTCGGTGGTGCGGCGCGGCGAGACACGGTCGCTGGTCCTGTCGGGCCAGCGGCTGCTGGTGGGCACGCTGCGCGCGGGCGACCCCGGGCTGGTGCTGTCGAACCTGCGGCAGTCCGCCACGCAGCTGCGGACCGACCTCGCCGTCAGTGCCGTCGTGCCGCTCGGTCCGCAGGCCCTGACCTTCTCCAGCGCGCAGGGCACCTCGTCGATCCCGCTGACCGTCGGCCCGTCCCTGCCCGTGCTCTCGGTGGAGCCCAGCCCGCTGGCCCTGCCGCCGGACAACGCGCCGCATTCCGTGGCCCTGCGGCTGACGGCGCCGGACGTGGTCGACCACGAGATCACCGTCGCCAGTTCGGACGCCTCCCGGGTCTCGGTGCCTGCGGCGCGCGTCACCCTCCCCGCCGGGCAGACCACCGCGCTCATGCAGGTGGTGCCGCGCGCCAACGGCTTCGCCACCCTCACGCTCACCTCGGCGCTGCTCGCGCCGGCCTCGCTGCCGGTGTTCGTCACGGCGGATTTCCGTGGCGTGAACACCAGCCACGCCCGGGCCGTGCAGGTGCAGGTCGGGCCAGCCGGCCAAGCCGCGCAGGTCGCCGCGGCAGGCACCTTCACCGCGCCGCGCGTGGGCCTCGTGCGCGGGCCGGTGCTGACGCGCATGGCGCCGCAGGCCATGGCGGTCGGTAGCGTGGCCACGCTCACGCTCGAGGGGCAGTCCCTGCCGCCGGACCTGAGGGTATCCGTCATGCCGGCAGCCGGTCTCTCCGTGTCGGCCGCACCGCCGGCATCGAACCGTTGGGAGCTCGCCGTCACCTCCCGGGCGGATGCGGCGACCGGGCCGCGGCGCCTGGTCGTGACGACGGCCGCAGGACAGCCCGTGCCCTTCGCCGATCCGAACCAGGCGATCCTCCTTCTGACCACGGGCCAACCCCGGATCGACTCCATCGAGCCGCTGTTCGCGGTCCCGGGCCAGCGCGTGCAGCTTCTGGTGCGCGGAGCGCATCTGCAAGAGGGACAGCTCCTGCTGCAACCTGGCGTGGATCTCGCGGTGGATGCACAGCCCGTCCGCAACGCCGACGGACGTGAGCTCATTGCCCAGGTACAGGTCGATCCTCTGGCGCAGCCGGGGGCGCGCACCGTGCAGGTCGCCACCCCCTCGGGTACGAGCGACCCGGCCGCGGCCAGCGCCAACCAGTTCACCATCGTGCGCGAGGTCAGGCAGGGCATCTCGCCCATTGCCTCGCCAGTCGTGGGCGTGCGGTTCGGAAGCGGTGACGCCGGTGCGGGGCCTACGGTTGCATCGACCTGGCTCGCGTCCCCGGTGGGTGTGAGCCTTGGGGCGGGCGCTGGGCGGGTCTTGCCGGCCACGGGCGTCCTGGGGACTTCGCTGGTGCTCGAGGTGTCGGGTGCCGGGCTGCAGGCCGTGACACGGGCCGAGCTGCGGCCGGGGGCCGGCCTGGCGCTGGGAACACCCCAGGCCAGTGCCGATGGCACGCGCCTGTCGCTGCCGCTTTCGGTAGCGGCCGATGCCCCTCGCACGCCAAGCCGCCTGGTTCTGTCCACCGCTTCCGGCAACCTCAAGTTCGCTGTTCCCGGGGGGGACCAGTTCCTCGTCGTCGCACCCGCCCCCGCGCTGGTCGCCGTGAAGCCGCAGGTGGTGGTGGCTGGCCAGTCGGCGTCGGTGCACCTGCGGGGCGTGAACTTCTCCGACGTGCAGGGGGTTCGCATCGAGCCCCCGGGGGGCTTGGTGCCCGCGCCTCCCTTCGTGGCGAGCGCGGACGGCACCGAGTTGACGTTCCAGTTGCAGGTCGCGGCCGGGGCGGCACCAGGCGAGCGCGTCGTCATCGTGCAGGCGGCTGGCGGCGAGTCCCCCGCGGCGCCGCAGCCCGCGAACACGTTCCAGGTGGCGACCAAGGCCGGGCCCTTGCGTGACGCGATCTCGGCCCCCCCGGTGGGCGTGCGGCGGGGAATGGTCAGCGCGCCGGCCTCCGAGCCTCGCGCCGCACATGCGCCCCACGTGGGGGTGTCCTTCAACCTGCCCGTCGCGTCGGTCGAAGAGCCGAGGGCCGCCAGAGCTGCGGCCGTGGGCGTCCTCGTCGGTACCGCGTTGACCGGGATGCAGCCGCGCAGCCCGGCTGGCTTCGAGACGGGGAGCTCGGGCGTCCTCACGCTCACGGGCGTCGGACTCGACCGCGTGACCGCGGCCCGCGTCGCCGGTCCTGACGGGATGACCCTCGGGACGCCCGTCGCCAGTGCTGACGGCACCTCGCTGTCGCTGCCCGTCCGTGTCGCGGGGTCCGCGCCGTCGGGGCTGTACGGCATCCGTGTGCTCTCGGGCACCGGTACCGCGGCGCAAGGTGTGACCGCGGTCGGGCGCAACGACATGCTGGTCAGCGTGGGTGCGCCGCCCACTGCCATCCACTCGGTTGAGCCCATCGTGCTGGAGCCGGGCAAGACCTACACCTTCACCGTACGTGGCCAGGGCCTGAAGGACGTCTACGAAGTCCTCGCCGAGCCTGCGCAGGGGCTGCGCTTCGGCATCGCGTTCACCGCACCGGCCTGGAGCGCCACGGAGCTGGGCGAGTTGCTCCGTGTGCAGCTCACCGTGGCGGCCGATGCGCCTATCGGTCAACGCGTCATCCGCCTGCGGACCCCGGGGGCACTCACCAGTCATGAGCCGACGCCTGCGGTCAGCGTCGAGGTGGTCTCTCCCCAATAGCCATAAGCGACGAGACGCTGAACGCCCCGATCACCCTGTCCAACATCCATTGCCCCAAGGAGGAACCCATGACACTGCCCGCTGCCCTGTCCATTGCGAGCCGCCGCGTCTGGCCGCTGGCGCTGGTTGCCGCGTCCCTTTCTGCCCCGTCGCATGCGTTCGACAGTGGGAGCACGGGCGCTGACGGCGCGCTCGCGCCAACCGTCAACACCGAGATCCAGCTGCCGCCCTCGGGTGTCCTGAACTACACCTCGATCAACATCCCCCAAGGCGTGACCGTGAAGTTCAAGAGGAATACCCTGAACACACCCGTCTACCTGCTGGTGTCGGGGAACGCGACGGTCGCTGGGTTCCTGGACCTTCGGGGCGAGGATGCCAAGGACTCGGGCACTTATGGTTCGGGCGTCCTGGGGGATGACGGCCTGCCAGGGGCCGGCGGCCCCGGGGGGTATGACGGAGGTCGGGGTGGACGCGATGACGCGTCCATGCGCCCCGAGATCATCCGCGGCGGCGCAGGCCTGGGACCCGGGGGCGGTCTCGGAGGGCTGGAGGGTGAGGCGGAGTGCGGCAAGAGCGATCGGGGCTACCAACGGTGGGTGGGGCAGGGGGCCTCGCACGCGACCCACGGCGGTTCGAACAACAATACCGCCTGCAGTACGTACTACTACGGCTATCCCCCCTTTGCGTTCCAGCCGAAGCCGTACGGGTCCGCCCTCCTGCAGCCGCTGCTCGGAGGCTCCGGCGGGGGAGGCGGACGCGGTGGCTCCAATTACCCGGGCGCCGGGGGCGGTGGTGGCGGCGGAGCCCTGCTGCTGGCCGCCTCCGGAACGATCACGATCGCGGCCAGCGGGGTGATCGATGTGACGGGGGGCGATGGCGGGGCTGCCAGTGGCGTCGGAGCCGGCGGGCTGGGTGGAGGAGGCTCGGCGGGGGCGATCCGCCTTGTTGCCACCACGATCACGGGCGGCGGCACGCTGCTGGCCAATGGGGGGTGCATCCATGACAGCAACCGCCGGCGTCAGTACTGCATGGACACCGGCAGCTTCAACAACTATGGCGGTGCCCCCGGGCGGATTCGCCTGGAGGCTGAAGCGGTGACCTTCAACGGGTTATCGGGCCCCGCTTACAGCGCCGACCAGCCCGGTCCCGTCTTCCTCTCGAGCATTCCCTCGCTGCGCATCGAGACCGTCGCCGGTGTGGCCGTGCCACCAGTCCCCAACGGCACGACCGACGTCGCGCTCGCCGCCGACACCCCCAACCCCGTCACGGTCACCTTCAAGACCACCAACGTCCCGACCGGCAACACGGTGCTCCTGCGAGTGGTCCCCGCCTACGGCAACCCCATCGAGGCCCTCAGCCCCGCCATCTCCGGCACGGCCAGCGAGGGCCAGGCCAGCGTCTCGGTCAACCTGCCGCAGGGCCCCAGCGTGCTGCAGGCCACCACCACCTACACCGTCGTGGTCGCCATGGGCGAGGCGCTCTCGCGCTTTGCCGGCAACGAGCGTGTCGAGAAGGTGGAACTGATCGCCAGCCTCGGCGCGACGGGCGAGCCCCAGGCGCGCCTGATCACCGTCAGCGGCAAGGTGCACACCGTGCCGGCCTCGGTGCTGGCCCAGGTCGGCGTGGCCGGCTGACCCGCCGCACCACGGCGGCCCCGCAACCCACACGGACAGGCGCGACATGATCGGTGCAGCCTTGGATCTCCTTCGCCGGTGCGCGGGCGCCTGGCGCGCGCGGGTGCCCGTCATGCGCCGGCTGCACCTCGCGGGCCTGCTCCTGGTGGCCGCCGGCCTGCCCGCGCAGGCCGTGCCCCACGGGCCCCAGGCGCCCGAGCTGTTCGACCTGCAGCCGGGGACGCTGGTCGTGCGCGAGGGGCAGTCGGGCCTGCTCCAGGTCACCCTGGCGGCCTGGTCGGGGCGGCCGGGTGTCCTGCATGTGGACAGCAGCCCGCCGCAGGTCGTCGAGGTGCCGGCCCAGGTCCGCTTCACCAAGGCCGATCGCCGCATCAGCATCCCGGTGAAGGCCTTGCGCACGGGGACGGCCTCCCTCACGGTCAGGCTGGCCCACCAGTCGCTGGTGTCGCGCGTGAGCGTGCTGCCGATGCCGCCGCGGGTCATCGGGATCGAGCCCGCCCGCGCCACGCTGCGCGAAGGCGCCGGCAGCGAGTTCCGCGTGCGCATCGCGCCGCGCCCGCCGGCCGAGACGCTGGTGGTGGAGTTGAGAAGCTCCGACCCGGCCCGCCTGGCCGTGCCCGCCGCCGTCGAGGTGCTGCCCGGGCAGGACACCGCCACCTTCACGGCCCAGGCCCTGCGCGCCGGCCCGGTGCAGGTCGTCGCGCAGATGCGCACCGCAGCGGCCTCGTCGCAGGCGACCGCGCAGGTGCAGGTGGTGCCCCTGCCGCCGGTGGTGGCGGGCCTGCTGCCCGGCACCCTGACCCTGCAACCGGAGGCGGGCGCCCGGCTCACGGTGCGGCTGTCGGCCGCACAGGCCGCGGACACGGTGGTCACCTTGTCGTCCGAGCCGTCCGGGGTGATCGAAGGCCCCGCCTCCGTGGTGGTGCCGGCCGGCCAGTCCGAGGCCGCCTTCGAGGTCCGGGGCCGCGCCACCGGCAACGTGGCCGTGCAGGCCGCCCTCGGCGAGTCCCGTGTCCTGGCGCGTGTGCAGGTCATGCCGGTGCCGGTCACCGTGGCCAGCCTCGAGCCTGCGGCGAGCAGCCTCGCCGTGGGTACCGAGGCGGCCCTGCGGGTAGGCCTGTCGGCGGCGCCCGCGCAGGAGACCCGCCTGCACCTGTCCGCCACGCCGGCGGGCATCGTCCAGGTCCCGGCGCAGGTCGTGTTCGCGCCGGGGCAGTCCACGGCCATCGTGCCCGTCACCGCGCTGTCGGCCGGCGAAGCCGAGGTGACGGCCGAACGCCCCGGCCCGGACGGGCCCAGCCAGCGCCGCACCCACCTCACGGTGGGCCCGCCGCGGCCCGTGTCCCTCGCCTCGCTCACGCCCGCCCTGGGGCAGGTGCAGCAGGGGGCGGCGGCCTTCCTGCTTCTGCGGCTGTCGGCCGCGCAGCCGCAACCGGTGGCCGTGGCCCTGTCGGTGCAGGACCCGGCGGTCGTTCGCGTGCCGGCCTCGGTCACCGTCCCCGCGGGCCAGCTCGAGCTGCGCGTGCCGGTCCTGGCCCTCGCCCCCGAGGCCAGCCGCGTCATGGCCAGCGTGCCCGGCTCCGACCTGTCTGCCACGGTCCGCGTCGTGCCGTCGCCGCCCCAGGTCGCGGCCCTGCAGCCTTCGGTGCAGGAGCTGCCCCGGGGCCGGCTCGGCCGCTTGCGGCTGCAACTCGACCGCGCCCCCCGCGCCGACACCGTGGTGGCGATCGGCAATGCCCAGCCCTCGGTCCTCGAGGCGCCCGCGCAGGTCACGGTGCCGGCCGGCGAGTCCGAGGTCGAGGTGCCGGTCCTGGCGCGGCAGGAGGGCCGTGCCGAGCTCTCGGCCTCGCTGGAGGGAGCCCTGGTGCGCGCAAGCGTCCAGGTCGTTCCCCCGGAGCTCGTCTCGCTGGCTGTCCGGCCGCAGGAGCCGTCCCTCGCGCCCGGCCAGCGCCTGCCGCTGCAGGCCATCGGCACCTACTCCGATGCCGGCACGCGTGACGTGACGGGCGAGGCCGCCACCACCTGGCGCGCCGCGCCGGCCAGCGTGGCGCAGGTCGATCCCGGCGGGCAGGTCACCGGCCTGCAGGCCGGGCAGGCCACGGTCAGCGCGAGCCAGGCGGTGTCACCGACCTGGAGCCAGCCCCAGCCGGACCCGGTGGTGGGGCAGGCCCGGGCGACCGTGGGGCCGGCCGCGCCCCTGGCGATGGCCACCGGCCGCACCCGGCTCACCGTCGGCGAAACGGCCACCGTGAGCATCACCACGCCGTACCCGGCCGGCGCCGCCGCCTACCCGATCCAGCTCGATGCAAGCGGCAGCGGCACGCTGCAGTTCTCCGCAGCGGCGAGCGTGGGGCCCGGCCTCACCAGCGTCAGCATCCCGGTGCGCGCGATGGCCGCCGGCACGGTGACGCTGCAGGCGCGCGGCGCGCCATTCGCGCCCGCCCAGTTGGCCTTCACCATCGAGCCGGCCGCGCCGACCGGCCCCGCCATCCGCAGCGTGGTCCCCGATCGCGCGGCGCCCGGCGCCCGGGTCACGCTGGAGGGCAACGCCTTCGCCAGCCCGGCGAGCGCCAATGCCGTCGCCTTCGCCGGCAACGTGCCCGCCACGGTCCTCTCCGGCTCGGGGGAGCAGCTGGTCGTCGAGGTGCCCGGCGCCGCGCAGTCGGGCCCCATCACCGTCACCCACGCGCTTGGCACGGCGAGCAGCCCGGTGTTCACCGTCCTGCGCGAGCAGGACTTCGAGCTGCAGGCCAGCCCCTCGCAGCTGCAGCTGGTGCAGGGCGCCAATGCGCAGGTGGCGCTGGCCCTGGCGAGCCAGGGCACCCGGGCCTACGAAGGCCTGGCCCGTCTGAGCGTGACGGGCCTGCCGGCGGGGGTGACGGCCCGATTCGAGCCGCCGATGCTCAGTGCCTTCCAGTCCGGCCGCCTGGTGCTGGAGGCCGGGCGCGGTGCGGCGGTGGGCGCGGCCACCGTCACCGTGCGAGCCGAGGCCACGCTGGATGGCGTGCCCTGGAGCCGGGAAGGCCGGGTCCAGGTGCAGACCGTGGCGGGCGCGGGGCTCACCGGGGTCAAGGGGCGCTTCGTCACGCCCGAGGGCGTGGGCGTGGCCGGCGTGATCGTGCGCCAGGACACGACCACGCAGCAGGTCGTGAGCGACGCGGCGGGCAACTTCCTCATCACCGGGCTTCCCGCGGGGGTCACCACCCTGCGCTTCGACGCCACGCCGGCCCACGCCCTGTACCCCATCTGGCCCTACAACGTCACGCTCGCCGCCGGCGAGCTGCTCACGGTGTCCGACTGGGTCCTCCACCCGCCGCCGCCGAACGAGCGCTTCAAGCCCATCGACAACGCCACGCGCGACCAGGCCATCACCGACGAGCGCTACCCCGGCTTTGCCGTGGTACTCCCGGCGGGCGTGAGCATCACCGGCTGGGATGGCGTGAAGAAGACCCGCATCGCCGTCGAGCGGCTCACGCCGGACCGGCTGCCAGTGGGCGCGCCTCCTTTCCCGATGAAGGAGGCCTACCAGCTGTACTTCGGCACGCCCATGGGCGGCATCCCCAGCGCGCCGATCCCGGTGCAGCTGCCCAACGTGGCCGAGCGCGAGCCCGGCGAGAAGGTCGACATCTGGTGGTTCGACGGCAGCCCCATGGGCGGCACCGGCGAGTGGAAGAAGGCCGGCACCGGCACGGTGAGCGAGGACGGGCGCACCGTGCGCAGCGACCCGGGGGTGGGCCTGCCGCGGTTTTGCGGGGTGTGCGGTCTTGTGTCCCTCAGCTGCCCGCCGCCGCCGCAACCGCCGCAGCCGCCCCCGACCTGCCCGACGCCGAGCGCCGGCAACCCGGTGGACCTCTTCACCGGGCAGGAGCTGGCGTCCGTGGGCGGCCTGTCCTGTGGCGGCGTCTCCCCGGTCGAGACCTCGCTGGCCTTCAACCCGGTGGATGCGTTCAACAACCGCGCCGGAACCGTGGCCAGCTTCGGCCTCGGCTGGACCTTCGGCCATGACGTGAGCTTCCTTCCCTTCGACGGACCGCAGAAGCGCCTGGTCCTGCCGGGCGGCCGCCTCGTCAACCTGGTCGACGACGGGTCCGGCACCTACCGCCCGGCGGACAACCCGCTGCTGACCGGTACCTTCGCGCGCAGCCTGGGGTCGGGGACGTGGGAGGTGGTCAGGCCCGATGGCACGCGCTGGCAGTTCGAGCCGTTCCCAGGCATCAGCGGCTTGATCCGCGGCGGGCCGCCTCTGTTCCTGACGAAGCAGACCGATGCCAACGGCAACATCACGCAGGTGGCGCGGCAGAACAATGGCCGCATCCAGTCGATCACCGCGCCCGAGAAGCGGGGCATCACCTTCACCTACGGCAGCAACGGCTTCGTCCGCGAGATGGCGGACCACACGGGTCGGCGCCAGCGGTTCGACTACACGGCCAGCCACCGGATCCAGCGCGTCACGGACGCGCTGGGCCGGGAGACGGTGTTCAGCTACTGGCAGCCCCCGGTCTACCGGAACACCTATGCGGGGTGCAGCGCCGTGGATGCCAGCGGCAACTGCACGCGTTGGTTCTCGCAGACGATCACCGCCTGCGAGGGGGAGCTTCCCCAGGGCTTCGAGGGCATCGCATCGATCCGGTACCCCACCTCGTCGACGCCCACGGTCAACACCTACGGCACGGACCGGATCGTCCGGCAGGTGACGTCCCAGGGCCAGGACTGGCGGTTCAGTTACCGCCGCGTCGGTGCCTGCGTGGCCCGGATCATCGAGCCCCCCCGGTCCAGTGGCGGCACCACCGAATCCTTCCTCTCCACCTGCCGCGCCGGGCAGCCGCTGCCGGGCGGTGGGACCTGCCCGGAGGTAGAGAGCGCGCAGACCCTGGAGGCCGGCTGGCGCTTCTTCGGCGGCGTCAATGTCGAGACCCGCGTGACCACGCCCGATGGCCAGCAACGCGTCTACCGGTTCAATGCCCGCGGCATGCCGACGGAGGTCACCGATGAAAGCGGGCAGACCACGCGTCACTTCTATGACG
This sequence comes from Ramlibacter sp. MAHUQ-53, assembly GCF_052600055.1. Lineage (NCBI taxonomy): Bacteria > Pseudomonadati > Pseudomonadota > Betaproteobacteria > Burkholderiales > Comamonadaceae > Ramlibacter > Ramlibacter sp. MAHUQ-53. The sequence continues at coordinate 84,269 of NZ_JBQWTS010000009.1, forward strand.
CAAGGCAGCAGCGGGTCAAGTCCATCGACCCGCTGGGCCGCGAGACGCAGACCGACCATGACGACCTGGGCCGCGCGGTCCGGATCGTCGATCCGCTCGGGCGGTCATTGCAGCGAAGCTACGACGCCTCGTCGACACGGCTCGCCGGCTCGACACGGTTCCTGCTGGGCGTTCCCAGCGTGCAGGCGGGCCAGCAGGTCAGCTACACGCCGGTGAGAGACAGCCTGGCGTACGACGCCAAGGGCAACCTGGCGTCGTGGACCGACGCGACCGGCCTGGTCACGCGCTGGGCTTTTGACAGCCGCGGCCTGCTCCAGCGACTGACATTGCCCGTGCGTGCCGATGCCGCTCAAGTGCCCGTGATGGTTGCGGGTGCGCCGTCCACGATGCCGGCCACGGCGCGCCTGCTCACCTCCACCTACACCCCGGAGGGCGACCTGGCCACGCTCACGGATGCCCTCGGCCACGAGACGCGGATCGTGAGCGATGCGCTCGGCCGCGTGGCGACCGTCACCGACCCGCTGGGTTACACGAGCCGCCAGCAGTACGACGCGGCAGACCATCCGACCCTGTCGTCCGATGCCCTGGGCCAGGACACGCGCCTTGTCTACGACGCGGCGGGCCGCCTGACCGGTGTCGTCAACCAGGCCGGGGTCACGATCGAAGCCTATGCCTACGATGCGAACGGTCGCCTCGAGCGCAGCACGGACGCCTTGGGTCTGGTCACGCGCTTCGAGTACGACGCCGCCGGCCGCACCGTGGCTGTCACGGACCCCAAGGGCCAGGTGACTCGCCTCGCCTATGACGCGCGCGGCGCGCTCGCGCAGGTCGAGAAGGCCGACCGCACCATGGTGTTCCAGCACGATGCGGCAGGGCGGCTGGCGCAGGTGCGTGACGGCGGCACCGTCACGAGCTGGCGGTACGACGCGGCCGACCGCGTGGTCCAGGTGGACACCACCACGGCCGCTGGCTCGCACCGACTGGGGTATGCCTACGACAGCCTCGACCGCGTGACGCGCCGCACCCTCAGCGGCACGGGCATCGCACAGCCCGAGACCACCGACTACGCCTGGGACCTGGCCGGGCGGCTGCTCTCGCACACCACGACCCTGGGAGGCCAGTCGCACACCACCCGCTACAAGTACGACGTCGCCGGACGCCTCGCCGCGCGCAAGGTGCAGGCCGGCGAGCAACTGGATGCCGTCACCCAGCGCTATGGGTGGGACGCCACGGACCGCCTGGCGCAGATCCGCTACCTGCGCAACGAAGGCACGGCGGGCGAGCAGCTGATCGAGCAGATCGACTACGGCTACGACGCCAACGGCCGGCGCACGGTACGCGCCTCGGTCAAAAACTACGGCGTGGGGTTGAGCGACACGCCGATGGAGGCCACGTACGACGCGGGCAACCGCATGACGGCAGTGACGCTGGAGATCGGCGGGGCGAAGAAGTCCTACAGCCTGGGCCATGACGCGAACGGCAACCTGGTCGCCAAGCAGAACACCGCGGACGCGGCCGACAAGACGACCTACCGCTGGGATGCCGACAACCGCTTGGTGGGCCTGAGCCAGCCGGGCGTGGAGTCCAGCTTCAGCTACGACGCCTTCGGACGCCGCATCCAGGCCAGCATCACCCGAGCGGGCCAGCCGACGTCGACGGTGCAGTACCTGTACGAGGGCCAGCAGTCACTGGGCGAGATCCGAGACGGCCGCCTGAGCCATCGGCTGCTCACGGGCTTGCGCCTCGATGAGGGTATCGCGCGGCTGGCGCTGGATTCGAATGGAAAGCCCAGCGCTGAAGGCGGGCGCGTGCTTCTCACCGATGCACTGAACAGCGTGATCGCGGAGTTGAGGGCGGAGGCGGGGGCGGGGCTTGGCAATACGTACGCCTACAGCCCGTACGGAGAGACTGCCGTACGGGGGAACCACGATGCAGGCAATCCGGTCCAGTACACGGGGCGGGAGAATGATGGGACGGGGGTGTATTACTACCGAGCGAGGTATTACGACCCGGTGATTGGCAGGTTTGTCCAAAGTGATCCGATTGGACTCGCCGGTGGCATCAACACGTATGAATATGTCGGAGGCAGCCCGACGAGCCGAACTGATCCGATGGGGCTGCGGTGCAACGGGAGCGGCTGTTGGACTACTCCGGCGGAATCAGCGCTAGCCATGACCGGAAATTACGCTGCCTACTACCAAGCTGCTTGCGCGGGGGGCGATTCATACGCCTGTTTTGCCGGGCACGTTGCTGCGAATGACAACTTTGCAGGCGCTCTGGCGAATGGCCGCCTTGAGGGCGCACTTGATAAGTTGGAAATGCAAAAGAGTGTGTGCCTCAGCAGGGAAAAGGTCATGAATGACATACGGCAGCAGCTCGCGAAGGCCTACGCCAACATGCTTCCCCAGAGTCAAAGCGCTGCAGCCTTCCCTACAGCAGATGGAGTTGCCGCCTTTCATTGGCAAGTGTTTGGAGAGTATGGCCTGCCGCCTTCAACGTTTGGCGGGACTCCATTTGGAACAACGCCCGTGCTGCCTGGCTATTGGTGCCCCAACTGCAAGTAATGAGACGACGATGCTTCAGTGGAGGCGGGCGATCACATGAAGCAAGTAATGAGGTGCGTTCTTGGTATGGGGGCAGGAGTCGGCGTGTGTGCCCTCGTCGGCTTCTTGTCGGCCATCCCCTACATGGCCGCCATCAGCTTTCCGTACGTCCCATCCATGGCTGAAGCTGGCAGCGCGCTTGCGTTTGTCGGCACTGTCGTGGCGGCCGTGGCGGCAATGGCGGGGCTGGCTCTGTTCATCGCAGTTGGCATACCGCTCCATTTGATCCTTGTTCGACTCGGGAGGGCGAAGGTAGGGTCGTATGCGTTTGGCGGGTTCGGTACGTCTTTGCTATTTTGCGTGGCGTTGATATACGCGGTACACGCGAACTGGTTGAGCCTTGGGAGGTCAGATTTGACGCTGGCCGTTGCTGTTGCCCTGCTGTGCGGCCCACTTGCGGAGGTGTCATTCTGGAAGGTCGTTCGACCAGACCGGCATGTTCCGCGCCTGCCCTGAACCCCATCCCTTTAGTGGAATCAGGTCTTGCATCAACGCGAAAGACGACCTACCGCTGGGATGCCGACAACCGCTTGGTGGGCGTGAGCCAGCCCGGGCTGGAGGCGAGCTTCAGCTATGACGCCTCAGGTCATTCGTGGCTGTCGGTGCAGAGGTCAGTGTTCCGACTGTCGCCGTTGGAGTGGGGACAAAGATTCGAAGCGGTAACGCGTTGACTACGAAACTGGGGGGCGATTACTTTGAAACGAGTCTTCGCCAATTCGGTCTCGGATCGATGCGTGCGAAAGTGGGTCTCATGATAGCCATGGACGTCGAATTTGGCGGTTACATGAGCCTCGGCTCACTTTGTCTTTGCAAGTGAAAAAAGTGACCTCCAAGTGGCCCTTCAAAGGGCTCGTCGTCGCGACGGTACTCCTCCTGATTTGGGCCGGGATCCGATATTTCGATCGAACGCAAGAAAGCGCCCGACGCTTCCTTGTGAGTGAACCCCGGATCACGGACCAGCTCGGCTCGGTTCAGGATGTCATCCTTTACAAGCTACGGTACGTCCAGCCTGAGGGAGCCAGGCACGGTTGTTTCGCCGAATACTATTTTTTTGTGATCGGTGAAGCACGGGCGATCTTGAATCTTCGGGTCCTTGCGTGCGGCCCTCGAGAGGCGCCGCAATTTCGCATCGAAGAGCGCTAGCGAATGCAGAGAGCGAGATTCGGGGGCACGCATCCCCGCGCCGCCCGTTCGCGTGAAGCTTCAAGCCGCTTGCGCTTCTTTCGATCGCCGCCCGGATCTCCCTTCCTAGACTGCGGCGTCGGCCGAAGCGGCAACTCAAAGGGAGAACCATGGTGGAGAGACTGATTCGCAAGGCGATTGCCATCGGGTGGCTCGCCTGCAGCGGCCTGGCCATGGCGGGAGGCGGCGCCACCATGAGCCTGCACAGCCTTCTGGCCGAGGGGCGATATGCCGAGATCGAAGCGCTTCTCGCTCCCCTGGTCCAGCGGTCGGCCACGGACCCCACCGTCCACCCGGCCCTCGACGACATGACGCGCCAGCTCACGCGCGCCCGCCCGGTGAGTGCCGCGCCCCTGAATCGGTGGGTGTCCGCCTCGGACACCGGCCTGTCGCGCCTGGTGCGGGGCCGGTTCTTCGTCTGGAGGGCGTGGAAGGCGCGGGGCACCCAAGTCGCTGCCGAGACTTCGCAAGCATCCTTCGATCGCTTCCACCAGCTATTGGACGACGCCCGCAGGGACTTCGAGATCGCCCAACGCAAGCTGGGTCCCCAGTGCGACCCGTGCCATGCGGGCGTTCTCACGGCCTGGCTGGCCGGCGGTGAGAGAGCCCTCGCGGCCCGTCACATCGATGCCGCGCTGATGGACATGGGCGGAGGCATCTTGACCCCGCAGGTCTACCTGGGCTTCCTGTTTCCGCGCTGGAGTGGGCCGCTCGGCGACCCGGACCGGTTCGTCGCCCAGTTCACCCGCGACTTCCCTCGCAGCCCCGCGATTCCACTCCTCCAGGCCGCCTTGCTGGTCGAACGTGGCGAGGCGCTGGGACGGGCCGGGAGCCCGCAGCAGGCTCGCCCGCTGCTCGAAGAGGCGGTGCGCCTGAACCCTCACGACGCGCGGGGGTGGAGCGAGCTGGTCGGCGTTGCCGTTGCATTGAACGACCCCGCGCTGCTCCTGCAGGCTTCCGATCGTGCCATGGTCTTGAGTCCGGATGAGGTGCGCCCGCTCGATGCACGTGCCTACGCACTCTTGCAAGGGCCTCGCCCTTTGGAGGCCGTCCCGTTCCTGGAGCGCGCGGTGGAGCTGGGCAGCAGTTGGGCGCTTGAACGCCTGATGCCGATCGTCACGTCGGGCGCCCTCGGGTTCAAGCCGGACCGTGCTCGCGCTGAGGCCATCTGCCGAAGCGCAATCGACGCTGGCCTTCCCGCGGGCTTCGCTTGCATGGGAGGGCTGCACTTCTTCGGCATCGGCCAGCCCGCGGACAAGGCCCAGGCGTTCCAGTGGTTCGTCGAGGCGGCGCAGCGGGGTGTCGTCTCTTCGATGACTGACGTGGGGATCATGCTGGCTCGCGGCGAAGGCGTGCGGGTCGACCGCGAAGAGGCGATCCGCTGGTGGTTGCGCGCCTACCGCGGAGGCGATCGACGCGCCGAGGGGCACCTGCGGGGGAACCTGTCGGCGCCCGCCTATGCCTGGAAAGTCACGGTGCCCGACTTCTTCGAGCGCGTCTGGCGCCGCATCGGGATGTCTTGACGGGGGAGGGGCGAGGGTCAGGTCGTGCATCAGCGCAGCCGATGCTGAAACGTCGCCGGGCGAAGTCGTATTCAACGCTCTTGTCGCGTCGATGCAAGACCCCTGCGTCCCCAGATCCGCTCGCGCAGCCGGGCGCCGTCATACCGCCGATGGACCTCGATCGGATTCCCGCCGTTGCGCTCCCGCGCAGCCGGCCCACAGTGCCCAGATGATCCACAGGTTCCGGCGCTTCGCCATGGCGTCCCCTCTGTTCGGAAGTCGTTTGCGTGCGAGGTCGTGTCGCGTCGAAGCGCGATTGGACGGCCGACCCCGGGGAATCGCGCAGGCCGTTGGGGCATTTCATTTTTCCGCCCGTCCCATTTCGGGCGCGCGTGATCCCGGCGCCCTCGCGAGGCGCAGCCCGAACCGCCATTCCCGGTAGCTCTGGGCCTCTTCGCCATCCGGCGCCTCGCTGCAGATCGGCCGTCCCGGCGCGAGGCTGTAGACCGCCACGATGAAGCCCTGCGCGTCGCGCTCCAGGCCCCAGTCAGGACGCCCGGTCAGCGGGTCCGCGTAGACCTGCCGCAGGTGCCGCCGGATCCCCGGTGCGCGCGGGTCCCGCAGCAGCTCCCCGAGGCTGCGGGGACCTCGCGCGCCCGCGGGGGCCGGCCCCGCCGCGGCAACGCCTGCATAGCTGCGCAGGGCCCGCTCGAACTCCGCGCCGACCGTGAGGAGCTGCTGCTCCGCGTCCCGTCGCATCGCGGTCGCGCCCAGTTGCAGACCCGCACTCGCGGCGACCGAGAGCACGGCAATGGCCAGGAGCAGGAACAGGTAGGCCAGGCCATGGGGCCGCCGGCGCGGCCTGTCACCCGGCCTACCACTCGGCATAGGGTCTCCCGTCGCGGCCCGCGCCGGGCGCGCTGCTGCGCAGGTCGTACACCTCGCCGTCGAGGCCGTCCGGGGGCGGCACCAGGGTCCAGCCCGTGGCGCTGCCGGTGACAGGGTCCACCGGCAGGCTGCGCAGGTAGCGCCGGTCCACCAGCTCCTGCAGCGAGTCGGGGTAGCGGCCGGTGTCGCCGTAAAACCGGTCGATCACCTCGCGCGTGCCGCGCAGGTTGTCGCGCAGCACGGCCTCCCGGGCCGCATCGACCTGCCCCCAGTAGCGGGGCGCCACCAGGGCCGCCAGCGTGCCGATGATGGCCAGCACCACCAGCAGCTCGATGAGGGTGAGTCCGCGGCGTCGGCTCGCCATCCTGCGCCCCCTCACCACTGCGCCAGCGGCACGCCGTTGAGGCCGGTCAGGCGCGAGCGGGTGCGCACGTCGTAGACGTCGTCGCCCGGCTGCGGGTCGTCCGGATCGCTGGCGTAGGCGCGCAGCGCCCAGGTGGCGGCGGCGTCCACCGACGGGTCGTCGTGGAACGGGTCGCGGGGAACGCGGCGCAGGAAGTGGAGCGTGCGCCGCTTCGGGTCGCGCTGGTCCTCGACGCCGTCGGCCAGCGCCTGCAGGCTCGGCGGGTAGCCGCTGCTGCCGATGTCGCGGCGGATGCGGCCCTCGTCGCTGGCGCGCTTGTAGGCGTCGAGGGCGGCCCGGAGCTCGCGCAGCGCGAGGCGCAGCTCCTGCTCGCGGGTGCGCTGCACCTGCACCTGCGCGAGCGGCACGACCTGCAGTGCCAGCACCGCCAGGATGGCCAGCGTGACCAGCAGTTCGACGAGGGTGAATCCGCGCGCCATGGGCTGGTCTTCAAGGCGCCGGCGCGTCCAGGCGCAGCATGTGGGGCGGCGGCAGGCCCGGGAGCAGGGGGGCCGCCTGCGCGCCGAGGGGGGCGGCATTGAGCACCTGGACCCGCGTGGTCCCGCCAGCGGCGCTGAGCACCCGCCACTGCACGCTGGCCAGCACGCCGGGTGCGGGCGCATCCGGACCCGGCGGCACGGTGCTGGCTCCGCCCAGGTGGACCTGCCCCGCCGGGTCGACCCGGCTGGTGAACCCCGAGGCGGTACCGCCCTGGCGCAGGAAGTCGCCCGCGGTGACGGCCACCACTTGCAGCACCCGCGGGTCGAACCCCAGCGTGACCGGCAGGCTGGCGACCGGGGCCTCGGCGCGGGCCAGCAGCTTCAGCGTGACCAGGTCGCCCGCCCGGGCGTTCGGCGGGCCCTCCCAGGCCAGGGTGGCGCCGGCGGCGGCCGGGGCCCGGCCTGCGGGGTCGGCGGGCTCGTCGCGCGAGCCGGCGGGCGTCGGCGTGGCCGTGGCCGTGGCCGCAGCTGCCTGCGCGGCGGCCGGGGCGGGCAGCCGCGGGGCTGCCGCCGCGGCGAGCGGCGTGGCGGCCAGGCTCGTCTCCGTGCCGGTGTCGAACTCGAGCAGCCCCGGCCCCGGCTGCCGCACGTTGCGCACCACGCGCGGCGTGATGGACAGCACGATCTCGGTCTTGCTGCGGTCGTCGGACTGGCTGCCGAAGAGGCGCCCGAGCAGGGGGATGTCGCCCAGGCCCGGCACCTTGCTGGCGCTGCGGCGGTCCTCGTCGTTGATCAGGCCGGCGAGCACCTGGTTCTCGCCGTCCCTCAGGCGCAGCACGGTCTGCGCGGTGCGCGTGCCGATCTGGTAGGCGAGCGAGCCGGACTTGGTCAGGAGCTGGCCGATGATGCTGCTCACCTCCAGGGCCACCTTGATCGCCACCTCGCCGTCGGGGTAGACGGTGGGCTCGACGTCGAGCTTGAGGCCCACGTCCACGTAGGTGACCGACTCCGAGATGAAGCCGGTGGCGGTGGACGTGGTGGTGATGTTCGGCACCCGCTCGCCGATCAGGACCTTGGCCTTCTCGCGGTTGCGGGCGCGGATGCGCGGGTTCGCGAGGAGGTTCGCGTCGGCCTCGGTGCCGCGCGCCACGATCGTGGTGGCACCCACCGTCGCGCCGATGCGCCCGCCCTGGAGGTGGCGCAGGTCGTCGAGCGTGAGCGGGGCGCCGGGCGTGCCGGCCAGGGGAGCGAGGCCCAGCTGGTCGGGCCAGCGCACGCCGAGGTCCACCAGGCGCGAACGCTTGACCTCCAGGATCTCGACTTCGAGCATCACCTCCGGCTCGGGCACGTCGTGCAGCGCCACGAGCTTTTCCGCCAGCCTGATGGCCGGCGCGCTGTCTCGCACGATCAGCAGGTTCAGCTTGTCGTCGACGACCACGTCGCGCGACTTCAGCAGCGACTTGAGCGTGTTGCCCACGGTCTTGGCCTCGGCATGCGCGAGGTAGAAGCTGCGCACCACCAGGGGCTGGTAGTCCTTCTGCTTGGCCGGCGTGTTCGGGTAGACCAGGACGGTGTTGGCGTCGAGCACGCGCTGCTCCAGCTGGTGGGTCAGGAGCAGCAGGGAGACGGCCTGCTCGATGGTCGAATTGCGCAGGAAGAGGGAGGCCTTCTGGTCGGTGCGGACGTCGCGGTCGAACAGGAAGTTCAGGCCCGAGGTGCGGGCGATGAGGTCGAACACGCTGCGCAGGGGTGCCTCCCGGAACTCGAGGGTGATCGGCTTGCGGTAGGCCTCGGCCAGGGCCGCGGGCGGGCCCGCGGGCGCCGCGGCGGCGTCGGCCCGGGCGAGCCAGGCGTCGGCCTCGCGCTGGCGGGCCTGGGCGCGGGTGCGCTCGGCGGCCAGCCGCTCCTCCTGGGCGATGCGCTCGCGGGCCTGCAGCAGCGTGGCGCGGTAGGGGACGGACCGCGGCTCCAGCCGCGCCGCCTGCTCGAGGTGGGGCAGGGCCTCGCGCGGGCGGCCCTGGCGCACCAGGTCGCGGCCCTCGCGGAAGGCCTGGTCGGCGGCGCATCCCGCGAGCAGGGCGGCAGCGGCGAGGGCCGCGGCGCGGCACGCCAGGGCTGCGCGCGCCCGAGGCAGGGGCGGAAGGTGCATCAGCGGTCGTCTCCGATGGTCAGTGACTGGGCCTGCCCCAGCGGCAGGTAGGTGAGGGCGAGCTGCGGCGGCGCGATGCGATCGACGCGCCACTGGCCGTCCACCACTTCGCCCTCGCGCAGCACCAGGGTGCGCTCGTCGCGCAGCACGAAGACCTCCCAGCGGCCGTCCTCCAGCTTCTTGCCCAGGAAGGCGAAGGGCAGGGGCGGGGCGGCGGGCGCGGCGGGCGCCGCCACCGGCAGGGGCGTGGGCGGCGGGGCCCAGCTGCGGGCGGCGAAGAGGTCGCGCGGCGCGGGGGCATCCGCCGCGGGCAGCAGCACCTGCCGCGGCACGAGGGCGGCGACCGGGCCGGGCAGCCAGAGGGACCAGCGCAGGCGGGCCTCGAGTTCGTCGGCGCCGACCGACTCGCGGCGCATCGAGACCTGGTCCAGGCTGGCGGTGGGCAGCGCGCGCAGCACCGCCTCGATGTACTCGCGCAGCTGCGGGTAACGGGCACGCACCGGCTGGGAGACCTGCCACTGCACCAGCGGCACGCCCGGCACGGCGCGGCGCTGGTAGTCGGCGCGCGCCAGCTGCACCTGGGCCGCCTCGGCCCGGGCGGCGAGGGTCCGCAACTGGGCCTGCGGCTCGGGCGCGGCGGCGAGCAGCGCCTGCAGGTCCTGCGGACCGCTGGCCTCCTGGGGTGGCAGGTGCCCGGCGGCGGGCCTCCGGGCGAGGCGGATCGCGTGGTCCCGGCGGGCCTGGGCCTCGGCCTCGGCCAGGGCCGCCTGCCCCGGGGGCAGGACCTGCCACTGCAGCAGCAACGCGGCAGCCACCAGGAGCGCCGCGAGTGGCCAGGCTGGCCCGTACCGCCAGAGTGCGACCTGGGCCCGGGTGCGCCACGCCTGCAGCAACGGGCGCGGGGCGCGCCAAGGGCGCAGCGGACGCGATGGCCGCACGAGCCGCGTCATCGGGCGGCCCCGGGGCGCAGGGCCACGTCCAGCGTCAGGCGCACCGGCCGCTGCGGCTCCTGCTCGCGGGTCTCGTGGCGTACCAGCGTGACCTCGCCGAAGCCGGGCGCCGCGCGCAGGGCGCCGGCGTAGGCCAGCAGGGCGTCGAGGGAGCGGGCCTCGGCCTGCAGGCGCACGAGGGCCTGCGCGCCATCGGGCTCGATGCCCACCAGGGCGACGTTGGCCGGCGCCAGCCGCTGCAGCGCGTCGAGCAGGGTGGGCCAGGGCGTGTTCAGCGGGCGCAGGGCGCGGCTCCAGGCCTCGGCGGCCTGCCGGCCCAGGGGTGCGGCGGCGGGGCTTCGGCCGGGCGCCGCCGCTGGCCGGGGCGCGGCCTCGGCGAGGGCCTCGCGGGCCGCCCGCAGGCGGTCCCGCAGCATCCAGGCCTCGCCGGCGGACCACGTGAAGAGGGCTGCAGCCAGCGCCACGGCCAGCGCCTCGCGCCGGCGCGGCGGGCGCTCCCCGAAGCGCAGGTCCACCGGGCGCATGCGAGCGCCCGGGGCGCCCGGGGCGCCGTGGGTGCCGGGTGCGGTGGGTGCGGTGGGTGCGGTGGGTGCGGTGGGTGCGCCGGGTGCGCCGGGTGTAGCGGAGGGTGGGTGTTTCAGCGGCAGGCGCGGCATTGTGTCACCTCACCGGCGTGAGCCCTGCAGGCGGCGGGCCAGGGCCAGCGCCGCGCCGGCTTCGTCCACCACCCCCGCCGCCGCCGTGCCGGGAACGGCCGCCTGGACGATGCCCTCGGCCTGCGGTGCCTGCCCGGTGCACAGGTCCAGCCAGTGCAGCGGCCCCGGGCCGGCCTCGCCCGGCGGGACCCGTGCCGATTCCAGGCGGACATGGCCCCAGGCCTGCGCCGCCAGCGCCTCGGGCGAGGCCCCGGGCGCGGCGGGCAGGCCAGTGAGCGTGTGGGGCCGGCCGGCGCGGCACTGCCACACCAGCAGCCGGCTCGGGCTGCGCAGGACGCTCCAGCCGTCCGCGGGGAAGGCGTGGGCGGCGTGGCGCGCGAGCAGGCCCCAGGCGGTCTGCCAGTGCACCGGGACCCGCAGGGGGGCGAGCGACCGCTCCACGGCGGCGGCCCGGGTGGCGTCGAGGCCGGCGCAGGCGAACGGGTGCTGCGCGCTCCAGTCCCCGGTCACGCGCCAGGATGCGGCGCTGCCGCCGAAGAGGCCGGCGCAGCGGGCCTGCGCGACCTGGCGCAGCTCGGCGAGGTGGGCGACCGCGGGCGGCGCGAGCACCCAGTGCACGGCGATGTCCGCGCCGGCCACCAGTTGCACCGACGCCACCGTCGCCCCCGGCATGGCCGACAGGGCCGCCAGCGCCGCGCCGAGGCCGGCGTGGTCGCCGGTGCGCACCTGCGCCTCGCCCGGCGCCTGCCAGGCGGCGCCCCGGGCATCGAGGCCGACGACGAGGCGGTGCCCGCGCGGCTTCGGCCGCCAGTCATGCAGCGACGGTGGCACGGCGTGCTTCCTCCAGGGTGGTTCGGCCCGCTCGGGCCACGGCCAGCGCCGCCTGCGTGAGGCTGCGCTGGCCCTTGCGCTGCGCGGCGTCGCGCAGCCGGCGCGTCGGCGCTCGGGCCACGATCAGCTCGCGCAGCTCGTCGTCCAGGCGCAGGAGTTCGGCCACGGCCTGCCGCCCCTTGTAGCCGGTGCCGCGGCAGTCGCCGCAGCCCGCGCCGTGGCGCAGGTCGAAGCCGTCCATGTCCGCCGGGGCGAGGCCCAGGCGCTCCAGCTCCCGGGGCGCCGGCCGCGCGGGCTGGCTGCAGCGCGGGCACACCAGGCGCACCAGGCGCTGCGCCCACACGCCGTTGAGGGCGGAGGCCAGGGCATGAGCGTCCAGCCCCATGTGCGTGAAGCGGCTGAAGACGTCGAACGCGTTGTTGGCATGCACCGTGGTGAGCACCAGGTGGCCGGTGAGGGCCGACTGCACCGCGATCTCGGCGGTCTCGCGGTCGCGGATCTCGCCGACCATGATCTTGTCCGGGTCGTGCCGCAGGATGGCGCGCAGGCCGCGCGCGAAGCTCAGGCCCTTCTTCTCGTTCACGCGGATCTGCAGCACGCCGGGCAGCTGGTACTCGACCGGGTCCTCGATGGTGATGACCTTGTCGCGGCCGGTGTGGGCCTCGGCCAGCGCGGCGTAGAGCGTGGTGGTCTTGCCCGAGCCGGTAGGACCGGTCACCAGGACCATGCCCCAGGCCGCCTCCATCAGCTCGCGCAGGCTGGCGACCAGGGGCGCGTCGAACCCCAGCGCGTCGAGCGTGAGCCGGCCGTGGGCCTCGACCATGGCCTGCTTGTCCAGGATGCGGATCACCGCGTCCTCGCCGTGCACGCCCGGGATGATGGAGACGCGCAGGTCGACCTCGCGGCCCTGGGCGCTGACGCGGAAGCTGCCGTCCTGCGGCACGCGGCGCTCGGCGATGTCCAGCTCGGCGAGCACCTTCAGGCGGGACAGCGCCTGTTCGGCCAGCGCCACGCCGGGCACCTGGGCGGCGGTGTCGAGGACGCCGTCGATGCGGTACTTCACGGCGAGGCCGGCGGGCGTGGCCTCCAGGTGGACGTCGCTGGCGCCGGCGCGCAGCGCGTCGTAGAGGGTGGAGTTGACCAGGCGCACCGCGGGACTCGCCGCGTCGGCGACGCGGGCGATCGACAGCTGCTCGATGCCGGGGCTGGCGCCGGCACCCTCGGCCGCGCCGGGATCCGCCGCGTCCACCGCGTCCAGTGCGCGCTGGCGGGCCTCCTGCTGGCCGAGGAAGGCGTGGATGTCCTCCGGCGTGGCCAGCACCCAGCGCACCGGCCGGCCCGCCGCGTGGGCCAGCAGGGTGCGCAGGTCGGGATCGAGCGGGTCGTGCAGCACGCCGATGCCCTCGCCCGCCTCGCCCTCGAGCAGCACCGCGCGCAGCGCCTGGGCGCGGGGCAGGGACAGCCCGCCCGGCAGCGGGGCGTGGCGGGCCATGCGCGCGGTGTCCCAGCATTCCAGGCCGAGGTCCTGCGCCAGGGCCTGCGCCGCCTCGCGCGGCGTACACCGGAGCAGGCCGGCCAGCGCCGCGACGGGCTCCTGGCCCTGCCCGCAGGCCGCGCGCAGCGCCGTCCACTGGCCCGCGTTCACTGCAGGCTCCCGGCCAGCTCGAACACCGGCATGTACAGCAGCACGACGATGAGGCCGATCACCAGGCCGATGGCGGCCATGAGCGCCGGCTCGAAGGCCCGGGCGAAGCGCTCGATCCAGCGCGTGGCCTCGCCGTCGTGGAAGGCCGCCGCGCGCGAGAGCATGTCGCCCAGGCGTCCCGAGCGCTCGCCGACGCGCAGCAGCCGCAGGGCCACCGGCGAGCCCAGGCCCTGGTGCGCCAGGGCCTGCGACAGCGGCTGCCCGGCCAGCACCTCGCCCTGCACCGCGCGCAGGCGCTCGCGGGTGGCGGGGCCGACCGCGTCGGCGCCGAGCTGCAGCGCGCTCACGACCGGGATGCCGCCCTCGACCAGCAGGCCCAGGGTGAGGCACAGGCGCGCGAGCTCCAGTGTCGCCAGCCGCCCGCGCGCGCCGGGCAGGGCCGCCAGCAGCCGCCACCAGCCGCCGTGGCGTCGCAGCCGCAGGAGGGCCAGGGCGGCGGCGGCCAGCGCCAGCGCGAGGCCGCCGCCCAGGGCCAGCGCGTGCCGGCCGGCGAAGCGGCCCCAGTCCATCAGCAGCTGCGAGGCCCAGGGCAGCTCACGGCCCGCGCCGGCGTAGACCGCGGCGAAACGCGGAACCACGTAGGCCAGCAGGAACAGCCCCACGCAGGCGCCGACTGCCAGCAGGATGGCGGGGTAGACCGCGGCGCTCACCACCTTGTCACGCAGGGTGGTGAGGCGGGACTCGTAGGCCACGTAGCGCGCCAGCGCCTGGGGCAGGTCGCTGGTGCCCTCGGCCGAGGCCACCAGCCCGCAGAACAGGGACGGGAAGACCGCGCCTTGCCGGCGCAGCGCCTGCGACAGGCCCCAGCCTTCGCGCAGGTGGCCGCCCAGGCGCTCGAGGATGGCGCGGCGGTGGCCGGCCGGCTCCTTCTCGACGAGGGCGTCGATGGCCTCCACCACGGCGAGGCCGGCCTCCAGCAGCGCCAGCAGTTCCTGCGCGAACAGCAGCAGGGCGAAGCGCGGGCCGCGGCCGGACAGGCGCCGCGCCCGCACCGACAGCGGCGTGAGGCCGCGCGCCCGGGCCTGGGCGCAGGCGTCCGCCGCGTCGAGGGCCTCCAGGCGCAGCTCGCCCACCTGCTGCGAGGCGTCGAGGGCGCGGACGACGAACTGCATCGCGCGGCCTCATTCGCGCCCGATGTCGGCCGCCTCGCCGGTGCCGCCGGGCTGGCCGTCCCTGCCCTGGGAGAACAGCTCGTACTCGCCCAGCGTGCCCGGGGACCGGTAGACGTAGGGGTGGCCCCAGGGGTCGGGTGGCACGGCCTTGCTCAGGTAGGGGCCGCGCCAGGTGGCGGCGCCGGCCGGGGCGGTGACCAGGGCGGCCAGGCCTTCCTCGGTGGTGGGGAAGGCGCCCGTGTCCAGCCGGTAGGCGGCCAGGGCCCGGTGGAAGCCCTCGACCTGGGCCCGCGCGGCGGCCTGCTCGGACTTGGCGATCTGGCCGAAGAAGCGCGGGCCGGCATAGGCCGCCAGCAGCCCGATGATGGCCACGACCACCAGCAGTTCCAGCAGCGTGAAGCCGCCGGCGCGCGGGCCGGCGGTGACGGATGGCGACATGGCTCCTCCCCCTGGGCGCCGGTCCCTCCGGCGCGAAGCGGGCGGATTCTAGGAAGCGGCCTGGCCAGGCCGGCAGGCCAGGGGCCTCGCCGGTCAGCCCAGGCGGCCGAGCGCGCGCAGCACGTTCTCCGGCGTCGCCGGCGCCGCCAGCTTCGCCGCGCCCGACGGGCCCGCGACCGAGGCGATCGCCTCGCGGATCGCCTCCCAGGCGCTGATGCCGAGCATGAAGGGCGGCTCGCCCACCGCCTTGCTGCCGCCCACGTTGTCCTCGCGGTTCGGCTCGGGCCAGAAGTCGACCCGCAGGCGCGCCGGCAGGTCGCCGGTGGCGGGAATCTTGTAGGTGCTGGGCGCGTGCGTCGCCAGCCGTCCGCGGTCGTTCCAGACCAGTTCCTCGCTGGTGAGCCAGCCCACGCCCTGGATGAAGCCGCCCTCCACCTGGCCGAGGTCGATCGCCGGGTTGATGGAGGTGCCGACGTCATGGAGGATGTCCACCGCCAGCAGCCGCGTCTCGCCGGTCAGGGTGTCGATGGCCACCTCGCTGCAGGCCGCGCCGTAGCTGAAGTAGTAGAACGGCCGGCCGGTGAGGGTGGCCTTGTCGTAGTGGATCTTGGGCGTGCGGTAGAAGCCGTCGGACCACAGCTGGATGCGGTTGGCGTAGGCCAGCTTCACCACCTCGTCGAAGGCGCGCGTGCCGGACGGGGTGATGACCTGCCCGCCGCGGAAGCTCACCGCGCCCGCGCCGCAGCCGTCCAGGCCGGCGACGAAGGCCGCCAGGTTGTCGCGGATGTTGCGCGCGGCGAACTGCGCGGCCCGCCCGTTCAGGTCGGTGCCGCTGGAGGCCGCGGTGGCCGAGGCGTTGGGCACCTTGCCGGTCTCGGTGGCGGTGCACAGCACCCGCTCGAACGGCACGCCCAGTTCGTCGGCCACCACCTGCATGATCTTGGTGTGCAGGCCCTGGCCCATCTCGGTGCCGCCGTGATTGAGCTGCACGCTGCCGTCGGTGAACACGTTGACCAGCGCGCCGGCCTGGTTGAACAGGGTGGCGGTGAAGCTGATGCCGAACTTCACCGGCGTGATCGCGATGCCGCGCCGTATCACCGGGCTGGCCGCGTTCCAGGCGGCGATGGCTTCACGGCGCTGCGCGTAGCGCGAGGTGCGCGCCAGCGTCTCCACCAGCGGGTGCAGGATGTTGTCCTCCACCTTCATCTGGTAGTGCGTGGTGTGGCGGTCCTCGACGCCGTAGAAATTGCGCTGGCGCACCCCCAGCGGGTCCAGCCCGAGGTGGCGCGCGATCTCGCCGACGATGGCCTCGATCGCGATCACGCCCTGCGGGCCGCCGAAGCCGCGGAAGGCGGTGAAGCTCTGGAGGTGGGTCTTGCAGCGGTAGGAGGCGATCTCCACGTCCGACAGGTAGTAGGCGTTGTCGGTGTGGAAGATGGCGCGGTCGGCCACCGGGCCGGAGAGGTCGGCCGAGAAGCCGCAGTTGGCCAGCTGGGTGACCTTCAGCGCGGTGATCCGGCCGGTGTCGTCGAAGCCCGCCTCCCAGTCGATGGCGAAGGGGTGGCGCTTGCCGGTGACCAGGAAGTCGTCGTCGCGGTCCAGCCGCAGCTTGACCGGGCGGCGCAGCTTGTGCGCGGCCACCGCCGCCCACACCGCGAGGTGCCCGGCCTGGGTCTCCTTGCCGCCGAAGCCGCCGCCCATGCGGCGGCATTCCACCGTGACCGCGTTGCTGTCCAGGCCCAGGGCATGGGCCACCCAGTGCTGCACCTCGCCCGGGTGCTGGGTCGAGGAATGCACCAGCCACTGGCCCTGCTCGCGGGGCAGGACGTAGGCCACCTGGCCCTCCAGGTAGAAATGCTCCTGGCCGCCCACGTCGAGCGAGCCGGCGAGGCGGTGCCGCGAGGCGGCCATGGCCTGCTCGGGCTCGCCGCGGCGCACCACCACCGGCGGCAGCACGTAGCTGCGTGCCGCGTGGGCCGCGCGTACGTCGAGGACGGCGGGCAGGGGCTCGATGTCGGGCGTCACCGCGCGCGCGGCGCGGCGCGCGGCCATCACGCTGTCGGCCACGACCAGGCCGATCACCTGGCCCACGTGCTGCACGGTGTCACGGGCGAAGACCGGCTCGTCGTGCGCGAAGGCGGCCAGCACCGGGTCGCCCGGGATGTCGGCGGCCAGCACCACGCCGCGCACGCCGGGCAGGGCCAGCGCCGCGGCCGTGTCGACCCCGCGCAGGCGGCCGTGGGCCACGGGCGAGAGGATGGGGGCGGCATGCAGGGTGCCCCGCACCTCGGGAAGGTCGTCGATGTAGGCGGCGGCGCCGGCCACCTGGGCGCGGGCGCTCTCGTGGATGCGCGGGCTGCCCGTGGCGGGCGCGGCGACCGCCAGGGACAGGTCTTTCTCGGGGGCGTTCACGGCTGCACCTCCTCGAGGCTGAAGCGCTCCAGGCTGACCCCGGCGACGCCCTGGCTCTCCAGCCAGAAGCGACGCAGCAGGTTGCCCAGGACCTCGCGCCGGTAGGCGGACGAGGCGCGCATGTCGGAAATGGGCTGGAACTCGGCGCGCAGGGCGTCGGCCGCGGCCTGCGCGGCGGCCTCGGTCCAGGGCCGCCCCGCCAGGGCGGCCTCGGCGCTGCGGGCGCGCGCGGGCGTGGCGGCCACGCCGCCGGCGCCGATGCGCGCGGCCGTCACCGCGCCGCCCTCGAGCGTGAGGTTCACGGTCAGGCACACCGCGGAGATGTCGTCGTCCCAGCGCTTGGAGACCTTGTAGGCGCGCAGGAACTCGCCCGGCGCCGGCGCCGGCACCTCGATGCGCGCGACGACCTCGTCGGCCGCCAGCTGCGTCTGGCGGTAGCCGGTGTAGAAGTCCTCCAGCGGCATCGCGCGCTCGCCGCGCGCGCTGGCCAGCACGAGGCGCGCGCCCAGCGCGATCAGCAGGGGCATGGAGTCGCCGATGGGGGAGCCGTTGGCGACGTTGCCGCCCAGCGTGCCCGAGTTGCGCACCGGCAGGCCGGCGAAGCGCTCGGCGAAGGCCTGCAGCTGCGGGCGCTGCGCGGCGAGGGCGGCATAGGCGTCCTGCAGCGTCACCGCGGCGCCGATGGACAGGCCCTGCGGCGTGGCCTGCACGCGCCGCAGCTCGGCGACGCGGGTGACGTCGAGCACCTGGCCGAAGCGGCGGTGCATCTTGGTGATCCACAGGCCGGCGTCGGTGCAGCCGGCCACCAGCTGGGCCTGCGGGTGCGCCGCGCGCGCGGCCAGCAGGGCGGGCAGGGTGGTGGGGGCCAGGTAGGCCGTGCCCTCGCCGGCCTGCGGCGCGAGGGACTGCAGCTGCGCGAGGAGCGCCGCCTCGTCCACCTTCACCGCCGGCAGGTCGGCCATGCGCTGCGCGGCTTCGAGCAGGGGACGGTAGCCGGTGCAGCGGCACAGGTTGCCCGAGAGGTCGGCCTGGGCCTGCTCGCGGGTGATGGCCCGGCCCTGGCAGACCTGGTTCTGGTACATGCCGAACAGGCTCATCACGAAGCCTGGGGTGCAGAAGCCGCATTGCGAGCCGTGGCACTGCACCACCGCCTCCTGGGCCGGGTGCAGGGTGCCGTCGTCGGCGGCCAGGTCCTCCACGGTCCACAGCGCCAGGCCGTCGACCGAGTGGGCCAGGCGGATGCAGCTGTTGATGGCGCGCCAGCGCAGCGCGCCGTCCTGGGCCTCGGCCAGGACCACGGTGCAGGCGCCGCAGTCGCCCTCCCCGCAGCCCTCCTTGGTGCCGGTGTCGCCGAGGTCCTCGCGCAGCACCTCGAGCAGGGTGCGGTCGGGTGGTACATTGGCCAGCGTCACCAGCTCGCCGCGGCGGAAGAATCGGATGGTCTTGGATTCCATGTGGGTCAGTATGGCGTC
Organism: Ramlibacter sp. MAHUQ-53; assembly: GCF_052600055.1. Taxonomy (NCBI): domain Bacteria; kingdom Pseudomonadati; phylum Pseudomonadota; class Betaproteobacteria; order Burkholderiales; family Comamonadaceae; genus Ramlibacter; species Ramlibacter sp. MAHUQ-53. The sequence continues at coordinate 103,012 of NZ_JBQWTS010000009.1, forward strand.
ATTCGCGCCGCTTATCAGGTTAGGCCGGCCGGCGCCCCGGTCCGATAAGGCCCGCCATATGGCGGCCATGCGCGGGCGGCCATGAGGGGCCACGACCTCCTCGACCGGATCGACCTGCACCTGATCCGGGTGCTCCACACCGTGCTCACCGAACGCAGCGTCTCGCGCGCCGCGGTGCGCCTGGGGATGCACCAGCCGCAGGTGTCCGCCGCGCTGCGGCGGCTGCGCGAGGTGGCGGGTGACCCCCTCCTGGTGCGTTCGGGCGCCGGGATGGTGCCCACGGATGCCGGTCTTCGCATGGTCGAGCCCTGTGCAAGCATCCTGCGTGCCGCGCAGTCCCTCTTCGCCGACTCGCGCGGCTTCGACCCGCGCACCACCGACATCACCTTCCGCGTCGCCGCCAGCGATTACCTCGACCCGCACTTCCTGCCGGCGCTGGTGGCCGCCATCAAGTCGCAGGCGCCGCGCGCGGCCATCGAGATCCATGCGCTGTCGCCGCAGGCCGACTGCCATGCCCGCCTGGCCGCGGGCGAGGTCGACGTGGTCGTGAGCAACTGGCTGGAGCCGCCGGACAACCTGCACCGCAGCGTGCTGTTCGAGGACGAGGTCGCCTGCCTGGTCTCGGCCGACCACCCGGCCGTGCGCCGGGGCTGGCGTACGCAGGACTGGCTGGACGCCGAGCACGTGGCCCCCACGCCCACCCACCCCGGCGCCCGCGGCGCGATCGACGAGCACCTGGACCGGCTCGGCCTGGCGCGCAACATCACTGCCCGCTGCCCCCATTTCAGCCTGATCCCGGCGATGGTGGCGCAGAGCTTGCTGGTGCTGACCACCGGCCGGAAGTACTGCGAACGTTTCGCAGGGCTGATGCCGGTGACAATCCTGCCCTGCCCCGTCGAGTTCCCCCGCCTGGTCTACTACCAGTTGTGGCACGAACGTTCGCATGCCTCGGCCTCGGCCCGCTGGCTCCGCGATCGCATCCGGCAGGCGGCGGCAGGCTTAGGAAATTGACCAGACGATGAATACACCACGGCTGCAACTGGCCGGCATCACCAAGCGCTATCCGGCGGTGGTCGCCAACGACCAGGTGTCCCTGCGCGTGATGCCCGGGCAGGCCCATGCGGTGCTGGGCGAGAACGGCGCGGGCAAGTCCACGCTGATGAAGATCATCTACGGCTCCGTCAAGCCCGATGAGGGCCAGGTGCTGTGGAATGGCAAGCCCGTCAGCATCCGTAACCCGCAGGAGGCGCGCGCGCTGGGCATCAGCATGGTGTTCCAGCACTTCAGCCTGTTCGACACGCTGACCGTGGCCGAGAACGTGTGGCTGGGGCTGGACAAGTCCCTCACGCTGCCCGAGGTCACCCGCCGCATCACCGCCAAGGCCGCCGAGTACGGCCTGGACATCGACCCCTCCCGCCCGGTGCACACGCTCTCGGTGGGCCAGATGCAGCGGGTGGAGATCATCCGGGCGCTGCTCACCGACCCGCAACTCCTGATCCTCGACGAGCCCACCTCGGTGCTCACGCCGCAGGCCGTGGAGAAGCTGTTCGTGGTGCTGAAGAAGCTGGTGGCCGAGGGCTGCAGCATCCTGTACATCAGCCACAAGCTGCACGAGATCCGCGAGCTGTGCACCGCCTGCACCGTGCTGCGCGGGGGCAAGGTGACCGGCGAGTGCGACCCGCGCGAGGAGAGCAACGCCTCCCTGAGCCGCCTCATGATCGGCGCCGAGCCGCCGCAGCTGCAGCACCGCGAGGCCCGCGTCGGCGAGGCCGTGCTGCGGGTGGAGAACCTGAGCCTGGCGCGCGAGTCCGCCTTCGGCACCGACCTCGAAGGCATCAGCCTCGAGGTGCGCGCCGGCGAGGTGGTGGGCATCGCCGGCGTGTCCGGCAATGGCCAGCGCGAGCTGATGTACGCGCTCTCGGGCGAGGACACCCGGGCCGAGCCGCGGATGGTGCAGGTCGCCGGCCAGCCCGCCGGCCGCCTCGGCCCCGGCCGCCGGCGCGCCCTGGGCCTGCACTTCGTGCCCGAGGAGCGCCTGGGCCGCGGCGCCGTGCCCACGCTGGGCCTGGCGCACAACCTGCTGCTCTCGCGCCGCGAGGCGCTGGGCCGTGGCGGCTGGATCCACCTGGGGCGGCTGCGCGAGCAGGCCCGCGGGATCATCGAGCGCTTCAACGTGCGCGCCGGCGGGCCCGATGCGCCGGCCCGCTCGCTGTCCGGCGGCAACCTGCAGAAATTCATCGTGGGCCGCGAGATCGACGCGAAGCCGAGGCTGCTGCTCGTCTCCCAGCCCACCTGGGGCGTGGACGTGGGCGCCGCGGCGCAGATCCGCGGCGCGATCCTGGCCCTGCGCGACGCCGGCTGCGCCGTGCTCGTGGTGAGCGAGGAACTGGATGAACTGTTCGAAGTGAGTGACCGTTTGCACGTGATAGCCAAGGGGCGCCTGTCGCCCTCCATTTCCCGGGCCGAGGCCACGGTGGAACAGATCGGCGAATGGATGTCGGGCCTGTGGGGCCACGGCCATGCCGAAGCCGCGCGGGAGGCTGCCAATGTTTAAGCTCGAGCCGCGTCCGCAGGCGTCCGCGTTCTGGAGCCTGGCCTCGCCGCTGCTGGCCCTGGCCATCACCGTGGTCCTGGGCGTGGCCCTTTTCGCCGCGCTGGGCAAGGACCCGGTGCGCGGGCTGCAGATGTTCTTCTGGGAGCCGGTGAAGTCGCTCTATGCCTTCGGCGAGCTGATGGTCAAGGCCACGCCGCTGCTGCTGATCGCGCTGGGCCTGGCGGTGTGCTTCCGCTCCAACGTCTGGAACATAGGCGCCGAGGGCCAGTTCGTCATCGGCGCCATCTGCGCTGGCGGGGTGGCCCTGCTGGCGGACAAGCAGACCGGCCGCTGGATCGTTCTCGCCGTGCTGCTCGCCGGCATCGCCGGCGGCATGGCCTGGGCGGCGCTCACCGCGTTCCTGCGCGACCGCTTCAACGCCAACGAGATCCTGGTCAGCCTGATGCTGGTCTACGTGGCAGTGCAACTGCTGGTGTGGCTGGTCTTCGGCCCCTGGAAGGACCCGGGCGGCTACAACTTCCCGCAGACCAAGACCTTCGAGTCGGTGACCCAGGTGCCCCGGCTGATGGCGGGCTCGCGCATGTCCATCGGCCTGCTGCTGGCGCTGGCCGGGGCGGGGGCGCTGTGGGTGTTCCTGTTCCGCACCCGCGCGGGCTTCGCGCAGCAGGTCGGCGGCCTGGCCCCGGAGGCGGCGCGCTATGCCGGCTTCTCCGCGCGCAAGGCCCTGTGGATCGCGCTGCTCACCTCGGGCGCCGCCGCCGGCCTGGCCGGCGCGCTGGAAGTGGCCGGCCCCATCGGCCAGCTCACGCCCTATGTCCCGGCGGGCTACGGCTTCGCCGCCATCATCGTCGCCTATGTCGGCCGGCTGCACCCGGTGGGCATGGTGTTCTCGGCCATCCTCATGAGCATGTTCTACATCGGCGGCGAGTACGCCCAGTCGCGACTGGGCATGCCCAAGTCCATCACCGGCGTGTTCCAGGGCCTGCTGCTGTTCGCGCTGCTGGCCTGCGACACGCTGCTCGTGTACCGCGTGCGCTGGCAGGGCCAGGGCGCCCGGAAGGCGGTGGCCTGACATGGAAAGCTACGCACTCCTCCTGGCCGCCACGCTCAACGCGGGCACGGTGCTGGCCATCGCCGCACTGGGCCTGCTGATCAACGAGCGGGCCGGCATCGTCAACCTCGGCGCCGAGGGCCTGATGCTGTGCGCCGCCATCGCCGGCTTCGCCGTGGTGGTCCACACCGGCAGCGACCTGCTCGGGTTCCTGGCCGGCGCGGCTGCCGGCGCGGCGCTGTCCGCCGTATTCGGCGGGCTGGTGATCTGGCTGGGGACCAACCAGTACGCCACCGGCCTGGCCCTGAGCCTGTTCGGCGCGGGCTTCTCGGCCTTCGCCGGCATCCGCTACGTGCAGGAGAAGCTGCCTGAGCGGATGCAGTTCTCCATCCCGGTGCTCGGCGACCTGCCGCTGGTGGGGCCGGCGCTGTTCCGCCAGCACCCGATGGTCTACCTGGTCATCGCCTTCACCCTGGCACTGATCTGGTTCCTGTACCGCTCGCGCGCCGGCCTGGTGCTGCGCTCGGTGGGCGAGTCGCCCGAGTCGGCCCATGCGCTGGGCTACCCGGTGCGCCGCATCCGCCTGGCCGCGGTGGTGTCGGGCGGCGCGCTGTGTGGCCTGGCAGGCGCCTACCTCTCGGTGGTCTACACCCCCCTGTGGGTCGAGGGCATGGTGGCCGGCAAGGGTTGGATCGCGCTGGCCCTGACCACCTTCGCCACCTGGCGCCCGGCCCGGGTCTTGCTTGGGGCCTACCTGTTCGGGGGCGTGACGATGCTGCAATTCCACCTCCAGGGATCCGGGGTGGAGGTGGCGAGTGAATTCCTCACGATGCTGCCCTATATTGCAACCATCGTCGTGCTGGCCCTGATGTCGCGCAATCCGGCATGGATCCGCGCGAATATGCCGGCGTCCCTCGGGAAGCCGTTTTTCCCGGGTTCATAATTCCTGTTTTCGTCGTCCTAAATCAGAGGAAACCATGACCGACCTGAAGAAACGCTCGATGCTCCAAGTCGCGGCCGTGACCGCGCTGGCAGCCACCGCCCTGGTGGGCTGCGGCAAGAAGGAAGAGGCTGCGCCCGCGCCGGCAGCCTCGGCCGCCGCCGCACCGGCCAAGCCCGAGCCCCTGAAGATCGCCTTCGCCTACGTCGGCCCGGTGGGTGACGGCGGCTGGACCTTCGCCCACGACAACGGCCGCAAGGCGGTGGAGAAGGAATTCGGCGACAAGGTCGTCACCAGCTTCGTCGAGAAGGTGCCCGAGTCCGCCGACGCCGAGCGCGTGATGCGTGACCTGGTCGGCCAGGGCAACAAGCTGATCTTCGGCACCACCTTCGGCTACATGGAGCCGATGCTCAAGGTCGCCGCCGATGCCAAGGACGTCAAGTTCGAGCACGCCACCGGCTACAAGCAGGCCGACAACCTGCGCACCTACGACAGCCGTACCTACGAAGGCGCCTACATGGCCGGCGTGATCGCGGGCAAGATGACCAAGACCAACACGCTGGGCGTGGTGGGCTCGGTGCCGATCCCCGAGGTGATCCGCAACATCAACAGCTTCACCCTGGGCGCCCAGTCGGTGAACCCGAAGATCAAGACCAAGGTGGTCTGGGTCGGCGACTGGTTCAATCCGCCGAAGGAAACCGAGGCCGCGACCTCCCTGATCAACGGCGGCGCCGACGTGCTGATGCAGAACACCGACTCGTCGGCCGTGCTGCAGACCGCCGAGAAGATGGGCAAGCGCGCCTTCGGCTGGGACAGCGACATGACCGCCTACGGCCCCAAGGCCCACCTGGGTTCCGCCATCATCAACTGGGGCCCGTACTACGTGAAGGCCGTGCGTGACGCCCTGGAAGGCAAGTGGACCGGCAACTCCGCCAGCTGGTGGGGCGTGAAGGAAGGCGCGATCGACATGGTCTCCATCGCCGCCGACGTGCCGGAAGACACCAAGAAGAAGGTCGAAGAGATCAAGGCCGGCCTGAAGGACGGCTCCTTCGTGATCTGGAAGGGCCCGATCAAGGACCAGGCCGGCAAGGACGTCCTGGCCAAGGACGCCGTCGCCGACGACAAGTTCCTGGGTGGCATCAACTTCTACGTCAAGGGCGTGGAAGGCAAGATCCCCGGCGGCGACAAGAAGTAAGCTTCGCGCCACTGCCTGTGAAGGGTCGCCCTCGGGCGGCCCTTTTTCTTTTGGAAGGACCCCTCGCGTGAAAGACATCGCCCCCGAACGCCTGCCCGAGCTGCTGCGCCGCATGCCCAAGGCGGAACTGCATATCCACATCGAGGGCTCGCTCGAGCCCGAGCTGATCTTCGAGATGGCGCGCCGCAACGGCGTGGCCATCCCCTACGCCAGCGTCGAGGAGCTGCGCCAGGCCTACGCCTTCACCAACCTGCAAAGCTTCCTGGACATCTACTACGCCGGCGCCAGCGTGCTGCTCAAGGAGCAGGACTTCTACGACATGGCCTGGGCCTACCTCGAGAAGGCCAGGGCGGACCACGTGGTGCACGCGGAGATCTTCTTCGACCCGCAGACCCACACCGCGCGCGGCGTGCCGATGCAGGTGGTGGTGGACGGCCTGCACCGCGCCTGCGTGGACGCGAAGGCGAAGCTGGGCGTGAGCGCCAGCCTGATCCTGTGCTTCCTGCGGCACCTGTCCGAGGCCGAGGCCTTCGACACGCTGGAGGCGGCGCTGCCGTTTCGCGACAGGTTCATCGGCGTGGGGCTGGACTCCAGCGAGGTCGGCCACCCGCCGGAGAAGTTCGCGCGGGTGTTCGCGAAGTGCCGCGAGCTGGGGCTGCGCCTGGTGGCCCACGCGGGCGAGGAGGGGCCGCCGGCCTACGTCTGGTCGGCGCTGGACGTGCTGAAGGTCGAGCGCATCGACCACGGTGTGCAGTCGCCCAAGGACCCGGCGCTGGTGCAGCGGCTGGCGCAGGACCGCATCCCGCTGACGGTCTGCCCGCTGTCCAACCTCAAGCTGTGCGTCTTCCCGAAGCTGGCCGACCACAACCTGGGCGCGCTGCTGGACGCCGGCCTGGTGGCAACCGTCAACTCCGACGACCCGGCCTATTTCGGCGGCTACATGAACGACAACTTCGTGCAGACCTTCGCCGCCACCGGCCTGACCGCCCGCCATGCCTACCAGCTGGCCCGCAACAGCTTCGAGGCGAGCTTCGTGCCCCAGGCCGACAAGGACCGCTGGGTCGCGCAGCTGGACGCCGTCTTCGCGGAATTCGCGGCGTAAGGCCAGGCGTTTAGAATCACCCACGCGCCGCTGCGCCCCGCAGCGGCGTTTTCGTTTGTCCCCGGGGCCATGTAGAGGAACACCATGTACAAAAACCTCGCTGCCACGCTGCTCGTGGCCGCCAGTTTTTTCTCCCCCCTTTCCACCCGCGCGCAGCCCGCCAAGGAGCCGCTGAAGATCGGCTTCGTCTATGTCGCGCCGCTGACCGACGCCGGCTGGGTGCGCCAGCACGAGGAAGGCCGCAAGGCCGTCCAGTCCGCCCTGGGCGCACAGGCCGAGACCCGCTACGTCGAGAACGTGGCCGAGGGCGCTGACGCCGAGCGCGTGATCCGCGACCTCGCGCAGCAGGGCCACAAGCTGATCTTCACGCCCAGCTTCGGCTACATGGAGCCCACGCTCAAGGTGGCCAAGGACTTCCCGGACGTGAAGTTCGAGTCGGTCACCGGCTACAAGACCGCGCCCAACGTCTCGGCCGCCAACGCCCGCTACTACGAGGGCCGCTACCTCGCCGGCATCGCCGCGGGGCGCATGACGAAGTCGAACGTGGCCGGCTACGTGGCGGGCTTTCCCATCCCCGAGGTGCTCCAGGGCATCAATGCCTTCACCCTGGGCCTGCGCTCGGTCAACCCGAAGGCGCAGGTGCGCGTCGTGTGGCTGAACGACTGGTTCAACCCGCCGCGTGAGCGCGACGCCGCCATGGCGCTGATGGACCAGGGCGCCGACGTGCTCGCCTTCCACACCGGCTCCAACGCGGTGATGGTCGCCGCGCAGGAGCGCGGCAAGCTGGCCGTGGCCTACCACTCGGACATGCGCAAGGTCGCGCCGGATGCCCAGGTCGTCGCGGTCACGCACCAGTGGGGCGGCTACTACACGGCCCGCGCCCGCGAGGTGCTGGCTGGCACCTGGAAGCCGGGCACGGTCTGGGGCGGCGTCAAGGAAGGCATGATCCGTGTCGGCGACTTCGGCGCGCGCGTGCCCAAGGCGGTGCAGGACGAGGTGCTGGCGCGCCAGAAGGACATCGCGGCCGGCCGCCTGCGGCCCTTCGCCGCCGGCAAGTCCGACGCCGTGCGCGACAACGAGGGCCGCGAACGCATCGCCGCCGGCAAGTCGCTGGACGACGGCGCCATCCTCGGCATGGACTGGCTGGCCGAAGGCGTGGTGGGCAAGGCCGGCAAGTGACCGGCAAGTGACCGGCCGGGGGCCGGGGCGGGCCGCCGCGCAGCGCCGCGAGCGCGCACAATAGGCGCGCCTCCTGCTTGTCCGACTGCACGATGAAAGCCTTCCGCGCCGCCCTGCTTCGCTTCAACGACGACGGCGCCGCCGTCCATGACGAGGACGGCCTGCTGGTCGTCGGCCCCGATGCCACCGGCACGCAGGTGGTGCGGGCCGCGGGCGCGTACCCCGCGCTGGCGGCCAATTTCCCCGGCGTGGCCATCGAGCACCTGCCCGGCAAGCTCATCGCGCCGGGCTTCGTGGACCTGCATGTCCATTACCCGCAGACCGACGTGATCGGCTCGCCGGCCGAAGGCCTGCTGCCCTGGCTGGAGAACTACACCTTTCCCCATGAGTCGCGTTTCCACGACCCGGCCTACGCGGGCGAGGTGGCGGATTTCTTCCTCGACGAGCTGCTTCGCCACGGCGTCACCACCGCGCTGACCTTCTGCACCTCGCACCCGGCCTCGGTCGACGCCCTGATGCAGCGGGCGCAGGCCCGGCGCCTGCGGCTGATCGCCGGCAAGGTCATGCAGGACCGCCATTCCCCCGACGGCGTGCGCGACGAGACCGAGCAGTCCCTGCTGGACTGCGAGGCCCTGATCCGCCGCTGGCACGGCCAGGGCCGCCTGGGCTACGCCATCACCCCCCGCTTCGCGCCCACCTGCAGCGACGCGCAGATGCGCGGCATGGGCGAGCTGGCCGCGAAGTACCCGCAGGTGTGGATCCAGTCGCACGTGGCGGAGAACAAGGACGAGATCGCCTGGGTGCGTTCGCTGTACCCGCAGGCGCGCAGCTACCTGTCGGTCTACGAGGGCTTCGGCCTGCTGCGCGAGCGCGCCGTCTACGCCCACTGCATCCACTTCGACGACGCCGACCGTGCCCTCATGCGCGAGAGCGGCGCCGCCGCCGCGGTCAGCCCCACCAGCAACCTGTTCCTGGGCAGCGGCTTCTTCGATTACGCGGGCGCGGACCGCGCCGGCTTCCGCTACGGCCTGGCCAGCGACGTTGGCGGCGGCACCAGCTTCTCGCCGTTCCACACCATGCTGGCGGCCTACTACGTGGCCCGCGAGGGACAGACCAAGCCGGGGCTGTCGCTCTCGCCGCAGGCGCTGTGGTGGCAGCACACCGCCGGCGCGGCGCGCGCACTGGGGCTGGAGGGCGTGGTCGGCAACCTCGCGCGCGGCTGCGAGGCCGACTTCGTGGTGATCGACCCGCAGGCCACGCCGCTGCTGGCGCGCCGCACGCAGGCCGCGCGCACGCTGGACGAGTTCCTGTTCGCGCTGATCGTGCTGGGCGACGACCGCGCCATCGAGCGCGTGCACGTTGCAAACGGGGCCTGAGCGTCGCGCCGGCCGACCCGAGCAAGCTGGCGCTCCCGCGGGGGCCGCGAGGCACACGCAGCGGGGCGCCCGGCGGCTCGAAGACCCGCCCCGCCTACAATCCGCCGCAGGAGAGTCCCATGACCATCAAGAGCGACAAGTGGATCCGCCGCATGGCCGAGCAGCACGGCATGATCGAGCCCTATGAGCCCGGCCAGGTGCGCGAGGTGCAGGGCCAGCGCATCATCAGCTACGGCACTTCGAGCTACGGCTACGACATCCGCTGCGCGCCGGAATTCAAGGTCTTCACCAACATCCACAGCACGGTGGTGGACCCGAAGAACTTCGACGAGAAGAGCTTCGTCGACTTCCACGGCGACCACTGCATCATCCCCCCCAACAGCTTCGCCCTGGCGCGCACGGTCGAATACTTCCGCATCCCGCGCAACGTGCTGACGGTCTGCCTGGGCAAGAGCACCTATGCCCGCTGCGGGATCATCGTCAACGTGACGCCCTTCGAGCCCGAGTGGGAAGGCTACGTGACCCTGGAGTTCTCCAACACCACGCCGCTGCCCGCCAAGATCTATGCCGGCGAGGGCTGCGCCCAGGTGCTGTTCTTCGAGAGCGACGAGACCTGCGAGGTCAGCTACAAGGACCGCGGCGGCAAGTACCAGGGCCAGCGCGGCGTGACGCTGCCCAAGGCCTGACCGGCCGGCTCAGGCCGCATCCTCCGCGGCCCTTCCGGCGATCGCGTCCATCGCGGCGCGCGCCGCCGCCAGGTCCCAGCCGGCCCACCCGCAACTCTTGAAAAGCACCGGCCCCGCGCCGCGGGGCGCGGCGCGCCCGCGCACCAGGTCGGCGAGCGTGGGGAAGGCCTGGACGTCCAGCCCGGCCTGCAGCAGGTCGCCCGCCTCGTGGCGCGCGTCCGCCGTGTCCAGCCAGACCCCGCCGCCCTCGGCGTCCGCGCACTGGCGGCACAGGGCCGGGGCCAGTTCCACCATCGCCGGGGTGAAGGCGCCGACCGCGGCGATGAAGGCGTCGGGCCGGGCCTGCGCCGACAGCACGATGCCGCTGGCCGGGGTGCAGGTCACCACCAGCGGGCAGTCGGCCAGGGCGGCGTCGGGGTCATCCACCACCACAGCGCGCAGTCCCAGTGAGCGCGCATGATCGGCCAGTGCCTGCGCGCCTGCCGCACCGCGCGAGGCGATGCGTACCTCCCGCAGCGGCAGGCCGTGGGCGAAGGCTTCGACATGGGCATGTCCCTGCGCCCCCGCGCCCACCACCAGCAGGGGGCCATCGGGTTGCCGCGCCAGCGCCTGCGCCGCGAGCAGCGACACGGCGGCCGTGCGGCGCGCGGTGACCACCGGGCCGTCCAGCAGCAGGCGGCGCTCGCCGGTGGCGATGTCGAACACTGCCACGTCGCCCTGGATCGCCGGCCGGCCGGTGCCGGCATTGGCCGGGGTGAAGGTGATCAGCTTGGCGATCGCCAGGCGCGCGTCATGCGCCGGCATGACGAAGAGGCTGGCGCCGCCCGGCAGGGGCTGCACCAGGCGCTGCGGCACGTGCACGGCATCGTCGGCCAGCACCTCGCGCACGGCGCGCACCAGGGCCGGCCAGGGCAGGCGTTTCACGGTGGGATCGGTGGGCGGGAACATGCTCCCGATTCTGTCCTACAGCCGCGTCCGGTCGCGCTGCCTAGGATCCACGGGCTCCCTGAAGAATCACCATGTCGACCCGCGCCGCCCGGGGCCTGCGCCCCCTGTTCTGGACCACCGCCACCACCCTCATCGTCGCCGAGGGCCTGGCCTTCTGGGTCCTGTGCAGCCACCAGGTGGACCGCGCCGCGGCGCGGCGGCTCGAGCTGCAGGTGACGCAGGTCGCCTTCAACGACTGCCTGGCCTACGTCCCCAAGTCGACCATCGCCTCCTGCCGGCGGCAGGTGTCGGCCCGGCCCTAGAACTCCGCGCCCTCGACGAGGAAGCGCACCTTCCGCTGCCCCTGCCATTCGTCCGCGTCGAGCCGGAAGGCCAGCTTCACGCGCGGCGGCAGCGGCTCGGTGTGGCTGAACCAGATGCCGTCCACCGGCTGGCCCTGGTGCCGCAGCTTCAGCGCCAGGTGCTTTTCGCCCACCAGCCGCTGCGACAGCACCTCCACTTCCTCGCTGAACACCGGCGGCGCGAAGCCCTGGCCCCACACCTCCTGGTGCAGCGTGTCCACCAGGTCGGTGCGGCGGTACTCGGGCGCGAGCGGGCCGTCGGTCTCCAGCCGGCGCTGCAGCGTGGCGGCATCCAGCCACTCGGCGGCCACCTGGTTCAGGGCCTGCTCGAAGGTGTCGAAATGTTCCTCGGCCACGGTGCAGCCGGCTGCCATCGCATGGCCGCCGAACTTCACCAGCACGCCGGGGTGGCGCTTGGCCACCAGGTCCAGTGCGTCGCGCAGGTGGAAGCCGGGGATGGAGCGGCCCGAGCCCTTGAGCTCGTGCTCCTTGCCCGGCGCCGCGCTGGCGGCGAAGACGAAGGTCGGCCGGTGCATGCGGTCCTTCAGGCGCGAGGCCACGATGCCCACCACGCCCTCGTGGAAGTCGGGGTCGAAGACGCAGATCGCCGGCGGCGGCTCCTCGCCCTCGTCGAACAGGGACATCGCCACCTCCATCGCCTGCTCGCGCATGCCGCCCTCGATCTCGCGGCGCTCGCGGTTGATGCCGTCCAGCGTGCGCGCGAGTTCGTCGGCGCGGGTGGCATCGTCCGTGAGCAGGCACTCGATGCCCAGGGTCATGTCGGCCAGGCGGCCCGCGGCATTGATGCGCGGGCCCAGGGCGAAGCCGAAATCGAAGGTGGTGGCCACCGGCGCCTTGCGGCCCGCCGCATTGAACAGGGCGGCGATGCCGGCGGGCATCTGCCCGGCGCGGATGCGGCGCAGCCCCTGGGCGACGAGGCGGCGGTTGTTGGCGTCCAGCCTGACCACGTCGGCGACCGTGCCCAGCGCCACGATCGGCAGCAGCGCGTCCAGCTTCGGCTGGCTGGCCGCGTCGAACACGCCGCGCGCGCGCAGCTCCGCGCGCAGCGCCAGCAGCACGTAGAACATCACGCCCACGCCGGCCATGGACTTGCTCTCGAAGTCGTCGCCCGGCTGGTTGGGGTTCACGATCACGGCCGCGTCGGGCAGGGTCGGGCCGGGCAGGTGGTGGTCGGTCACCAGCACCTGCAGGCCCAGCGCGTTGGCCGTGGCCACGCCCTCGACGCTGGCGATGCCGTTGTCCACGGTGATCAGGAGGTCGGCGCCGCGCTCGGCCACCCGCCTGGCGATGGGGGGCGTCAGGCCGTAGCCGTCGACCACGCGGTCGGGGACCAGGTACTCGACCTGCTTCGCGCCGAGCAGGCGCAGCCCGCGCACGGCCGTGGCGCAGGCGGTGGCGCCGTCGCAGTCGTAGTCGGCCACCACGCACAGGCGCTTGCCGGCGGCGATCGCGTCGGCCAGCAGGCGGGCGGCCTCCTGCGCGCCCTTGAGGCCCGCGGGCGGCAGCAGACGGGCCAGCCCGTCGTCCAGTTCGTCCTTGTGGGTCACGCCGCGGGCGGCGAACAGGCGGGCCAGCAGCGGGTGCACGCCGGCCTGCTCCAGCGCCCAGGCGGCGCGCGGGGGAATGTCTCTCTCGATGATCTTCATAGCTTGTCGAGCGCCGCCGCCAGGGACGGGGCGCGCAGGCCGGCGGTGGCGCGGTGCCACAGGCGCTGGCCGTGTCGTTGGATCCAGGTGCGCGAGCCGCGTTCGCCGCACAGCGTGAGGGTGACCGGGCGGCCGTGGTCGAGGGCGGCCGCCAGACGGGGCAGTTCGTGCGTGTCGATCTCGCGCCAGACCGCGGTCCAGGCCGTCCAGTCGCCGTCCAGCGCGGCGTCGCGCAGGCGCGTTTCCATCTTCAGGCCGGCCGGCATGTGCGCCGGCGCGTCCTCGGGCAGCGAGCCCGCGCCGCTGACCCAGAACGAGTTCACGGTGGGCAGGCGCGCCGCCTCGCGCGCCTCGTTGGCCGGGTGCGTGTACAGGAACATCTGCATCTCCTGCTGCAGCCGGCGCAGCGGGCGCGCCTCGCGCTGGCGCGGCAGCCAGTCGTCCACCACAGCGCCCACCACGCGCTCCAGGCTGGCGCAGGCCAGCTCGTGGAGCATCTCGCCCTGGGCGAGCCAGCGGTCCGGCGCATCCCAGGTGAGGGCCATGCCGTCCTCCTCGAAGTAGGGCTGCATCGCCTCCATCAGCGTGCGCGACTCCGCCTCGCCCAGTTGCAGGTGCTGCGGCGCGCGCATGGTGATGCGGTCGGCGCCCACCTCCCAGTGGCAGGGGGTCAGCCAGGCCCAGGGCGCGGTGCCGGGGTCCCGGCCCTCGCTGCGAAGCTGCCAGGCGGCCCAGGGGATGCGGCCGTCGGTGGCGGGCAGGCCGATGGCCCGGGCCAGGGCGCGCTCGTGCGGCATGGACAGGTCGCCCAGGGTGCCGAGGTCCTCGCGGTCCACCGCCAGGCGCCCCAGCAGCCGCCGCAACGCGGGCAAGGCCAGGCCCTCCAGGGCCTGCGCGCAGCCCGGCGAGGCGGTCACGGCGAAGGGAATCAGCAGGTGGATGGCGTCCGACATGGCCCTATTGTCCCGGATGCCACAATCCGGCCCAGCGAAAAGAACCTGCGCCGGACTCCCGCCGCATCCCACCACGCGCCACACGCCCCACGCCGCCCCACCGCCGCATGCGAACCCCTTACGAACTCCTCCTCGGCTGGCGCTACACCCGCGCGGGCCGGGCCACCCGGCGCAACGGCTTCATCTCCTTCATCTCCGGCGTCTCCATGCTCGGCATCGCGCTGGGCGTGGCGGCCCTGATCATCGTGCTGTCGGTCATGAACGGCTTCCAGAAGGAGGTGCGTGACCGCATGCTGGGCGTGGTCTCGCACATCGAGGTCTACGGCCCCGGCGGCGGCGTGATCCCCGACCTCGCGCGCACGCAGGCCGAGGCCCGGCGCCATCCCGAGGTGGTGGCCGCCGCGCCCTTCGTGGCGGCCCAGGCGCTGCTGGCGCGCGGCGAGGACATGCGCGGCACGCTGGTGCGCGGCGTCGACCCGGCGCTGGAGCCGCAGATCACCGAGCTGGCCCGCACGCTGCAGGATACCGCCCTGCGCCGGCTGGTGCCGGGCGAGTTCGGCGTGGTGGTGGGCAGCGAGCTGGCGCGCCAGCTCGGGCTGCGCGAGGGCGACGCGGTCACCGTGATCGCCCCGGGCGGCCAGGTCACGCCGGCCGGCGTGGTGCCGCGCCTCAAGCAGATGACGGTGGTGGGTACCTTCGACTCCGGCCACTACGAGTACGACAGCGGCCTGGTGCTGATGCACCTCGACGACGCCCAGCGCCTGTTCCGCCTGGAGGGCCCGACCGGCCTGCGCCTGCGCCTGCGGGACCTGCACCAGGCCCGCGAGGTCGCCGCGCAGCTGGCCGCGGGCTTCACCGACCCGGTGGTGGTGCGGGACTGGACCCGCCAGAACCGCACCTGGTTCGCCGCGGTGCAGCTGGAGAAACGCATGATGTTCATCATCCTCACGCTGATCGTCGCGGTGGCCGCCTTCAACCTCGTGAGCACGCTGGTGATGACCGTCACCGACAAGCGCGCCGACATCGCCATCCTGCGCACGCTGGGCGCGAGCCCGGCCAGCATCATGGGCATCTTCGTGGTGCAGGGCGCCACGGTGGGCGTGGTGGGCACGCTCGCCGGCCTGCTCCTGGGGCTGGGCGTGGCGCTGAACATCGACGTGCTGGTGCCCGCGCTGGAGCGCGCCCTGGGCGCCAGCTTCCTGCCGCGTGACGTGTACCTGATCTCCCGCATGCCCAGCGACCCGCAGTCCGCCGACATCGTCCCGATCGCGGTGATCTCCTTGGTCCTGGCCTTCGCGGCCACGCTGTACCCGAGCTGGCGCGCCAGCCGCGTCAACCCCGCGGAGGCGCTGCGCTATGAGTGACTTCATCCCCGACGGCGCGGTGCTGCAGGCGCGCGGCCTGTCCAAGCGTTTCACCGAGGGCGGGCTCGATGTCGAGGTCCTGCGCGGGGTCGACCTGTCGGTGCAGGCCGGCGAGACGGTGGCCATCGTCGGCGCCTCCGGCTCGGGCAAGAGCACGCTGCTGCACCTGCTCGGGGGGCTGGATGCGCCCACCGCGGGCGAGGTGCACCTCCTGGGCCGGCCGCTGCGGGGGCTGGGCCCCGCGCAGCAGGGGCGGCTTCGCAACCGGCACCTGGGTTTCGTCTACCAGTTCCACCACCTGCTGCCGGAATTCAGCGCGCTGGACAACGTGGCCATGCCGCTTCGCATCCGCCGCGAGCCGGTGGCGGTGTGCCACGCCCGCGCCCGCGAGGCGCTGGAGGCGGTGGGCCTGGGGCAGCGCGTGCGGCACCGGCCGGCCGAACTCTCCGGCGGCGAGCGCCAGCGCGTGGCCATCGCCCGCGCGCTGGTCACGCGCCCGGACTGCGTGCTGGCCGACGAGCCCACCGGCAACCTCGACCGCGCCACCGCCGACGCGGTGTTCGACCTGATGCTGCAGCTCGCCCACGAGCACGGTACCGCCTTCGTGCTGGTCTCGCATGACGAGGCGCTGGCCGCGCGCTGCGGCCGCCAGCTGCGGCTCGCGGCGGGGCGGCTGGCGTAGGGGCGGCGGCTCGGGGCGGCCCGCTGGAAGGGCCGCTGCGGCGAAGGCGGCGGCAGGACTGCGCCTTCAGGTCCCGGCGCGTCAGCAGGGCCCGCCGCTCAGAGGATCCGGTTGAACCACAGCACCGACAGGCCCGCCGACAGCACGGCGAGCAGGGCCGCGGCCAGCGCCAGCAGCGCCGAGACCTCGGTCTCCTTCTTTTCCACCGTGAGGCGGGTGCTGAGGGTCTCGTAGACCTTCTTCAGGTCCTGCGCGGTGCCGGCGTAGTAGTACTCGGCGGCGGTCTTGTTGGCGATGGCCTTGAGCGTCTCCTCGTCGAGCCGCACCCGCATGGACCAGCCCTCGAAGCCGATGGTCTCGCCGTCCACCGTGCCGATGCCGACGGTGTAGACCCGCACGCCGCGCTCGGCGGCGAGCTTGGCCGCGTCCAGCGGGTCGACACCGGTAGTGCGCTGGCCGTCGGTGAGCATGATCACCGCGGCCGAGCCGTAGGAGCCGGGCGGCACCGGGGTGAATTCCTTCTTCTCCTTCTTCTCGGTATCGAGCGACTGCGCGCGCCAGCGGTCGCGGCCGCCCTGCATCGCCTGGATGTCGAGCGCGCCGTCGTCGGGGAAGATCGTCGCCAGCGAGACCACGATCGCGTTGCCGGTGGCGGTGGCGCGCTGCATCTGGAAGCGGTCGATCGCGGTGACCAGGTCCTCCCGGTTCACGGTGGGCAGCTGCGCCACCTGGGCCGAGCCGGCGAAGGCGACGATGCCCACCTTCACGTCCCGCGGCAGCTCGGTGAGGAAGGCCTTGGCGGCGTTCTGCGCCGCCACCAGGCGATTGGGCTGTACGTCGGTGGCGCGCATGCTGCCGGAGACGTCCATGGCCAGGATGATGGTCTGCTGCGTCGAGGGCAGGGTCACCACGGCCACCGGACGCGCCGCGGCCAGCAGCATGGCGGCCAGCGCCAGCAGGAACAGCGCCGGCGGCACGTGCCGGCGCCAGCCCGGGCCGGCGCCCAGGGCTTCCTTCACGATGGCCAGCGAGGCGAAGCGCACGGCCATCTTGCGGCGCCGCCGCAGGAGCCAGGCGTACAGCAGCACCAGCAGCGGCAGCAGCAGCAGGAGCCAGAGGTGGTGGGGCCAGAGGAAGTTCATGGCGGCTCTCTCGGGGCGTTCTGTCGGGTCTAGGCGGCGCGCCGCAGGTGGGTGGGCAGCGAGCCGCCGGACAGGCGCGCGCGCTGCCGGCGCAGCTCGACGAAGCGCACCAGGGCGTCGGCCAGGTCGTCGTCGGTGGACAGCTCCAGGGTGTCCACCCCGGCGGCGGCCAGGCCCGCGCGCAGTTCGGCCTCGCGCTGCGCCGCGATGCGGGCGAAGCGCTTGCGGAAGGCGGGGTCGTGGGTGTCCACCAGCAGCTGCTCGCCAGTCTCGGCGTCGCGCAGCGTGAGCAGGCCCAGGTCGGGGATCTCCAGCTCCAGCGGGTCGAGCACGCGCACGGCCACCACCTCGTGGCGGCGCGCCAGCAGGCCCAGCGCGCGCTCCCAGCCCGGCTCGCTGATGAAGTCGGAGACGACGAACACCGTGGAACGCCGGCGCAGCAGGGCGGCACCCGCCTCCAGCAGCTCGCGCAGGTGGGTGGGGCCGGCTTCATCGTGCGCGGGCGGGCGCGCGTCGAGGCTGTGGAGCAGGTGCAGCACGTGGCGGCGGCCGCTGCCGGTGGGGATCATGGTGTCGACGCCGCGGCCATAGAGCAGGGCGCCGACGCGGTTGCCGTGGCGCGTGAGCAGGCGGGCCAGGACGGCGGTGAAGTCGCGCGCCACGTCGCGCTTGCGCTGCGTGCCGGAGCCGAAGTCGACCGAGGGGCTCAGGTCCAGCAGGAACCAGGCGGCCATCTCGCGGTCCTCGGTGAACACGCGCACATGCGGCACCTGGGTGCGGGCGGTCACGTTCCAGTCGATGTGGCGCACGTCGTCGGCGTGCTGGTACTCGCGCAGGTCGGCCAGGTCCAGGCCGGTGCCTCGCATCAGGGTGCGGTAGTCGCCCTGGAGCAGGCCGTCGAGCCGGCGGATCACCGTCCACTCGAGCCGGCGCAGCAGCTGCTCGGCGCGGGCGGCGGCGCGCGGCGCGGCCGGCGGTTCAGGCGGCGAGCTTGTCGTCATGTTCGAGCGGGCGCGCGGGCACCGGGATCTTGGCCATGACCTGGGCGATCAGCGCGTCGGAGTCCATGCCCTCGGACAGCGCCTCGTACGACAGCACGATGCGGTGGCGCAGGGTGTCGGGCACCAGGTCCACCATGTCCTCGGGCAGGGCGTACGAGCGGCCCCGCAGCAGGGCCAGGGCGCGCGCGCCCTCGGTGAGGTTGATGGTGGCGCGCGGGCTGGCGCCGAAGGTGATGAAGCGGGCCAGGTCCTTGAGCCCGTGCCGGCCTGGGTCGCGGGTGGCCGAGACCAGCTTCACCGCGTACTGGATCAGGGAGGGATCGACATAGACCTTGCGGCACTCGGCCTGCAGCGCGGCGAGCTGCTCGGTGGTGGCCACCGGCGAGACATGCACCGCCGGCCCGGTGACGCGCTCGACGATCACGTACTCCTCCTCGTCGCTCGGGTAGTCCACCAGCACCTTCATCATGAAGCGGTCCACCTGCGCCTCGGGCAGCGGGTAGGTGCCCTCGGTCTCGATGGGGTTCTGCGTGGCCATCACCAGGAAGGGCGAGGGCACGCGGTGGGTGTCGCCGGCGATGGTGACCTGCCGCTCCTGCATGACTTCCAGCAGCGCGCTCTGCACCTTGGCCGGGGCGCGGTTGATCTCGTCGGCCAGCAGCAGGTTGGTGAAGACCGGGCCCAGTGCGGTGCTGAACTCGCCGGTTCGCTGGTTGTAGATGCGCGTGCCCACCAGGTCCGAAGGCACCAGGTCGGGCGTGAACTGGATGCGCCGGAAATGGCCGCGGATGGTGCTGGCCAGGGTCTTCACCGTCAGCGTCTTGGCCAGGCCCGGCACGCCCTCGACCAGCAGGTGCCCCTGCGCCAGGATGGCGACCATCACCCGCTCGAGGAAGCGGTCCTGGCCGACGACGACGCGCTTGACCTCATAGAGGATCTGTTCCATCAGCTTGGCGGTGGCCTCGTTGGCGGGGGCGTGGTGCATGGGGTCTCCTGGAGGGGCGGGGGACGGGATCTAGAAGGGCGGCAGGCCGACGGCGCTGGCGGCGTTCTCGATCGGCACCGCGAAGCCGATGCCGATGAAGGTGCGCGCCGGGGTGGGGTTGAGGATGGCGGTGACGATGCCCACGACCTCGCCGTCCATGGTGACCAGGGGGCCGCCCGAATTGCCCGGATTGGCCGCGGCGTCGAACTGGATCAGGTTGCGCATGTCGTGCTGCCCCTCGGGCGAGCGGAACACGCGCTGCAGGCCCGAGACGACGCCGGCCGACGCGGAGGGGCCGATGCCGAAGGGAAAGCCCACCGCCATCACCTTGTCGCCGGGCTGCAGGTCGGCGGTGGAGCGCAGGGTGGCGGCGAAGAGGTCGTCGGGCAGCTTGTTGGCCTGCAGCACGGCGAGATCGTTCTCGGGCTGCACATTGCGAACGTAGGCGCTGGCCTGCAGGCCGTCGGCGAAGGTGACCTCGATGCGGTCGGCGCCGGAGACCACATGCAGGTTGGTGAGGATCAGGCCCTTGTCGACGATGACCACGCCGGTGCCGACGCCGAACTCGACCTCGTCGCCGGCGGCGGCCGACGCCGCGCTGGCCACGGCCTGGGGCGGCTTGAGCTTGCCCGACTTGACCGCGGGGTGGTCCGGCTTGAGCCGGTCGCGGCGGATGTAGCCCACCACCCGGACCACCGAGGGCCGGATCGCCTCGTACGCCTTGGCGTACTCGGAGGGCAGGGGCTGGCTGGAGAGGGTCTTGAGGACGGCGGCGTCGATGTCCTGCTGCGTGAGGCGCCGCTGCGGCACGGCGGGCCCGAGCGTGAAGGCCCACACCAGCAGGGTGGTGAGGACCAGCACCAGCAGCCAGAGCCATTCGAGGGAGGTGGGGCGCCTCAGGCGCACGCGCCAGCGGGGCGGCGGCGGGGCGACGGGCGCCCCGGCCTCGGGCGTCATGGCGGCGGCTGCCGCGGCGGCCGCCGTGGGGTCGGCGGGCGGTGCGGCCTCGGCCCGTGCCGGACGGCCTGGGCGGCTGGAGCTGTAGAGGGCTGGCCTTCGCATCCTTCACCTCGTCGACAACCTGCGAAGCGGGGGGAACCGGGTGGCACGGTATCACGGAACGCCAGGGCCTGCACCCGTTTGCGGCATCATCCGCCGATGCCGGCCTGGATCGACACCCACTGCCACCTCGACGCGCCGGAGTTCGCGCCGGACGCCGCGCTCGTGCGGGCCCGCGCCGCCCGCGCCGGCGTGGTGCACTGCGTGCTGCCGGCGGTGGCGGCGGCGCATTTCGATGCGGTGCGCGCGCTGGCCAGTCGCACCGGCGACAGCTACGCGCTGGGGATCCACCCCCTGTTCACGCCCCAGGCCGGCGAGGCCGACCTCGAGGCCCTGGACCGCGCCCTCGCCGAGCACCGGGACGACCCGCGCCTGGTGGCCGTGGGCGAGATCGGCCTGGACCATTTCGTCCCTGGCCTGGACCCGGCGCGCCAGCAGTTCTTCTACCGCGAGCAGCTGCGGCTGGCGCGCCGCCACGGGCTGCCGGTGATCCTGCACGTGCGCCGGTCGGCCGACGCCCTGCTGCGCGAGTTGCGGCGCGAGGGCGTGACGGGCATCGCCCATGCCTTCAACGGCAGCGGGCAGCAGGCCCGCGCCTTCGTGGACCTGGGGTTCCGCCTGGGATTCGGCGGCACGCTGACCTACGAGCGCGCGCTGCAGGTGCGGCGGCTGGCGACCGCGCTGCCGCTGTCGGCCCTGGTGCTGGAGACCGACGCGCCCGACATCCCGCCGCACTGGCTTTACCGCACCGCGCAGGAGCGCGCCGCCGGCCAGCCCCAGGGCCGCAACGAGCCGGGCGAGCTGCCCGCTATCGGCGCGGTGCTGGCGGGCCTGCGCGGGATGGCGGTCGACGAACTGGCCGCCGCCACCACGGCCAACGCGCTGCAGGCCTTGCCGCGCCTGCAGGCCCTCCTGGGGCCGGCCGGCGGCGCCGCGATAATCCCGGCACCTTGAAACCCGCCAAACGCAAGCCCGCCGCCTCGCTGCCCGAGGTGAGCTTCTCCGACATCGGCGACATCCGCTACCTGCACCTGGGCGCCACCGACTGGGTGCAGGGCTCGATGCGGCTGGACGCGCCGTTCGACATCGACCTCGAGTACGTGCAGCGCATGATGGCCTGGCTGCTGTTCGTCGAGCCGGCCTCGGCCGCGAAGCGCCATGCCATGCAGCTCGGGCTGGGCGCCGCCTCGCTGACCAAGTTCTGCCGCAAGAAGGTGCGCATGGCCACCACCGCCATCGAGCTCAATCCGCAGGTGGTCGCGGCCTGCCGGCTGTGGTTCAAGCTGCCGGCCGACGATGCCCGGCTCTCGGTGGTCCTGGGCGACGCCGCCGAGGTCGCGGCCTCGGACCACTGGGCCGGCCGGGTCGACGCCCTCCAGGTGGACCTGTACGACCACGAGGCCGCCGCACCGGTGCTCGACGACGAAAGTTTCTATGCCGACTGCCGCCACCTCCTGACCGAGGACGGCTGCATGACCGTGAACCTGTTCGGGCGCGCCTCGAGCTACGAGCGCAGCCTGGCGCGCATCTGCGCGGCGTTCGGCGAGGAGGCGGTCTGGGCCTTCAAGCCCACCCGCGAGGGCAACACCGTGGTGCTGGCGCAGCGCACCCCTGCCCGCCCCACGCGCGCGCAGATCGTCGAGCGCGCCGATGCGATCCAGTCACGTTGGGGACTGCCCGCGCCCAAGTGGCTGCGGGTCTTCAAGCCCCTGGTGCGCTGACCCCGGCAGGCTCCTGCGGGTTTCCCCGGGTGGGGCGGTAGGTGGAACCCACAACGGTAGCGGATGGGATTGCCACCAGAATCCCCCGGTTGCATTCCGCATCGAGGAGTTGTTTCGTGAAAATCAAGAGCCAGAAGGATTTCTTCTCCGGCCTCATGTTCATGGTGGTCGGAGGGGCGTTCGCTTGGGGCGCCACCAAGTACACCATCGGCGAAGGCGCCCGCATGGGCCCCGGCTACTTCCCCCTGCTGCTGGGGATCGTGCTGGGCCTGCTGGGTGCGTTCATCCTGTTCGAGTCCCTGGTGGTCGACACCGAGGACGGCGAGAAGATCGGTTCGATCGCCTGGAAGCCCCTGGGCTTCATCATCGGCGCGAACCTGGCGTTCGGCGTGCTGCTCGGCGGCCTGCCCTCGCTGGGCGTGCCGGCCATGGGCCTGATCGTCGCGATCTTTGCGCTGGTGTTCATCGCCAGCCTGGCCGGTGACCACTTCCGCCCGAAGGAAATCACCATCCTCGCCACCATCCTGGCGATCCTGAGCTACCTGGCCTTCATCAAGCTGCTGAAGCTGCAATTCCAGGTGTGGCCTTCCTTCATCGCCGGCTGAAAGCATCACTGACATGGAACTGTTTACCAACCTCGCGATCGGGTTCGGCGCGGCGTTCACGCTGCAGAACCTGGCCTATGCCTTCGTGGGCTGCCTGCTGGGCACCCTGATCGGCGTGCTGCCCGGCGTCGGCCCCGTGGCCACCATCGCCATGCTGCTGCCCGCCACCTACGCGCTGCCCCCGCTGGCCGCGCTGATCATGCTGGCCGGCATCTACTACGGCGCCCAGTACGGCGGCTCCACCACCGCCATCCTGGTGAACCTGCCCGGTGAGTCGTCCTCGGTGGTGACCACACTGGACGGCTACCAGATGGCCCGGCAGGGCCGCGCGGGTCCCGCGCTGGCTGCCGCCGGCCTGGGCTCCTTCTTCGCCGGCTGCGTCGGCACCCTGATCCTGGCCGCGTTCGCCGCGCCCCTGACCGAGGTCGCCTTCAAGTTCGGCCCCGCCGAGTACTTCTCGCTGATGATCCTGGGCCTGATCGGCGCCGTGGTGCTGGCTTCCGGCTCCCTGATCAAGGCCATCGCCATGATCGTGCTGGGCCTGCTGATGGGCCTGGTCGGCACCGACGTGAACTCCGGCGTCGCCCGCTTCTCGTTCGACGTCCCCGAACTCACCGACGGCATCGGCTTCATCACCATCGCCATGGGCGTGTTCGGCTACGGCGAGATCATCATGAACCTGTCCAAGTCGGAGGAAGACCGCGAAGTCTTCACCGCCAAGGTGCAGGGCCTGTTCCCCACCGGCCATGACTTCAAGATGATGCTGCCCGCCGTGCTGCGCGGCACCACCCTGGGCTCCGTCCTGGGCATCCTGCCGGGCGGCGGCGCGCTGCTGGCGGCCTTCGCGGCCTACACGATCGAGAAGAAGATCAAGCTCAAGGAAGGCGAAGTCGTCCTGGGCAAGGGCAACATCCGCGGCGTGGCCGGCCCCGAGTCCGCCAACAACGCGGGCGCCCAGACCTCCTTCATCCCGCTGCTGACGCTGGGCATCCCGCCCAACGCCGTGATGGCGCTGATGGTGGGCGCGATGACCATCCACAACATCCAGCCGGGCCCGCAGGTGATGACCAGCAACCCGCAGCTGTTCTGGGGCCTGATCGCCTCCATGTGGATCGGCAACCTGATGCTGATCATCCTGAACCTGCCCCTGATCGGCATGTGGATCAAGCTGCTGACGATCCCGTATCGCTGGCTGTTCCCCGCCATCGTGCTGTTCTGCGCGATCGGCGTGTACTCCACGAACAACAACACCTTCGACATCTGGATGGTGGCTGCGTTCGGCGTGATCGGCTACACCTTCCTCAAGCTCGGTTGCGAACCCGCGCCGCTGCTCCTGGGCTTCATCCTGGGCCCGATGATGGAGGAGAACCTGCGCCGCGCCATGCTGCTGTCCCGCGGTGACTGGAGCGTGTTCGTGACCCGTCCCCTGTCGGCCTCGCTGCTGGCGGTGGCTGCCATCCTGATCATCATCGTGCTGCTGCCCTCCGTGAAGAGCAAGCGCGAGAACGTCTTCGTCGAAGAAGACTGATCGCTCCCCCGGGCCCTCGCGGCCCGTGCGTGAAACGGCACCCTCGGGTGCCGTTTCGCTTTGTGGCTGTCACAATCGCCGCAGTGACTACGACGACTGCCTCGCCCCGGCTGCCCGCGCCGCATCCCCAGCGGGTCGCCCTCCACAACGAGATCCATGCCCGCCCGCCCGAGGCGATGGCGGCGCCGCTGGCCATGAGCCACGTGGTCATGCACTGCGACGCCGCGCAGCGCGAGGCGAGCCGGGCCCATGTCGCGGCCCTGCTGCGTGACCACCACCTGCCGCCGCCCGACGAGGGCTGCAGCCACCTGCGGGTGGACGTGGCCGGCCTGCGCCTGCGCTGGGAGATGCACACCGAGTTCGTGACCTGGACCTTCTCGCGCGCCGGCTTCGATGCGCAGGACTTCGGCGACCGCGAGCCCGAGGCCGCCATCGGCGCCGTGCCCCAGGCCTGGCTCTCGCAGCTGCCCGGGCGCTGGCTGGCCGGCCTGCACCTGTGGGTGCTGCCGGCCGATGCCCTCGACCACCGGCCCCTGACCCGCCATGTGCTGAACGAGGAGACCCTGGTGGGCTCCACCGTCGCCGATGGCCACGGCGAGGTCTACACCGACTTCGCCCTGCATGCCGACGGCTTCTCGCGCATGGTGCTGCTGGCCGGCGGCCTCTCGCCGCGCCGCCTGGGCCGCCTGGTGCAGCAGCTGGTGGAGATCGACAGCTACCGCATGATGGCCCTGCTGGCGCTGCCGGTGGCGCGCCAGGCCTTCGCCGCGCTGGGCCGCGCGGAGACCGAGCTGGCCGACCTGGCCGGCGCCATCCGCGTCGCCCGCCGCAACGAGGAGCCGCAGCTGCTCGATCGCCTGACCACGCTGGCCGGCGAGGTGGAGGGCCAGTACGCCGCCACCCACTCGCGCTTTTCCGCCAGCACCGCCTACTTCGAGCTGGTGGACCGGCGCATCGCCGACCTGGGCGAGTCCCGCCTGCCGGGCCTGCAGACCCTGGGCGAGTTCGTGCAGCGGCGCCTGTCGCCCGCGCGCAGCACCTGCGAGTGGGCCGCGCGCCGGCAGGACGCGCTGTCGCAGCGCGTCTCCCGCATCAGCAACCTGCTGCGCACCCGCGTGGAGATCGAGCAGCAGGAAAGCAGCCAGGCCCTGCTGGTCGCGATGAACCGGCGCCAGGCGCTGCAGCTGAAGCTTCAGTCGACGGTGGAGGGCCTGTCGGTCGCCGCCATCACCTACTACATCGTCGGCCTCGTGAGCTACCTGGCCAAGGGCGGCAAGGGCCTGGGCTGGCCCTGGTCGGCCGAGACCACGGCGGCGGTGGCCATCCCGGTCGTGGCGCTGTCGGTGTGGGCCTCGCTGCGGCGCCTGCACGCGCGGCTGCATGGGGAGTGAGCCGGTGACGCAAGCCCCCTCCCGGCCGGGCGTCGGCCTGGCCCTCGCGGCGCTCGGCGCCGTGGCCTTCAGCGGCAAGGCCATCATCATCAAGCTGGCCTACCGGCATGGCACCGACCCGACCACGCTGATCATGCTGCGCATGCTGTTCGCGCTGCCCCTGTTCGCTGCCATGGCCTGGTGGGCGAGCCGCGGCAAGCAGGCGCTCTCCCTGCGGGACTGGGCGGGCGTGGCCTACCTGGGGATCACGGGCTACTACCTGTCCAGCTACCTCGATTTCCTCGGGCTCCAGTACGTCACTGCCTCGCTCGAACGCCTGATCCTGTACCTCAACCCGACCCTGGTCGTGGCCATGGGCTGGTTCATGACCCGCAAGCCGCTGCGGCGCACGCAGCTCCTGGGCATGGCCACCAGCTATGGCGGCGTGCTGCTGGTCTTCGGCCACGAGGTGGGCCTGCAGGGCGCCGAGGCCGCCAAGGGCTCGGCCCTGGTGCTGGCCAGCGCGGTGATGTATGCGCTCTACATGGTCTACAGCGGCCAGATGGTGAAGCGCGTGGGCTCGCTGCGCCTGGTGGGCCTGGCGACCTCGGTGGCCTGCCTGTGCGTGCTGGCCCACTTTGCGGCCACGCGCCCGATCGCCGCGGCGCTGGACACGCCGATGCCGGTGGTGTGGCTGTCACTGCTCAATGCCACCGTCTGCACCGCGATCCCGGTGCTGCTGGTCATGATGGCCATCGAGCGCGTGGGCCCGGGCGTGACGGCGCAGACCGGCATGGTCGGCCCGCTGTCCACGATCTTCATGGGGGTGGCGCTGCTCGGCGAGCCCTTCACCGCCTGGGTCGCGGCCGGCACGGTGCTGGTGATTGCGGGCATCTACCTGTTCACCCGCGCGCCGGGCGCGCCTGCGCCACAATCGCGCGGCTGAAAAACATACTCCGAGGAGCAGACATGGATTACGGAATCAAGGGCCGCTGGGCCCTGGTGTGCGGCGCGAGCAAGGGCCTGGGCCTGGGCTGCGCCCGGGCGCTGGCGCAGAACGGTGCGCACGTGGTGATGGTGGCGCGCGGCGCCCCGGCGCTGGAGGCCGCGGCCGCCGAACTGCGGGCCGACCCGCAGCTGCCGGCCGGCACCCAGGTGGTGGCGGTGGCCGCCGACATCACCACGCCCGAGGGCCGCGCCGCGGCCCTCGCCGCCCACGCCGGCTACGACATCGTGGTCACCAACGCCGGCGGCCCGCCCCCCGGCGACTTCCGCGACTGGGGCCGGGACGAATGGATCAAGGCGCTGGACGCCAACATGCTCACCCCCATCGAATTGATCAAGGCGGTGGCCGACGGCATGGCCGAGCGCGGCTTCGGCCGCATCGTCAACATCACCTCGGGCGCGGTGAAGGCGCCGATCGATGTGCTGGGCCTGTCCAACGGCGCGCGCAGCGGCCTCACCGGCTTCATCGCCGGCCTGGCGCGCAACCCGCAGCTGGCGGCCCGCAACGTCACCATCAACAACCTGCTGCCCGGTGCGTTCTACACCGACCGCCTCAAGTCCAACTTCGCCGGCGCCGCCAGCAAGACGGGCAAGAGCCTCGACGAGATCGCTGACGGCCGCCGCAAGACCATCCCGGCGCAGCGCTTCGGCGAGCCCGAGGAGTTCGGCGCCACCTGCGCCTTCTTGTGCAGCGCGCAGGCGGGCTACATCACCGGCCAGAACCTGCTGATCGACGGCGGCGCGTACCCCGGCACCTTCTGAGCCGGGTCCCGCCCGGCAGGCCCCTGTGGCCGCAGCGGCCTGCCGCACGGGGCCTGCACGAGGGGACCGCCGCGGGCGGCCCCCGGCGGCTTCAGCGCCGCGCCGCCACCACGATGCCCCCGGCGATCAGCGCGAACGCCAGCGCGTGGTACGCATGCGGCAGCTCGCCCAGGAGCGCGCCGGACAGCAGTGCCGCGAACAGCGGCGTGAGGTTGTTGAACACGGCGGCCATGTTGGGCCCCATGCGCTGGATGCCCAGGCCCCAGCAGCGGTAGGCCACCACCGAGGCGCCCAGGGACACGTAGGCGAGGGCGGCCGCCACCGGCCAGCCCCAGGTGATCGACTGCGGCGCCAGCGCCCACTCGCCGGCCGTGAACAGCGCCGACCAGAGCACGCCAGGGGCGACCTGCGCCAGCAGGTACGCGGCCCAGTCGTTGCGGATGTTCTCCGGCTCGGTGGTCTTCGCCAGGCCCCAGCTGTAGAAGGCCCACACCACCACCGCCGACAGCATGTACAGGTCGCCCGGCACCAGCTGCAGGCGGGACAGGGCGGCCAGGTCGCCGCGCGTGAGCACCAGCAGCACGCCGGTGGCCGAGAGCAGCGAGCCGCCGACCTGCCGCGCCGAGACCCGCTGGCCATGGAAGGCCACGCCCACGACCATCATGAACACCGGCATGCTCGCGCCCACCAGGGTGACGTTCATGGGGGTGGAGGTGTGCAGGGCCAGGTACTGCAGCGAGTTGAAGCAGCCCATGCCGAGCAGGCCGAGCCAGGCGAAGCGGCGCCAGTGGGCCGCGAAGCCGCTGCCGGGGCGCAGCACCCAGCCGGCCAGGGGAAGCAGCGCGAGGGCCGCGAAGACCCACCGCAGCAGGTTCAGCGTCATCGGCGGCACCAGGCCGCTGACCAGCCGGCCCACCACCGCATTGCCGGCCCACAGCAGGGGCGGCAGGGTGAGCAGCAGGAGGGCGCGCAGGTCGAATCGCGGGGTCATGGGAGGCCGAGACTGTATCCGACCGCGGACGGGGGGCCGGGGATTCATGGCACGATGCGCGCCACGACAAGAGGAGACCCCGCACCATGACCCGAGCCATCCGCATCCACGCCGCCGGCGGCCCCGAACAGCTCCGCCTCGAGGAGGTCGAGGTCGGCCAGCCCGGCCCCGGCGAGATCCGCATCCGCCACCACGCCATCGGCCTGAACTACATCGACGTCTATTACCGCACCGGCGCCTACCCCCTGCAGTACCCGGCCGCCCTGGGCATGGAGGGCGCGGGCATCGTCGAGGCCGTGGGCGAGGGCGTCACCCACCTGAAGGTGGGCGACCGCGCCGCCTACGCCAGCCAGCCGCCCGGCGCGTACTGCGAAGTCCGCGTCATGCCCGCCAAGTGCGTGTGCAGGCTGCCCGACGCGATCAGCTTCGAGACCGGCGCCGCGATGATGCTCAAGGGCCTGACCGCGCAGTACCTCCTGAAGAAGACGCTGCCGGTCGGCGGCCTGCAGGCGGGCGACTTCGTCCTGTTCCACGCGGCGGCCGGCGGCGTCGGCCTGATCGCCTGCCAGTGGGCCCGCGCGCTGGGCCTGCAGCTGATTGGCACCGCCGGCTCCGAGGCCAAGTGCGCCCTGGCCCGCGAGCACGGCGCGGCCCACGCCATCAACTACGCCACCGAGGACTTCGCGGCCCGCGTCAAGGAGATCACCGGCGGCAAGGGCGTGAAGGTGGTCTACGACTCGGTGGGCAAGGACACCTGGGACAAGTCGCTCGACTGCCTGGCGCCCTTCGGCCTGATGGCCAGCTTCGGCGCCTCCTCCGGCCCGGTGCCGGCGTTCGCGCCCGCGGTGCTGGCCGGCAAGGGCTCGCTGTACGTCACCCGCCAGACGCTGTTCACGCACATCGCCACGCGCGAGTCGACCCAGGCGATGGCCGACGACCTGTTCGAGGTGGTGGCCAGCGGCAAGGTGAAGATCCGCATCGACCAGCGCTACCCGATGTCCGAGGTGGCCCAGGCGCACCGCGACCTGGAGGCTCGCAAGACCACGGGCTGCACCATCCTGCTGCCCTGAGCGCCGGGCAGGCCGCGCGCCGCGTCAGCGGCCGCGGCGCACGCGCAGGAGCTCGTCGAGGATCATGCCCACCGCGCCCGCGGTGATGCCCATGTCGGCGATGTTGAAGGCGGGGAAGGACCAGCCGGCGTAGTGCAGGTGGATGAAGTCCACCACGTAGCCGTGCAGCGCGCGGTCCACCACGTTGCCCACGGCGCCGCCGAGCAGGCAGGCCATCGAGAACGCGAACAGCTTCTGCCCGGCGTGCTGGCGCAGCATCCACACGATGAACACCGCCGCGCCGGTGCCCAGCGCGATGAAGAACCACCGCTGCCAGCCCGAGGCCGAGGCCAGGAAGGAGAAGGCCGCGCCGGTGTTGTGCGCGCGCACGATCTCCAGGAACGAGGTGACGTAGGTCGCGTCACCCAGACGGTAGTAGCCCAGGATCAGGGTCTTGGTGAACTGGTCGGCGATGAAGACGACCAGCGCCAGGCCCAGCCAGGGCATCATCCCGCCCGCCTTGGCGCCTTTGGCCATCAGGCGCAGGCGCGGCTCTCGCCGGCGCCGAACAGGTTGCTGGTGCAGCGGCCGCACAGCGTGGGATGGGCGGCGTCGTGGCCGACGTCGTCACGCCAGTGCCAGCAGCGCTCGCACTTCTGCGCGGCGGAGGGCGAGGCCTTCACCGCCAGCTCGGCGCCTTCGGCCAGGCCGAGGGACGACGTCATGAAGACGAACTTCAGGTCGTCGCCCAGGCTGGCGAGCAGGGCGTGGTCGGCGGCCGGGGCGGTGATCGCCAGGTCGGCCTGCAGCGAGGAGCCCACGCCGCCCTTTTCGCGCAGGGCTTCGACTTCCTTGTTCGCCACGTCGCGGATCGCGCGGATGCGGCTCCACTTCGCCAGGAGGGCCTCGTCGGGGCCGCCGATCTCCGCATAGGTCTCGAAGAAGATCGAGTCGGTGCCGCCGAAGACCTTCCAGGCCTCCTCGGCGGTGAAGCTGAGGAAGGGGGCCATCCAGCGCAGCATCGCGTGCGTGATGTTCCACAGCGCGGTCTGCGCGCTGCGGCGGGCATGGGACTTCGGGCTGGTGGTGTAGAGGCGGTCCTTGAGGATGTCCAGGTAGAACGCGCCCAGGTCCTCGGAGCAGTACACCTGCAGCTTGGCCACCACCGGGTGGAATTCGTAGACCTCGTAGTGCGCCAGGATCTCGGCCTGGAACTGCGCCGCGCGGCTCATGGCGTAGCGGTCGATCTCCAGCATCTCGGCCAGGGGCACGGCGTCCTTGGCCGGGTCGAAGTCACTCACGTTCGCCAGCAGGAAGCGCAGGGTGTTGCGGATGCGGCGGTAGGCGTCGACCACGCGGGCCAGGATCTTGTCGTCGCCGGCGATGTCGCCGGAGTAGTCGGAGGCCGCCACCCACAGGCGGATGATTTCCGCGCCCAGCTTCTCGCTGGTCTTCTGCGGGTCCACGCCGTTGCCCAGGGACTTGGACATCTTGCGGCCCTGGCTGTCCACGGTGAACCCGTGCGTCAGCAGGCCGCGGTAAGGCGCGCGCCCGTACATGGCGCAGGCGGTGAGCAGCGAGCTGTGGAACCAGCCGCGGTGCTGGTCGTGGCCTTCCAGGTACAGGTCGGCCTCGGGGCCGCTGTCATGGCCGGCGCCGGCGTGCGAGCCTTTGAGCACCGTGGTGTGGGTGGTGCCGGAGTCGAACCACACCTCCAGGATGTCCTGGCTCTTGGTGTAGCGCGGCGCGTCGGCGGCGCAGCCCACCTTCGCCAGGATCTCCTCGGTGCTGGCCTTGGACCAGGCCTCGATGCCGCCGGCCTCGACCATCGCCGCGGCGATGTCCAGGATCTCGGGGGTCTTGGGGTGCAGCTCGCCCGAGTCGACGTCCAGGAAGAAGGGCAGGGGCACGCCCCAGGAGCGCTGGCGAGAGATGCACCAGTCCGGGCGGCCGGCGATCATGTCGCGCAGGCGGGCCTTGCCGTTCTCGGGATAGAACTGGGTCTCCTCGATCGCGGCCAGCGCGAGCTGGCGCAGGGTGGCGGGTGCCTTGTCGGTGGTGAACACGCCCTCGCCCTCGTCCATGCGGATGAACCACTGCGCCGCGGCGCGGTAGATCACCGGGGACTTGTGGCGCCAGCAGTGCGGGTAGCTGTGGGCGATGTTTTCGGTGGCGAACAGGCGGCCGGCGTCGCGCAGCGCCTCGATGATCACCGGCGCGGCCTTCCAGATGTTCTGGCCGCCGAACAGGGCCAGCTCCGGCGCGTAGCTGCCGTGGCCCTGCACCGGGTTGAGGATCTGGTCGTACTTCATGCCGTGCGAGACGCAGCTGTTGAAGTCGTCCACGCCATAGGCCGGGGCGGAGTGCACGATGCCGGTGCCGTCCTCGGCGGTGGCGTAGTCGGCCAGGTAGATGGGCGACAGGCGCGCGTAGGCCGGGTCCACATGGTGGAAGGGGTGGCGGAAGTTCAGGCCGCCCAGCTTCTCGCCGGGGGTGGTGGCGACCACCTGGCCTTCGAGATGGAAGCGCGCCAGGCACTTCTCCACCAGCGACTCGGCCACGATCACGTAGCCGCGCGGCGTGTCCACCAGCGCGTAGACGATCTCGGGGTTCAGGTTCAGCGCCTGGTTGGCGGGGATGGTCCAGGCGGTGGTGGTCCAGATCACCGCGTAGGCCGGCTTGTCCAGGCCGGCCAGGCCGAAGGCGGCGGCCAGCTTCGCCGGCTCGTCGGCCTCGAAGCCCACGTCCAGGGTCTGCGACTTCTTGTCGGCGTACTCGATCTCGAACTCGGCCAGCGACGAGGCGCAGTCGAAGCACCAGTACACCGGCTTCAGGCCGCGGTAGACGAAGCCGCGCTCCATCACGCGCTTGAAGGCGCGGATCTCGTCGGCCTCGTTGCGCGGCTCCATGGTCTTGTAGGGGTGGTCCCAGTCGCCCAGCACGCCCAGGCGCTTGAAGTCGGCCATCTGCAGGGCGATCTGCTCGGTGGCGAAGGCGCGGCTCCTGGCCTGCATCTCGTCACGCGCCAGGTTGCGGCCATGCTTCTTCTCGATGGCGTTCTCGATCGGCAGGCCGTGGCAGTCCCAGCCGGGGATGTAGGCCGCGTCCAGGCCCTTGAGCTGGCGCGACTTGACGATCATGTCCTTGAGGATCTTGTTGACCGCGTGGCCCATGTGGATCTGGCCGTTGGCGTAGGGCGGGCCGTCGTGCAGCACGAACTTCTCGTGGCCGCAGCGGGCCTCGCGCAGGCGCTTGTACAGGCCCTGGTCCTCCCACTCCTTGACCCAGCCCGGCTCGCGTTTGGGCAGGTCGCCCCGCATGGGGAAGGGCGTGTCGGGCAGGTTCAGCGTGGCGCGGTAGTCGGTCTTGTTGTCGTCGGACATGGCAGTGCGGGATAGGCGTCGACAAGCTCAGCCCGCAGGCGGCGGGTGGCGGCGGTTGGCGGGGACATGCGGACCGCCCTGAGCCTGTCGAAGGCGGCGGTCCGGGCGGGCCCCGTCGTTAAATTCGGTCGCGCGTGGTCTGGCGGCGGGTGGACGCGAAGAACGCGCGGGCGTCGGCGCAATCCCGCGCGATGCCGGCGGTGAGGGCGTCGAGGCTGTCGTACTTCAGCTCGTCGTGCAGTTTGTGCAGGAGGTCCACCTGGATGATTTTACCGTACCCCCCCTCCCCGCCGAGGTGGGCCGGCCAGTCCAGGCAGTGGGTCTCCAGCAGGACGCGGCCGCCGTTGACGTCGTCCGGGTCCAGCGAGGGGCGGATGCCCAGGTTGGCCACGCCCTCCAGGGGCCCGCCCGCCAGCCCGTGCACATGGACCGCGAAGATGCCGCTGGCGGCCGGCTTCCAGTGCGAGAAGCGCAGGTTCAGGGTGCGGAAGCCCGTCGGGTTGACGTGGCTGCGCCCGAGTTCGCGGCCCAGCTTGCGCCCGTGCACCACGTGGCCGCTGATGCTGTAGGGGCGCCCCAGCAGGGCCTGCACGCCCGCCATGTCGCCGCGGCCCAGGGCCAGCCGCACCTCGGAGCTGGACACCCGCAGGCCGTGCACCTGGTAGCTGTTCATGCGGGCGACATCGAAGCCGCGGATGGCGCCGGCCGCGTCGAGCATGGCGTAGTCGCCGGCGCGGCGGGCGCCGAAGCGGAAGTCGTCGCCCACCAGCACGTACTTCGCGCCGAGGCCGTCGACCAGCACCTGGTCGATGAAGGCCTCGGGCGGCAGGCTGGACAGGGTGGCGTCGAACGGCAGGACCACGCACTGGTCCACGCCGCAGGCGGCCAGCTCGCCGAGCTTGTCACGCAGGGTGGCGATGCGCGCGGGTGCCAGTTCGGGCCTGCGCTGCACGCCGGCGAAGTAGTCTCGGGGATGCGGCTCGAACGTGAGCACGCAGCTGGGAATCCCGCGATGGCGCGCTTCGCTGTTCAACAGCGCCAGCATGGCCTGGTGGCCCCGGTGGACGCCATCGAAATTCCCGATGGTCAGTGCGCAGGCCCGGGCCACGCCCGGATGGTGGAATCCGCGGAAGATCTGCATCGCGCGCTTGATATGGTTTTGATAGCAACCGGTGCCCGCCCTCTGTGCCCCCGGTCGGTGAAATGCCTTTGAAAAGGGTTATATTGTCATCGCGATTGCTTTCGATGGTCTCGATCTTGGATGGAGGCGTTTCTTGAAGGTGTTGAAGCTGTCGGCCCAGGGCCTTCCGCAGTCCTGGATTTCGCTGGAACAGGCGGTGCTGCATTACGCGGCCGACCAGGTGCGCTGGGAGGTCGGCGCGCAGGTGGCCCTGTTCCGGGGCGGGCACAACGCCCTCACCGGGGAGCAGTCGTCCATCGCGGTCTGCAGCATCATCGGCACCAAGGGCGTGCCGAACATCAATCCCTTCGACCTCAAACCGGGCCTGACCAACAGCAAGCTGTTCGCCCGTGACCGCAATGTCTGCGCCTACTGCGGCGAGCACTGCCTCGAGGGCGAACTCACCCGAGAACACATCATTCCCTTCGCCCAGAACGGCAAGGACCACTGGATGAACGTGGTCACCGCCTGCCGCGCCTGCAACCACCGCAAGGGCAGCCGCACCCCGGAGCAGGCACGCATGCCCCTGCTGTACGCGCCCTACGTTCCCAGCCTCTGGGAGGACTTCATCCTCCGCAACCGCCGCATCCTGGCGGACCAGATGGAGTTCCTGATGGCGCACCTGCCCAAGACCTCGCGGCTGCACGCCTGAGGCCGCGTCAGGCTTGCGTGAACAGCTCGCCGATCACGCCCCGAAGCCAGCGGTTCCCCGGGTCGTCGTGGCCCCGCTGGTGCCAGAACTGCTTGATCTCGAAGCGCGGCACCTCGAACGGCAGCTGCAGCATCTTCAACCCGGGCCGGGGCGCAGTGTGGTGGATCACGTAACTCGGGATCGTGGCGATCAGGTCGGTCGACTGCACGATCTCGGGGACCACCATGAAATGCGGCACCCGCAGCGCGACGCGGCGCGTCAGACCCTGTTCGACGAGGAACTGCTCGATCAGGGTGGTGGTCGAGGTCTGGTGCGTCATCGTGCGGTAGCGTGACCCGCCGGGCTCGATCAGGACGTGGGATTCCGCGACGAACTGCGCCAGGGTCAGCCGGCTCTTGATGCGGGGGTGGTCCTTGCGGACCACGCACACGTAAGAGTCCGAGAACAACCGCTGCTGGTAGAAGCCGGCCCGCAGGCCCGGCAGGAAGCCGATGGCCAGGTCCGCTTCGCCGCTGATGAAGGCATCGTTGTAGGCCTCCCGGGGCAGCTGCAGCGCCCGCACGTTCATGCGGGGGGCCACCTCCTCGAGCCGCCGCATCAGGCGCGGCAGGTAGACCAGCTCCCCGATGTCGCTCATGAGGACCTGGAAGGTGCGCTCGCAGGTCAGCGGGTCGAACCGCATGTCCCCCTCCAGCGCCCCCTCCAGCAGCCGCAGGCCCTCACGCACGGCCGGCGCCATGCGAAGGGCCATCTCGGTGGGCTCCATCCCGGTGGGCACCCGCACGAACAGCGTGTCGCCGGCGAGCTTGCGCAGGCGCGCGAGCGCATGGCTCATGGCGGGCTGGGACAGCCCGAGCCGGAAGCCGGCGCGCGTCAGGTTGCCGTCCTCCATGAGCGCGTCGAACACGCGCATCAGGTTCAGGTCGAATTTGTCTTCATCCATGGGACGAATAGTCTAGATGACCTGCATCGATTGGTTGGAACATCGCCCGCCCGTAGATTGGCGTGCCAGAGCGGCCCGTTGAGCCGCGACCACGATCAAGGAGACAAGGCATGAAAGAGGGGCGCAAGCCGCTGCGTTCGGACATGGGCTGCAGCGACGCCACACGCATCCGCGTGCAGGGGATGGACCTGATGCAGGACATCATGGGCAAGCTGAACCTGGGCGATTTCGCCTTCCTCGAGATCCAGCGCCGCCTGCCGACGCCGTCGGAGTCGGTGGTGTTCAACGCGATGCTGGCCACGCTGGTGGAGCACGGGATGACGCCGATGGTGATCGCCGCCCGCCTGACCTACCTCGGCGCGCCGGAGTCGCTGCAGGGGGCCGTGGCCTCGGGCCTGCTCGGGATGGGAACCACCTTCGCGGGAACGGCCGAGGGCTCGGCCCGCCTGCTGCAGGAGGCCCTGCCCGCCGACGGCGCCGAGGTCCCGGACGCCGAGCTGCCCGGCCTGGCCGAATCGATCGTGCGCCGGCTGCGCGAGTCGCGCCAGCCGATTCCCGGGATCGGGCACAACCTCCACAAGCCGGTGGACCCACGGGCGACGCGCCTGTTCGAACTGGCCGCCCAGCACGGGCTCAGCGGCCGCTACGTCCGCCTCATGCAGGAGATCGCGGCGGCCGCCGAGCGGGCCCTGGGCAAGCCCGGGCAGCTGCCGGTCAACGCCACCGGCGCGCTCGGCGCGCTGTCGTCGGAGATGGGGATCCCGTGGCGCCTGTGCCGCGGCCTGGCCGTGATCGGCCGCTCGATCGGCATCGTCGGCCACATCGCCGAGGAGCTGCGCAACCCGATCGCGCGCGAGGTCTGGGAACGCACCGAGGCGGAGTCGTCCTCGCACGTGCAGTGGTGAAGGAGCCGCGATGCAAGACCTGGGTCTGACCGAGGAACAGCGCCTGATCCGCGACAACGTGCGGGCCCTGGCGCGGGAGCGCTTCGCGCCCGGCGCCGCCCGCGCCGACCGGGAGTACCGGCCGCCGGTGGAGAACGTGCGGGTGCTCGCCGAGCATGGCTACACCGGCCTGTTCATCCCCGAGGCCTACGGCGGCGCCGGCCTGGGGCTGATGGAGAACGTGCTGGTCGCCGAGGCGATCGCGCGCGCCTGCGCCAACACCGCGATCCTGTTCTCGTGCACCGACGGCGCGACGCCGCGCGCCCTCCTGGGCCTGGGCAGCGAGGAACACAAGCGCAAGTACCTGCCCCGCATCGTCAAGGGCGAGGTGCTGACGGCCTGGAGCATGTCCGAGCCCAATGCCGGCTCCGACGTCGGCAATGTGCAGTGCCGCGCCACCCGCGAGGGCGACCAGGTCGTGATCAACGGCAGCAAGCTGTGGTGCACGGGCGCCCAGGTCGCCGACCTGTTCCTGGTGCTGGTGCGAATGAGCCCGGAGCCCGGCATGAAGGGCGTCGGCGCCATCCTCGTGGAGCGGGGGACCCCGGGGTTCTCCATCGGCAACCACCTGGACCTGCTGGGCCTGCGTGGCACCGGCATGGCCGAACTGGTGTTCCAGGACTGCCGCATCCCGGCCGACCAGGTGCTCCTGGAGGCCGGCCGGATGCGCGAGCTGCTGGCGGTGCTCGACGCCGACCGCATCTCCGGCAACCCGACCATCTGCCTGGGCGTCGCCCAGGCCGCCTTCGAGGCCGTCGTGGCCCACGTGAAGGAGCGCGTGCAGTTCGGCCGGCCGCTGGCGGACCAGCAGGGGCTGCAGTGGAAGCTGGCCGACATGGCGATGGACATCGAGGCCGCCCGCGCCCTCCTGTACCGGGCGGCGGCCCGCGTCGATGCGGGCCAGCCCAGCATCGCGGATACCTCGATCACCAAGGCCTACGTCAACCAGATGGCGGTGCGCGTGACCAACGAGGCCATGCAGCTGGCGGGCGCCTACGGCCTGTCGCAGGAGTACCCGTACGAGCGCCATTTCCGCGACGTGCGCGGCATGTCCATCGGCTACGGCACGGTGGAAATCCACAAGAGCTCGATCGCCCGCGAAGTGCTGGCCGGTCGCTACACGGTCTGAGGGCCCCTGAATGACGAACTCCCACCGAGACACGATTTCCAGCGCCGGCGGCGGCAGCTTTTCCGCCTATGTCAGCGAGCCCGCCCGGCCGAACGGCCATGCCGTGATCCTGCTGCAGGAGATCTTCGGCCTGACCGCCCATGTGCGCCGCGTCGCCGACCGCTTCGCCGAGGACGGCTACCTGGCCTACGCCCCGGACCTGTTCTGGCGGATGCAGCCCGGCGTCGAGCTGTCCCACTCGAAGGAGGACATGGAGAAGGCCTTCGGCTTCCTGGGGCGCTACAAGGACGAGGACGGCCTGGCCGACATCGCGGACACCGCCGCCCGCATCCGCCAGCGCCCCGGCTTCAGCGGCCGGGTGGCCGTCGCCGGCCTGTGCCTGGGCGGCAAGCTGGCCTACCTCGCGGCGACCCTGCCGGCCGTGGACGCGGCGGTCGGCTTCTACGGCGTGGGCATCGAGAAGCGCCTGGACGCCGCGGGCGCGCTGCGCTGCCCCCTGATGCTGCATTTCGGCGACCAGGACCGCTACGCGCCCGAGGCCGCCCGCCAGCAGATCGCCGAGGCGGTGCGGGGGCGGGCGGTCGAGATGCACCTGTACCCCGGCGCCGACCACGGCTTCTACACCCGCGGCGCCGAGGCCGACATCGCCCTGGCCCGCGAGCGCACCAATGCCTTCCTGCAGCGCGCGCTGCAGGCCTGAGCCCGCCATGGAACGGCACGACACCTTCGACGCGCTCGCGGTGGGCGCCACCTGGACCAGCACCGGACGCACCCTGACCGAGGGCGACCTGCTCCAGGCCTGCATGTCCAGCGGGGACTGGCACCCGATCCATGCCGACGAGGCCTATGCCCGCGGCACGCCGCTGGGCCGGCGCATCTTCCACGGCTCGTACGGCCTGCACATCGCCACTGGCATGGCCACCCGCTTCCCCGCCTTCGGCGACGACGTGGTCGGCGCCCTCGGGTTTTCCGACTGGCGCTACCTCGCGCCGCTGTTCGTGGGCGACACGGTGCATGTCGAGGTGCGCATCACCGGCAAGCGCCGGACCTCCGACGGGCGACGCGGCGTCATCGAGCGCCAGATCCGCCTGCTGCGCCACGACGGCGAGCTGGTCCAGCAGGGCATGGCCCAGATGATGGTGCGCGTGCGCGCACCCCAGGAGTCCGCATGATCATCGGCGACCTGATCGAGCACAACGCGCGCTGCTTCGGCGACCACCCCGCGGTCTGGTTCGAGGGCCGCACGCTCACGCACCGAACCTTCGCCGAGCGCTGCGCCCGCCTGGTCAATGCCCTCGTGGCGCGCGGCTACCCGCGGCAGGAGCGCATCGCGGTCCTCTCGCGCAACTGCCCCGAGTACCTCGAGGTGTACGGCGCCGCGGGCCTGGGCGGCTACATCGGCCTGGGGCTGAACTACCGGCTCTCCGTCGACGAGCAGGCCGCGATCCTGAAGGACGCCGAGCCGGCGGTCGTCGTCTTCGAGGGGGAATACCTGGACCGGGTGCAGGCGCTGCGCGCGAGCCTGCCCGGCGACACGCTGTTCGTCTGCTTCGACCGCGCCCCCGGGGCCGGGGACGGGTTCATCGGCTACGAGGCGCTGCTGGCAGAGGCCGCGCCGCAGCCGCTGGCGATGCGGGCCCGCCAGGACGACACCTTCCTGTTGATCTACACCAGCGGAACCACCGGCGTGCCCAAGGGCGTGATGCTCGGGAACGAGGCCCAGCTGGAGCAGGCCCGGGCCCAGGCGCTGACGCATGGCGCGTCGCAGGTCGACCGGATGCTGATCGTGATGCCGTTCTATCACATCGGCGGTCCCACCGAGCTGCTCACGTACCTGGTGGCGGGCGCCACCATCGTGCTGCACCGGGTGTTCGAGGCCCACGCCCTCCTGCGAAGCATCGCGCAGCAGCGCGTGACCTCGGCGCACCTCGCGCCGACCATGATCACGATGATGCTGGACGTGCAGGAAGCGAACCCCTACGACGTCTCCAGCCTGCACACGGTGTGCTACGCCTCGGCGCCGATGTCGGTGGCCCTGTCGCTGCGGGCGCGGCGGGTGTTCGGCCCGATCTTCATGCAGATCTACGGCATGACCGAGGCGGGCCTGGGCACGACCCTGCTGAAGCACCAGCATGTGCTGGAGGGCGACGACCGCCAGCGCGCGCGGCTCGCCTCCGCGGGCCAGCCCTACCTGGGGACGGACTTGCGCATCCTCGACGACGCGGGGCGCGAGTGCCCGCAGGGCGTCGTGGGCGAGGTCTGCCTGCGGTCCGTCTCCGTGATGCAGGGGTACTGGCGCAAGCCCGAGGCCACCGCCCAGGCCCTGCGTGACGGCCTGCTGCATACCGGCGACATGGGCTATCTCGACGAGGACGGCTTCCTGTTCATCGTCGACCGCAAGAAGGACATGATCATCTCCGGCGGCGAGAACATCTACTCGCGCGAGGTGGAGGAGGCGCTGCTGATGCACCCCGCGGTCGCCGAGGCCGCGGTGATCGGCATCCCCGACGCGAAATGGGGCGAGTCGGTGCTGGCTGCCGTGGTGCTGCGGCCGGGGGCCTCGGCCGACGACGCGGCGCTGGACGCGCATTGCCGCGAGCGCATCGCCGGTTACAAGCGCCCGCGCGCCTACCGGTTCCTGCCCGCGCTGCCGCGAGTGGCGAGCACCAACAAGGTCGACAAGCGCGCGCTGCGCGCGCCGTACTGGCAGGGGCAGGACCGCCAGGTGTCATGAGGCAAGAGGGCCGGGCCGGCCCGATCCGGCCCACAAAAGAACCAGGAGACAAGGACATGAAGCATTCCAGGAAGGCCCTCTTGAGGGCGGCATGGGCCGGGGCGCTGGCGGGCGTGATGGCCCTGGGCTGGGGCCCGGCGCAGGCGCAGGGCGCGGCGGCCGGCTGGCCGAACAGGGCGGTGAAGATCATCGTGCCGTTTCCGGCCGGCGGCCTGGCCGACAACCTGGCGCGCGGCATCGCCCAGGACCTGGCGCGTGACTGGGGCCAGCCGGTCGTGGTCGAGAACCGGCCGGGTGCCAACACCATCATCGCGGCGCAGGCGACGGCGAAATCGCCCGCCGACGGCTACACGCTGATGATGGCGAACGATCCCACGATGTCCTCCAACCAGTACCTGTACACGCGCCTGCCCTACGACCCGGTCAAGGACCTGGTGCCGGTGATCAACGTGGCCGAGACGCTGGAGGTCCTGGTCGTCGGGCCGGCCTTCAAGGGGCGCACGCTGGCCGACCTGGTCAACGAGGCCAAGGCCCGCCCGGGCGAGGTGAGCTATGGCACCTATGGCCTGGGCAGCAAGGCCCACATCGACGCCGAGGCCTTCGCCAAGGCGACGGGTGTCAAGCTGATGCACGTGCCGTACAAGGGCGTGGCGGATGTCGTGCCGGCGCTGATCGGCAGCCAGGTGCAGATCGCCTTCACCGGTGTGCCGCCGGTGGTGCAGGTGGTCAAGGGCGGGCAGCTGCGGGCGATCGCGGTGGCTGCGCCCAAGCGCTCCGCCGTCCTGCCGGAGGTACCCACCTTCGCCGAGGTCGGCCTGCCGGGCTTCCAGTCCAGCGCCTGGTTCGGCCTGGTGGCGCCGGCCGGCACGCCGCGCGCGGTGATCGACAAGGTGGCGGGTGACGTCTCGCGGATCATCGTCCGGCCGGATTTCCAGGCCCGCTACATCACCGGCGTCGGCCTCGAGCTCCTGAACCAGGGGCCCGACCAGTTCGCCGAGTTCCTGAACCGGGACCGGGCGACCTACGCGAACTACATCAGGGACCTGGGCGTGAAGCTCGACTGAGGAGGCCGCCCCCATGGACCGACTCCCGACCCGGCGCACGGCCCTCGCCGCCGTGCTCGCCGCCTGCGCCCCGGGCGCCCGCGCGCAGCCCGCGGGCTGGCCCTCCAGGCCGGTGCGGCTCGTCGTGGCCTTCGCGCCCGGCGGCACCGTGGACCTGCTGACCCGCTTCCTCGCGGACCGATTGACCCCGCTCCTGGGCCAGCCCGTGGTGGTGGAGAACCGGCCCGGGGCGGGCGGCAACCTCGCCACCGAGCTGGTGCTGCGCGCGCCCGCGGACGGCTACACCTTCGTGGTCGGCGGCAGCCCCACCCACGCGGTCAACCCGCACCTGCTGAAGCTGGCCTATGACCCGATCGCGGACATGAGCGCCATCGCCCTCCTGGGCACGGCGCCGAACCTGCTGGTCGTCAACCCGGCCCTGCCGGTGAACTCGGTGGCCGACCTGGTGGCGCTCGCGCGCAGCCAGCCGGGCAAGCTGAGTTTCTCGTCCGCGGGCAATGGCACCAGCGGCCACCTGGCGGGGGAGTTGTTCCGCAAGCAGGCCGGCGTGGACATCCAGCATGTGCCGTACAAGGGCCAGGCCGACGCCATCACCGGCGTGATCCGCGGTGACGTGGGCTTCGCCTTCGTCACCGTGGCGGGCACGCTGCAGCAGGTGAGGGCGGGGCGGCTCAAGGCCATCGCCATCACCAGCCGGGGCCGCAGCCCGCTCGCGCCCGACATTCCCACCGTGGCGGAATCGGGCTACCCGGATTTCGAGGTGCTGGCCTGGTACGGCCTGACCGGCCCCAAGGGCGTGCCTGCCGAGGCCGCGGCCCGCCTGGCGCAGGCGCTGGAGCGGATCATGAAGGAGCCGGCCTCGGCCGAGCGGTTCCAGGGCTGGGGCGCCGACCCCACGTTCCTGGCCGGCGCGGCCTTCGTCGACTTCATGGTGCGCGACTCCGCCCGCTGGGGCCGCGTGATCCGCGAGGCCGGCATCCAGCCCAATTGAGCGCGCCCGCGATGCGACTGGCCCACAGCACCCTCCACGCCTACCGGCTGCCCTATGAGCGGCCGGTCCGCTGGAGCGACATCGTCGAGGAGGGCGGCACCTTCCTGATGCTGCGCCTGCAGTCGGACGAGGGCCACGAGGGCGTCGCCGAGATGACGGTGAAGCCGACGTGGACCGGCTTCGGCCTGGAGGGGCTTCGCGCCAGCCTGGCCGAGGTGCTGCTGCCGCGGCTGGCGCAGGTCGACCTGTCCGATGCCGGCGCGGTCGCCCGTTGCCTCGAGGGCATTCCCGGGCTGCATGCACCCAAGGCGCTCGTCGACAACGCGGTGTGGGACCTGCGGGCCGCGGCGGCCGGCGCGCCCCTGTGGCAGCAGTGGCAGGGACGCGCCCGCGTGCCGGTCTCGTTCACCGTGACCCGGCAGGCCCCCGGCCTCATGGCGCGCGAGGCCGCCGCCCTGGTGGAGCGCCTGGGCCTGCGCATGCTGAAGGTCAAGGGCGGCCAGGGCGTCGCGGTCGACGCCGAGGCGCTGCGCGCGCTGCGGTCCGCGGTGGGCGACGGCGTCGGCTTCTACGTCGACGCCAATGGCGCCTATGCGCCCGGTGAGGCGCGCGACTACGCGCAGGCCCTGTTCGACGCCGGCGCCTGCGTGGTGGAAGACCCCTGCCCGCTGGCGCCCGGGCGCGGCTTCACCGCGCTGCAGGCGGGCCTGCCCGGGCCGCTGCTGGTGGACTTCGGCTGCTGGTCGGCGCAGGACACGGCCCTGTTCATCGAGGCCGGCGCGCGCGCGTTCAGCCTGAAACCCGGGCGCTTCGGCCTGACCGTGACGCGCGCCATGCAGGCGCTCGCCGAAGCCGCCGGCGCCACGACCGTGGTGGGCATGTTCGGTGAGAGCGCGGTGGGCACCTGGCAGGCGCTGATGCAGGCGGCCAGCCTCGACGCGCGGGCCCTGCCGGCCGAAGTCACCTGGTTCCTCTCGATGCGCGAGCAGGTCCTGCACGAGGTGCCGGCCGTGCGGGACGGATGCATCGAACTGCCGGCCGCCGCCAGCGTGGCCGGCCGGGTCGACTGGGAGCGGGTGGGACGGCTGTCCGTCGCGCCCGCGCAGTCCCTGGCATGTTGAAGACACACAGAAACCCAAGGAGACATCCATGAACGACACCCAGACCCGGCCGCCGTGCCGGCGCCGTCTCTTCCAGGCACTCGGCCTCGCGCTGGCCGCCGCCCTGGCGCCCGCCGTGGCCGGCGCGCAGGCCGCCTACCCGAGCAAGCCGATCCGCTTCATCGTGCCGTACCCGCCCGGGGGCGGCACCGACATCGTGGCCCGGCTGGTGGCCCAGAAGATGGCCGCCTCGATGGGCCAGCAGGTGGTGGTGGACAACAAGCCTGGCGCGAGCACCGTCATCGGCACCGACCTGATGGCCAAGGCGCCGCCCGACGGCCACACCATCGGCCTGGTCACCGACTCCCACACGATCAACCCCACCTTCTTCCCCAAGCTGCCGTACGACTCGGTGAACGACTTCGCCCCGGTCTCGCAGCTCGTCTTCGTGCCCCTGGTGATGGTGGCCCACCCCTCGCTGGGCGTGAAGACCGTGCCCGAGCTGATCGCGCTGGCCAAGCAGCGTCCCGGCAAGATCAACTACGCCTCGATCGGAAACGGCACGCCGCACCAGCTGTCGATGGAGTGGTTCAAGTCGCTCTCCGGCACCTTCATGACCCACATCCCCTACAAGGGCGTGG
The DNA here is from genome assembly GCF_052600055.1 of Ramlibacter sp. MAHUQ-53. Lineage (NCBI taxonomy): Bacteria > Pseudomonadati > Pseudomonadota > Betaproteobacteria > Burkholderiales > Comamonadaceae > Ramlibacter > Ramlibacter sp. MAHUQ-53. Next base: position 147,029 of record NZ_JBQWTS010000009.1, read on the forward strand.
CGCCGGCGCTGGCCGACCTGGTCGCCGGGCAGGTGGATGTCATGTTCACCGGGACCTCGTCGGCCGCGCCCTACGCCCGCCAGGGGCGGCTGGTGCCGCTGGCCGTCTCCAGCGCCAAGCGCCAGCCCGCGTTCCCGGACACGCCCGCCGTCGCCGAGACGCCCGGGCTGGGCGAATTCGACTTCATGACCTGGTACGGCGTCGTCGCGCCGGCGGGCACGCCACGCGACATCGTGCTGCGCCTGCAGCGCGAGATCGCCGCCGCCCTGGGCCAGCCGGACGTGAAGGAGCGCCTGGCCGCGCTGGGCGTGGTGGGGGCTCCCTCGATGCCCGAGGAGTTTGCCGCCTTCATGCGCAAGGAAGCGGCCTCGCTGGCCCGCCTGGTGCGCCAGACCGGCGTGAAGCCCGATTGATCCGCCGACACGACCCATGACATCCAGAGACAACCAGGTCCTTGCCGGCATCCGCGTGCTGGACTTCGGCAGCTTCATCACCGCCCCCTATGCCGCCATGCTGCTGGGCGAGCTCGGGGCCGACGTGATCAAGGTCGAGCGCCCCGGCTCGGGCGATCCGTTCCGTGCCTTCAACGGCGGCCTCTACAGCTCCCATTTCCAGGCCCACAACCGCAACAAGCGCAGCGTCGCCCTGGAGCACACCGCGCCCGGGGCCGGCGAGGCGCTGGAGGCGCTGGTGCGGCAGGCCGACGTGCTGCTGCTCAATGTGCGCCCCGGCGTGGAGGAGAAGATCGGCCTGGGCTGCGAGCGGCTGCAGGCCCTCAACCCGCGCCTCGTGTACTGCAGCATCACCGGCTACGGCTCGAGCGGGCCCTATGCCGAGCGCGCGGCGTATGACAACGTCGGCCAGTCCCTCTCGGGCTGGCTGTCCATGTTCCACCAGGGGACCGACGCCCGCGTGCCGGGCCCCGCGGTGTCCGATGCGCTCACGGGCATGTATGCCGCCATGGGCATCCTCGCCGCGCTGGCCGAACGTGGCCGCACCGGGCGCGGGCGCAAGGTGGAGGTGAGCATGCTCGAGTCGATGATCGCCTTCGCCACCGAGCCCCTGGGCAAGCTGTTCTCGACGGGGCAGCCGCTGGGGTTCTACGCCCGCGCCGCCGCCTCGCAGTCCTTCATCGTCACCTGCGCGGACGGCCTGCGCATCGGCCTGCACCTGTCCTCGCCGCCCAAGTTCTGGGAGGGCCTGGTGGCCGCCATCGGGGCCCCGCAGCTGCTGCAGAAGTACGCCGACCGCGGGGCGCGGGTGGCGCGCTACGACGAGCTGGCGCAGGACCTGGCGGCCGTCTTCGCGGCGCACCCCCGCTCGCACTGGCTGCCCCTGCTGGAGGCGAACGACGTGCCGTTCGCGCCCGAGCACCGGCTGCAGGACCTCGCCGATGACCCCCAGGTCCGCCACCAGGAGGTGTTCTACACCCTGGACCACCCGACCCAGGGCGCCGTGCGCGCCGCGCACCGTCCGGTGCGCTTCGACGGCGACCACCGCAGCGACTTCCTGCCGCCGCCCACCCTGGGCGAGCACACGCGGCAGGTGCTGCGGGAGGCGGGCCTGTCCGAGGCCTCGATCGACAGGCTGGCGCGGGAAGGAGCGATCGCATGAACTTCGCCTTTCCCCCGGAACTGCTGATGCTGCGCGACTCGGTGCGCCGCTTCGTGCAGGAGGAGCTGATGCCGCTGGAGGCCCGGTACGCCAATGACCCGGACATCCCGGACGACGTCCGCCGCCGGCTCGAGGACCGCGCGCGGGAGCTGGGCTTCTGGGCCTTCGACCTGCCCGAGGCGCACGGCGGCGGCGGCATCGGCTACGTCGGCATGTGCCTGGTCTTCGAGGAGCTGGGCAAGTGCAACGTGCCCTCGTTCCGCGCCCAGACCGTGCTCACGCCCTACCTGGGGCCCGTGCTTTTCCACTGCGGCCCCGAGCAGAAGGAGAAGTACCTGTACCCCGTGGTGCGCGGCGAGAAGCGCACCTGCTTCGCGCTCACCGAGCCGAACGGCGGCTCCGACCCCTCCGGCATGCGCACGCGCGCCGTGCGCGAGGGCGGCACCTATCGCATCAACGGCACCAAGATCTACATCACCAGCGCCGACAAGGCCGACTTCGTGCAGCTGTTCGCCCGCACGATCGAGGACGGCCAGGACCTGGGCGTCTCCTGCTTCCTCGTCGACAAGGGAACGCCCGGCCTGCGCCTGGGGCAGGCCTTCGACCTCATGAGCCCCGACCGTCCCTGGGAGCTGGTGTTCGAGGATGTCGTGGTCCCCGCCTCGCAGCGGGTCGGCGAGCCGGGGCAGGGCTGGGCGCTGGCCCGCGAGTTCCTGGACGTGGGCCGCCTGATCCACGGTCCCAAGTCGATCGGCCGCGCCGAGCGCGCCCTCCAGATGGCGGTGGACCATGCCAACCAGCGCAGCACCTTCGGCCAGCCCCTGGCCAAGCGCCAGGCGATCCAGTGGATGCTGGCGGACTCGGCGACGGAGCTGCATGCGGCCCGCCTCATGACCTACCACGCGGCCTGGAAGGCCGACCAGGGCCTGGACTTCCATGTCGAGGCCTCGCAGGTGAAGCTGCATGCCGACGAGATGTACATGCGCGTCGTGGACCGCGCGATCCAGGTCCACGGCGGCCTGGGCCTGTCGCGGGAGCTGCCGCTGGAGCTGATGTTCCGCGACGCGCGCAGCCGGCTGATCACGGAGGGGTCGTCGGAGATGCAGCGCATCATCATCGCCAGCGACCTGCTGGCCGGCCGCTCGGGGCTGAACCGGCTGGTGCCGGACGCGTGAGCGCCCGGCGGCCGATCAGCGCCGGCTCTGGTAGAGGCCGCGCGGGCGGATGGTGAAGCCGGCCAGGCGCTGCTCCATCACGTGCGCGATCCAGCCCGCGGTGCGGCTGATGCCCCACAGCGCGCATGGCGTCCGCGCAGGCAGTCCCCAGGCGAGGCCCAGGACGACCAGGCCCATCTCGATGTTCGGGTGCATCCCCAGCCGCTCGCGAACCCGCTCGACGAAGCGGTAGGCCAGGTCGGCCCGGTCGCTGCCGGGGGCGGTCCGCTGGGCGATGTCGATGAGGAATGCCGCGCGGGGATCGCCGTCCGGGTAAATCGGCAGGCCGAAGCCGGCGAGCCGCTCGCGCCGCCGCTCGGCCTCCGCGAGGCGGACGTCCAGCGCAGCGAGCGAGCCGATGCGCCCGATGAAGTCCTCCGCGGCGTCGGCGCCGCCCGCCAGCACGATGCCCTGCTGGGTCGCCTGCGCCGCGACGATGCTGGCGTGCAGGGTGGAGCCGGTGGAAGCCGCGATGCGGGCCGAGAAGGTCCCGGAAGAAAGCTCATGGTCTGCGCCGAGGATCAGGGCCGCATTGACCGCATGCTCCGCCTGAGGTGTTGCGGGCCCCCCCAGCGCCCGCAGGATGTGTTGCGCCAGGGGACGCTCACCCTCGGGCATCACGAAGCGGCCCTGCGGGCCGAGCACGCCGCAGGCGCCGGCAAAGCCGAACAGCATCTGGCGGGAGTAGCGCTCGATGGAGCCGCTGCGCAACTCCTCGGCCAGCGTGCCGCCCCCCAGCGCCGTGGCGACGATCGAGAACACGCGCAGCATCCGCGGCCGCTCTCGCCCCTGCTGCAGCATGCCATCCAGCGCCAGCTGAAGGTCCACGTGCGGCGGCTCCACGGGCCAGGCGTGCGGGCTGTCCGTCAGCACGCCGGACCACAGCAGCTCCGCGACGTTCTCGAACACGCCTGGGTGCCGCACCAGGTCGCTGGCCAGGTGCCCGCGGTAACGGGGGCCCTCGTCGCCGATCTCGCTGATGCCGGTGTCCATCACGGGCTGGCCCCAGCGCATCGCAGTGGCCGCCACCGCGCCGTGCCCCTGGCGGGCGCTGCTGCGGATCTTCAGCCCCTCGATATCGCTGCGCTGGTAGCGGTTCTCCTTGCGGTTCGGGTGGCGCACCGGCCGCAGCAGCCCGCGGCTGACATACGTGTAGAGAGTGGCCAGCTTGATGCCCAGCAGGTGGCTGGCCTCCTGCGCGGTGAGCAAGTCGCCGGGGTCGCACAAGGGCGCCGCATTCGCCGTGTGAATGGTGTGCATCGGTAGGGGTTTTCTTTGATCGACTGTCGAATCGAGATTGATCGGGTGTCGACCGGTTTTTAGACTAGCCCCAGCAAATATGGTTCGTCAACTAAGAAAACGCGGAGCCCTCCGCGAATGCCAGACCGAGGAGACACCGCAGTGAGCGAAAAGGACATCCAGGGACCGAGTCGTCGTGTCGTCGCCATCACGGGGGCCGCGCAGGGCCTGGGCCGCGCCTATGCGATGCGCTTCGCGCGCGAAGGCCACCGGGTGGTGGCGCTGGACATACAGGCGCAGGCGGTGGCGCGCGTGGCCGCCGAGATCGAGGCGGCGGGTGGGGAGTGCCTGCCGCTGACGGCGGACGTCGGCGATGTCGCCAGCGTCGACCTCGTCGCCGCGGCCATCGACGAGCGCTACGGGCGCTGCGACGTGCTCGTGAACAACGCGGCCATCTTCTCGACGATCAAGATGCGTCCCTTCGAGCAGATCCCGGTGGAGGAGTGGATGCGGGTGCTCCACGTGAACATCACCGGCAGCTTCCTGATGGCGCGCGCGATGGTGCCCCTGATGCGCCGCCACCGCTGGGGCCGGATCGTCAACGTGTCCTCCGCCGCCTACGTGATGGGGCGCCCCAACTACCTGCACTACACGACCTCCAAGGCCGCCGTGGTGGGGATGACGCGGTCGCTGGCGCGCGAGCTCGGGCCCGACGGCATCACCGTCAACGCGCTGCTGCCCGGCGCCACCGACACCGAGGTGCCGCGCGAGACCGTGACGCCCGAGCAGAAGCGCCAGCAGATCGCCCTGCGGTGCATCCACCGTGAGGAGGGGCCGCGCGACCTCGAGGGCGTGGTCAGCTTCCTCGCCTCGGACGACAGCGCCTTCGTCACCGGCCAGTCGCTGGTGGTGGACGGCGGCTACAGCTTCCTCTGAACTTCACCGCAAGCGCAAGGGACGGCGACATGTTCCCTCACCATTTCAGGAGACAACCGATGAAACTGTTCAACAAGATCGCACGTGCCACCGCGGCCTGCGCCCTCGCCCTGGGCCTCGCCCAGGCGAGCGCCCAGGAGGTCACCATCAAGGCCGTGAGCGCGTGGCCGGAGGGCAACTTCTTCTCCATCAACTTCGAGAAGTTCATCCAGAAGGTCAACGCCGAGGGCAAGGGCGTCATCCAGATCAACTACCTCGGCGGCGGCGCCAAGGTGATGCCCCCCTTCGAGGTCGGCAACGCGGTCAAGACCGGCGTGGTGGACATGGTCAACGTGACGGGCAACTTCTACACCAACCTGCTGCCCGAATCCGACGCGCTGTCGGTCAGCACGGTGCCCGTGCAGGAATGGCGCAAGAACGGCGCCTACGACTACATCAACAAGCTGTGGGGCGAGAAGCTCAATGCCCACTACCTGGGCCGCGCGATCGACAACATGCCCTACCACCTGTTCCTGAAGAAGCCGGTCACCAAGCCGGACCTCGCCGGCATGCGCCTGCGCGGCATCCCGATCTACCGGGAGTTCTTCCAGAGCATGGGGGCCAACGTGCTGACCATCGCCCCGGGCGAGACCTACACCGCGCTGGAGCGCGGCGTGATCGACGGCTATGGCTGGCCCGTCTCCGGCATCTTCGACCTGAGCCTGCAGGAGCACACCAAGTACCGCGTCGAGCCCGGCTTCTACAACACCGAGGTGGGGGTGCTGGTGAACCTCAACGCGTGGAAGAAGCTCAATGACCGCCAGCGTGCCGTGCTGACGAACGCCGCGATCTGGATGGAGAACCTCAACCTGGAGAACGGCAAGAAGTGGGAGGAGGAGAAGAAGCGCCAGGCTGCTGCCGGCATCCAGCCTATCACCTTCCCGGCCGCCGAGAGCGCCGCCTACGCCAAGCGGGCCACCGACACCATCTGGGAGAGCATCAACAAGCGCAGCCCGGAGCACGGCCCCAAGCTGCGCCAGCTGGTCACTCGCTGACCGGGAGCGCCCATGTCGCAGTCCCCGCGCATGACCTTCCTCGATCGTGCCGATGCGGCCTGGGCCCGCCTGCTCACGGCCCTCGCCCTGCTCGCCTGCGCCCTTGTGGCCCTGATGGTGGCGGTGATCTGCGCCGACGTGCTCGTGCGCAATGCCCGCCTGGGCAACCTGCCCTGGGCCACCGAGGTCGCCGAGTACACGCTGTACCTGTCGACCTTCCTGGCCACGCCGTGGCTGCTGCGCCAGGGGGCCCATGTCCGCATGGACATGGTCCTCAAGGCGCTGCCGCCGGCGACCGCCTGGGCCCTGGAGCTGGTGACCGACGCCATCGCGGTGGCCACCTGCGCCGCGCTGACCCTGGCCAGCGCCAACGCCGCGCTGGCTAGCGCGGCCCAGGGTTCGCTGGTGTTCAAGATCTTCGTCTACCCCGAGTGGTGGCTGATCACGCCGGCCAGCGTGTTGTTCGGGGTGCTGACCATCGAGTGCCTGTGGCGGATGCGCCGCCAATGGACCGGCCCGAAGACCGTCCGGGAAGAAGCCACCTCGGTGGCCTGATCCCGCCTAGAGAAGTTCGACGGAGACCTACTGTGGACTGGATCCTGAGCCTGACTTTCCTGCTGGGGGGCGTGGTGCTGCTGATGATGCTCGGCCTGCCCGTTGCCCTGTCCTTCCTGGTGACCAACGTCGTCGCCGCCTTTTTCTACATGGGCGGCCTGGCCGGGGTCGACCAGCTCGCGCGCAACTCGATCGCCTCGGTGATCACGTTCTCGCTGACCCCGATCCCGCTGTTCATCCTGATGGGGGAGATCCTGTTCCAGACCGGGCTGGCGATCAAGGTGATCGACGGGTTCGACCGCCTGATCCACCGGGTGCCGGCGCGGCTGCCGGTGGTCTCGGTGGTGGCGGGCACGGCCTTCTCGGCGATCTCCGGCTCCACCATCGCCACCACCGCGATGCTGGGCCGGTCGATGACGCCGGTGATGCTGGAGAAGAAGTACCACCCGACCCTGGCAATGGGGCCCATCATCGCCATCGGCGGCGTGGACATGCTGATTCCGCCTTCCGCGCTGATCGTGCTGTTCGGGAGCCTGTCCAACATCTCGATCACGAAGCTCCTGTTCGCCGGCATCGTGCCGGGCGTGCTCCTGGCCGTGACCTTCGTGGCCTACATCGTCGGCAAGGCGGTCCTGGTGCCCGGGAGCGCGCCCGCCAACGACGAGGGAACGATCTACCGGGGCTGGCAGAAGTGGCGGCCACTGGTGCTGTACGTGGTGCCGCTGCTGTCGATCTTCGGCGTGGTGATCGGGGCGATGTCCACCGGGGTCTCCACCCCCACCGAGGCCGCGGCGCTGGGCGCGGCGGCGACCCTGCTGCTGGCGGCCTGCTACCGGGCGCTGACCTGGCAGAACCTCGTGCAGTCCCTCAAGGGCACCGTGCACGTCTCCTGCATCGTGCTGTTCATCATCGTCGGCGCCACCGCGTTCTCGCAGATCCTGGGCTTCTCCGGGGCCACCAACGGCTTCCTTGGCGCCGTGGGCAAGCTGAACCTGAGCCCCGACCTGCTGATCGTCGCGATGGTCGCCATCCTGCTGGTCCTGGGCTGCTTCGTGGACCAGGTCAGCATGATGCTGCTGACGCTGCCCTTCTTCATGCCCCTGGTGACCTCCGCCGGGATCGACCCGATCTGGTTCGGCGTGCTGTTCCTGATCGCCATGCAGCTGGGGCTGATGACCCCGCCGTTCGGCCTGCTGCTGTTCACGATGAAGAGCGTGGTCCCCGGCCACATCGTCATGCGCGAAGTGTTTTCCGCCGCCTACCCGTTCGTGGTGATCAGCCTGTTGATGCTGGTGGCGGTGTTCTTCTTCCGTCCGATCGCCACCTGGCTGCCGGCTCTCATGGGCTGAGGGCGCCGTGATGACGACATCCACCGAGCAGGCCTTCTTCGCGCAGCGGGGCTTCGGCCTCACCATCGGGTTCGGCCGGCGGCCCGCCGTGCTGGTGATCGACATGATCCAGGCCTTCACCGACCCGCAGGCCATGCTGGGGGCGGAGCTGTCGCCGCAGGTCGAGGCCACGCAGGCACTGCTGGCGGCGGCCCGGGTCCAGGGCGTGCCGGTCTTCTTTTCCACCGTCAGCTACGACGATGCGGACTTCGCCGATGCCGGCATCTGGGCGCTGAAGCAGCGGGGCGTGATGACGCTGCGCGCCGGCACGCCGGCCGTGGAGCTCGATCCCCGGCTGCAGCGCCTGCCCGGTGAGGGCTGGCTGGTGAAGAAGTACGCCTCCTGCTTCTTCGGCACCGACCTGGCCTCGCGCCTGATGTCTCGCGGCGTCGACACCCTGCTGCTGGCGGGCTGCACCACCAGCGGCTGCGTGCGCGCCTCCGCCGTCGACGCGCTGCAGTCCGGCCTGCGGCCCATGGTCGTGCGCGAGTGCGTGGGCGACCGTTCCCGCGCCGCCCATGAACAGAGCCTGTTCGACCTGCACGCCAAGTACGCCGACGTGGTGGGGCTCGACGAGGCCTGCCGCTACCTCGAACAACTTCCTCCCGCATGAATCCCGCCGCCTCCGCTTCCCCTGCCGACCTGTCCTCCCGGGTCGCCGCCATCCTCCCTTCCCGCCAGGGCCAGTTCTGGGGCGGCGCCTGGCACGACGACCCCGCAGCCGAGCGCCTCGCGAGCATCAACCCGTCGACCGGCCAGGTGCTGGCGCGGGTGCAGCTGGCCACGCCCGCCGATGTCGACGCCGCCGTGGCGAGCGCCCGCCAGGCCTTCCCCGCCTGGGCCGCGACCCCGCCACTGGAGCGCGCCCGCCGTCTTCGCGAGGCCGCTTCCCGCATCCGCGCGAACGCCGCCGACCTCGCCCTGCTGGATGCGGCCGACTGCGGCAACCCGGTCAAGGCCATGCTGTTCGACGCCGAGATCGCGGCCACCCAGCTGGAGTATTTCGCCGGCCTGGTGCTGGAGATCAAGGGCGAGACCCTCCCCACCGGCAACGGCTCCCTGAACTACACGCGCCGTGAGCCCCTGGGCGTGGTGGCGCGCATCTTCCCGTTCAACCACCCCTTCATGTTTGCGGCGGGCAAGATCGCCGCGCCGCTGGCGGCAGGCAACACCGTCGTGATCAAGCCGCCCGAGCAGGCGCCGCTGTCCACGCTGCGCCTGATGGAGCTGCTGGCGGACCTGTTCCCGCCCGGGGTGCTCAATTGCGTGGTGGGCGGGCGGGACATCGGCGCCGCCCTCGTGAGCCACCCGGCGGTGGCCGCCGTCGGCCTGATCGGCAGCGTGCCGGCGGGCAAGGCGGTGCTGCATGCCGCCGCCGACAGCCTCAAGCGCACCCTGCTCGAGCTGGGCGGCAAGAACGCCATGGTGATCTACCCCGACGCGGACCTCGACCGCGCGGTCGACGGCGCGGTCCGAGGCATGAACTTCACCTGGTGCGGCCAGTCCTGCGGCTCCACCAGCCGGCTGTTCATCCACGAGAGCGTGCATGACCGCTTCGTCGACCGGCTGGTGGCGCTGCTGCGCGAGCGCCACCGCCCGGGCCTGGCCACGCACATGGACACCACCATGGGCGCCCTGATCAACCGCGCCCAGTACGAGCGCAGCCTGGCCTACATCGCCTCGGCGAAGGCCGAGGGGGCCACGCTCGTCGCCGGCGGCGGGCATCCGGCCGACCCGGCGCTGAAGGACGGCTTCTTCATCGAGCCCACGGTGTTCACGGGCGTCACGCCGCAGATGAAGGTGGCGTGCGAGGAGGTCTTCGGGCCGGTGCTGTCCGTCCTGCGCTGGGGTGACGAGGCGGCGATGCTGGAGGCCGTCAACGGCCTGGCGCTGGGTCTCACGGCGTCGATCTGGACGCGCGACCTGGTCACCGCCCACCGCGCCGCCGCGCGGGTGGAGGCCGGCTATGTGTGGGTGAACGACTGCTCCTCGCACTTCATCGGCGCGCCCTTCGGCGGCTACAAGCAGTCGGGCCTGGGCCGCGAGGAGTCGAAGGAGGAGCTGTACGAGTTCACGCAGATCAAGAACGTGAACGTCTCGATGCAGTGATCCGCGTGCTCGCGCACGAACGAAAGCCCGGGCACCGCCCGGGCTTTCCGCTTCTCGCCGGGTTCAGGACGCGGCCAGCTGCGGCAGGACCTCCTCGACGAGCTTCGTGTTGACCTCGCCGCTGGCGAAGCGCGGCTGGTTGACGAGGAAGTGCTGCAGCCGGATCGTGGTGGCCACTCCCGAGACCTTGAACAGCTCGAGCGCTCGGGACATCCGTGAGCGGGCCTCCTCGCGGTCCGTGCCGTAGACGATCAGCTTGCCGATCATCGAGTCGTAGAAGATCGGCACCTTGTAGCCGGCGTGGCAGTGGCTGTCGAGGCGGATGTTGGGGCCCGCGGGCGGGTCCCACTCGGTGATCAGTCCGGGGCTGGGCCGGAAGCCCTGGTCGACCTGCTCGGCGTTGATGCGGCACTCGATCGCATGGCCCCGGAACTGGACGTCGTCCTGGCTGAATCGCAGCACCTCGCCGCGGGCCACGCGCAGCTGCTCCTGCACCAGGTCGATGCCGGTCACCATCTCCGTGACCGGGTGCTCCACCTGGATGCGGGTGTTCATCTCGAGGAAGTAGAACGCCTGCGCGTCCTGGTCCACGATGAATTCCACCGTGCCCGCGTTCTCGTAGCCGAAGCCGCGGGCCAGGGCCACGCCGGCCTCGCGGATCCGCTGGCGCAGCGACTCGGTGATGTTCGGTGCCGGGGCCTCCTCGACCAGCTTCTGGTGGCGGCGCTGCAGCGAGCAATCGCGCTCGCCCAGGTGGATCACGTTCCCGTGCCGGTCCCCCAGCACCTGGACCTCGATGTGGCGGGCGTTGGCGATGTAGCGCTCCAGGTAGAGGGTGCCGTCGCCGAAGGCGGCGCGGGCCTCGTTCGCGGCGGCGGTGAACATCGGCGCCAGGTCGGCCTCGTGCTGCACGATCTTCATGCCGCGGCCGCCGCCCCCGGCTGCCGCCTTGATCATCATCGGCAGCCCCACGCGCCGGGCGATCGCCACCGCCTCCTCGGGCGTTGCGACCTGGGTCGAGCCCGAGAGGGTCGGCAGGCCGAGTTCGGCGGCGAGCACCCGCGCGCGGATCTTGTTGCCCATTTGCGCGATCTGCTCCGGCTTGGGGCCGATGAAGGTGACGCCGTGGTCGGCGCACAGCCGGGACAGTTCCGCCGACTCGGCGAGGAAGCCGTAGCCGGGGTGCAGGGCGTCGCAGCCCGTGGCCAGGGCGGCGTTCACCAGCAGGCGGGCGTCGAGGTAGCTCTGGCTGGCGCTGGGCGGCCCGATGCAGACGGTGCGGCCGGCCAGGCGCGCGCCCAGGCTGTCGAGGTCGGCCTGCGAGGCTGCGAGCACCGTGTCGATGCCCAGGCCCTGGCAGGCGCGGATGATGCGGACGGCGATCTCGCCGCGGTTGGCGACCAGTACGCGGGTGACGGGCATCGGCGATGCTTTCTCAGGGCTGCACGTAGAACAACACCTGGCCGAACTCGACCACCGCCGCATCCTCGACGCAGACCTGCGTCACCGTGCCCGAGACGCCGGCGGGGATGGCGTTGAACAGCTTCATCACCTCGATCAGGCAGACCGTGTCGTCGGCCGCGACCGGGTCGCCCACCTTCACGAACGGCGCTGCGCTGGGGTCGGGGCGGCTGTAGAAGCGGCCCATCGTGGTCGCCGTCACCGGTTGCCAGCTCGCCGGCACGGCGGCCGCCGCAGGGGCGGGCGCAGCGGCTGCCTGCACCGGCGCAGGCGCGGCGGTCGAGAGCGCCTGCGGCGCGGCAGCGGCAGCGGGGGCGGGGGCGGGGGTGAGGGCCGCCACCGGCGCGGTGGCCGGCGCGCCAGGCGCGGGCAGGCTGCCCTTGCCGATGGTCACCTTCAGGGCGCCCACATCGACCTGCAGGTAGTCGAAGTTCGAGCGGTCGAGGGTGTCGACGAGGCTGCTGATCTGGCGGACCTCGTTGTCGGTGAGGAAGTCGAGTGGCTGGCTCATGGTGTCTCCTGGTGTTCTTGGAAGCAGGCCTCAGGCCTGCATGCGCACGGTCTTGTCGCCGCGCTGGATCTGGATGGACTTGACGCCGCGGCTGCGGCCGAGTTTCTCGACCAGCGCCTGCAGGCCCCGGCTGCCCTGGCCGTCCAGGCGGGCCTGGCGGGCACGCCGCATCTGGGCGACCTGCTCGGCGTCCGTGAAGAAGTTCAGCAGCAGGTCGTCGTCGGACACCCCGGGGCCGCCGTATTGCGCGCGCACTTCCTGGAGGGTGGGTTGCTCGAACTTGCGCTGCGCGAGCACCTTGGCGCGCGGCCGGCTGAGGATCTTGTCCCGGACGTTGGGGTCGATGGATTCGCTCTCCTCCTCGCCCCAGCCGCCGGCGGCGTACTGGATGATCTCGTCCGACACCTGCTTGTAGCGCTCTCCCGCGACCACGTTCAGGACGGCCTGCGCGCCCACGAATTGCGAGTAGGGCGTGACCATGATGGGGAAGCCGAAGTCGGTGCGCACGCGGGCGATCTCCTCGAGCACGGCGGGCAGCCGGTCGGCCAGGCCGGCGGCGCCGAGCTGGAAGCGCAGGTTGGAGATCATCCCGCCCGGGACCTGGTGCGTGTAGTGGCTGGCGTCGTAGGCGACCGGCGCCCCGACCGGGAAGCCCTCGCGCAGCGCGATCTCGCGGAAATGCGCCTCGACCGGGCGCAGCAGCGCCTCGTCGATCTGCGGCGCATGGCCCATCACGCGCGCGTTGTGCGCCACGTCGAACAGCGACGGGTTGGACGACGACTCGGCCATCGGCGGGATCGCGGTGTTCACGATGTGGATGCCGGCGCGGATCGCCTCCAGCGTGCACAGCAGGCCCAGGCCGGTGTTGCAGTGGGTGTGGAACTCCACGGGGATGCCGCCCGCGTTGGCGAGCACCACGGGCGCCAGCGTGCGCACCCGCTCCGGGGTGAGGAGCGCGCCCGGGTCCTTGAGGCAGATGCGGTGGGGCTTGAGCTTCGCCGCTTCCCGGGCACGCAGGGCGTAGTAGTTGTCGGAGTGCTTCTCGGAGAGGGAGAAGATCAGGTTGATGACCACGTCGATGCCGACCTTGCGGGCGCGCACCATGTTCTTGCGCCAGCCCGCCGGCGTGTTGGACGAGTCCGAGAGCCGGATCTGCCCGATGCCCATGGCGGCCATGCGCTCGTACCAGAGGTCTTCCACGGCGTCGGGCGTGATCTGGAACGCGGCGAGCTGGCGGCCGCGGATCATGCGAAGCGGCGTCCGGCGCATGCGCTTGCGGACCTCGACGAGCCGCTCCCAGGGGTCTTCCTGGAGGTCCCGGATCATCTTCTTCTCGAAGCTCGTGGCCATGATCTCGACCGCGTCGAAGCCGGCATCGTCCAGCCGCTGCACGATCGGCAGGATCATGTCGGTGCGCATGCCGATGGCCCACAGGCTCTGGGATCCATCGCGGACCGTGGTGTCCACGAAGCGGATGTCGCTCATGTCGTCTCCTTCTTTTGGTGGCGGACTGTAGGTGCGCAGGGCGCGTGAGCACAATCGATGAAGCGTATGCGCATCATCCGCCGCGCGAATGATTCGCCGGGGGTGAAGAGGCGTGAAGGGCCGGGCCGAGGAGCGCCTGTGCCGTCACCGCCCGGGCGGCGGCTGCACCGTCCAGGTGACGAGGCGAACCACCAGCGGACGCACCGCCAGCACACCGAAGAAGGCGACCGGCCACGAGGCCAGGTAGGCGCGCACCACGCGCGCCAGGTAGTCCGGCGGCAGGCCGGTGTTCATCGCGGTGATGGCGAGGCTCATCATCGCGGACACCATCCCCGACATGAAGAAGGCGAAGGCCACGGGCGCCATGCGCGCGGGCAGTTTCCAGGAAGGGCGTGCGTTCATCAGGGATATCCCGGATCGAAGATACTTAGGCATCAAAGTATATTTCGCCCGTCGGCAGCCTGCTGCCCTGTCATCCCCGAGGTTTCCCCATGATCACCCGCGAAGAAAACGAACTCCTGTGCCGCGTCGAGAACGACGCCCCCATGGGCCGGCTGATGCGCCAGCACTGGGTCCCCATCTGCCTGAGTGAGGAGGTGGCCGAGCCTGATTGCGACCCGGTGGCCGCCCGCATCCTGGGCGAAAACCTGGTCGTGTTCCGCGACACCGACGGCAACGTCGGCGTGATGGACGAGGCCTGCCCCCACCGCGGCCCCTCCCTGGTCTACGGCCGCAACGAGGAAGGCGGCCTGCGCTGCCTGTACCACGGCTGGAAGATGGACGTGCACGGCAACGTCACCGAGATGGTCTCCGAGCCCGCCGCCAGCGGCTTCATGGACAAGGTCAAGCACAAGGCCTACCCGGTCAAGGAATGGGGCGGCCTGGTCTGGGCCTGGATGGGGGCCAAGGAGGCGATGCCCGAGTTCGTGCCGCCGCGCTGGGCGCCCACGGCCGACACCCGCGTCTCCATCGCGAAGGTGGTGCTGCCGGTGAACTGGGCCCAGGTGCTGGAGGGCGCGATCGACTCCGCCCACAGCTCCAGCCTGCACAGCTCCGACATGGTGCCGGCCCGGGTGCAGGGCGCCGAGGCCACCGGCAGCGCCTGGCTGCGTCCCTCCACCGACAAGGCGCCGCGCCTGCAGGTGGAGCGCGGCGGCTACGGCTTCCGCTACGCCGCGATCCGCCGCCCGATCTTCAACGCCCAGACCCACGAGTACGTGCGCACCACGGTCTTCGTCGCCCCCTGGACCGTGCTGATCCCGCCGAACAACCTGTACAACGTGGCCAACGTCAACGTGCCGGCCGACGACACCACGACGAACTTCTACTTCATCGCCTGGGGCCACGCCGCGCAGACGCCCGAGACCGAGACCTGGCGCAAGTACCTGCGCCAGACCGTGGGCGTGGACCTGGACGAGCGCTATCGCCCGCTCCGCAACCACGAGAACCGCTTCTGGCAGAACCGCCAGGCCATGAAGGCCGGCAACTTCACCGGCATCACCGGCTTCCCGAACCAGGATGTGGCGATGTGGGTCACCATGGGCCCGATCGCCGACCGCACCAAGGACCGCCTGGGCGCCAGCGACCTGGCGGTGGTGGAATTCCGCAAGCAGATGGTGGAGGCCGTGCGCGCCTTCGACCAGGGCGCCCCCGCCATCGGCACCGGCGACCAGTCGATCCCGCTGTCGGTCTGCGCCTTCCAGAGCGTGATCCCCAAGACCACCGACTGGCGCCAGCACGGCGTCTCCTACGTCTGGCAGGGCACCGAGGCCCAGGCCGGCACCGACAACAACTACGCCGTGAAGGCCTGACACCGTGGGCAAGCTCCAACTCTCCGTCGCCATGGGCGACTACGACCGCAACCGCGCCCTGTTCGACGGCCGCGTGCAGATCGACGGCTGCGACCCGACCTACATGCTGCTGAACCCGGAGGAGATGTTCTTCCGCGCCATGCGCAGCCGGGACTTCGACATCACCGAGCTGTCGTTCTCCAGCTACCTGGTGAAGCACTCGCGCGGCGACTGCCCCTACATCGCGGTGCCGGTGTTCCTGTCGCGGGCCTTCCGCCACACCTCGATCTACGTGCGCAAGGACCGCATCAAGTCCCCGCAGGACCTCAAGGGCAAGCGCATCGGCATCCCCGAGTACCAGCTCACCGCCATCGTCTGGGCCCGCTCCATCCTGCAGGACGACTACGGCATCGCGCCGGAGGACGTGACCTGGGTGCGCGGCGGCATCGACACCCCCGGCCGCCCCGAGAAGATCAAGCTCGAGCTGCCCCCGGGCGTGAAGATCGAGAGCGCGCCCGAGGACAAGACCATCTCCGACCTGCTGAATGAAGGCGCGATCGACGGCTTCATCGCGCCGCGTCCGCCCAGCGGCGCAGCCGCCCGCAACCCGGACGTGGGCTGGCTGTTCGACGACCCGACCGCGGTGGCCAAGGACTACTACCGCCGCACCGGTATCTTCCCCATCATGCATGTCGTGGGCATCCGCAAGGAGCTGGCGCAGCAGCATCGCTGGCTGCCCGGGGCGGTGTTCAAGGCCTTCAGCGAGTCCAAGGCCCGGGCCCTGGAGCTGCTGGCGGACACCTCGGCCACCAAGGTCACGCTGCCCTTCGTCGAGGAGCAGCTCAAGGCGGCGCGCGAGACGCTGGGCGAGGATTTCTGGGCCTACGGCGTGGGCCCGAGCCGGCGCACGCTGGAGGCCTTCACCCGCCACCACTTCGCGCAGGGCCTGTCGGCGCGCAAGGTGGAGGTCGACGAGCTGTTCGACCCGTCGACCTACGAGTCCTACAGCATCTGAGGCGCCGGGGCGCTCAGGCCGCGGCCTGGTCGTCCCCGGCCTCGTTGCCGGTCTCCTCGGCGGCGAGGTTCTCGATCATCGCCAGCAGCGACTTGCGCAGCGTGGCCACGGTCTTGTCCGGGATCCCGCGCACGCTGATGTGGTTGACCTCCTCGGCCAGCGGCACCAGCCGCTTTTCCAGCGCGCGTCCGGCGGCGGTGAGGAACACGTGCATGTTCTTGCGGTTGCCCGCCAGCTGGCGCCGCTCGATCAGCCCCATCTGCTCCATCGCCTTGACCGCGCTGAAGGTGGTGGGCTCCATCACGCCGGCCAGGTCGCTCAGCTCCTTCTGGGTGAGCCCGTCGCGGATCCACAGGATGCGAAGGAAGGTCCAGTGGCCGAAGGACACGCCGAACGGGGTCAGTCGCTGCTGCAGCGCGCGCATCTGGGCGCGCGCCACGTCGCGGATCAGGTGGGCGAGGCGGTCGTCGGGGACCGATTCGCGCCAGTGTTGCAGCAGTTGCCGGGTGTCCTTGGAGTCGTGTGTCATGCGCCGATCGCGACCTGTTGTCTCAGCTCGATTGTGCGGCGATCCCGCGCCGAGGCGAGGAGGGCCAGGCAAATTTCCATCGTCGCGCGGGACCACTCGCCTCCATGGACCGGCGCGGCGCCTTCGCGCGCCACCGACCACAGCTCGTCGATCACCTCGCTGCGTGGCACCGCGGGCACCGGCACGCGCTCCAGGCGGACGCCCTGGGCGTCATGCACCTCGACGCCATGCGGTGTCAGGCGCAGGTCGGCGCCGTCGCAGCTGACGATCACCGGCCCGAAGTGCTGGAAGGCGGCAGGCGGCTCGCCGGTGTCGGGCACGTAGGCGCTGCCGCCGTAGTTGCGCTCGGCCTTCTGGCGCGCCTCGGCCGCCTCGTCGGCGGCGGCGGCCAGCTTCTGCCGGGTGGCCTGGTGCGCGCCGCGCGCCTTCGGGCGGCCCAGCTCGCCGATTCCGTCCATGAGCGCGTCGCTGTCGTAGTAGCCGTAGCCGTTGTAGGTCAGGTTCGCCACGGCGCCCCCCTCGAAGTCCACCAGCGCGGTGTAGGCGCCCTCGGTGGGCCGCCGCGGGTCCCAGCGTCCGGTGCGCGCAT
Organism: Ramlibacter sp. MAHUQ-53; assembly: GCF_052600055.1. NCBI lineage: Bacteria > Pseudomonadati > Pseudomonadota > Betaproteobacteria > Burkholderiales > Comamonadaceae > Ramlibacter > Ramlibacter sp. MAHUQ-53. The sequence continues at coordinate 164,498 of NZ_JBQWTS010000009.1, forward strand.
GCACCGCGGTGGCCAGGCCGCCGGCGAGCAGCCGCACGATGTCCACCTGGTGCGCCGCCTGGCTGAACACCACGCCGCCGCCCTGGGCGGTGTCGAGCTCCTCGGGCCGGCGCGGGCGGTACAGGAAGTCGGTGAAGTTCATCGCGTGCACCATGCGCACCGCGCCATGGCGTCCGCTGTCGATCAGGCGCCGCGCCAGCAGCACCGGCGCGTTGAAGCTGTGGCTGTGGCCGATCACCAGGCGGGTGCCGGCGCGCGCGCAGGCGTCGATCATCCGGGTGCAGTCGTCCAGGCCCAGGGCCATGGGCTTTTCCACCAGCACGTGCTTGCCGTGCGCGGCGGCCAGCGCCACGTGCTGCGCGTGCAGCTGGTGGGGCGTGGCCACGTAGACCCACTCCACCTGCGGGTCGGCGCACAGCGCCTCGGGCGAGGCGTGCGGCGTGCCGCCGAAGTCGCGGGCGAAGGCCGCGGTGGCCTGGGCGCGCGGGTCGAAGGCGGCCACCATCCGCACCCGCGGATCGCGCGAGAGCGTGGGCAGCATCAGCGTGAAGGCGCGGCCCAGGCCGAGGACGCCCAGGCGGATGGGGTTGGCGGGCGCGTTCACAGGTCCAGCACCAGGCAGCCGCCGCCCTTGCAGCGCGAGACGCACACCATCACGTGGTCGGCCTTTTCTTCGGGCATCAGCACGAGGTCGCGGTGGTCGGCCTCGCCCCCGAGCAGGCCCACCTTGCACGAGCCGCAGGTGCCGCTCTCGCAGGAGCTGGGCACGTGCACGCCTTCCACGCGCAGCGCCTCGAGGATGCTCTGGCGCGCGCCCACCGGCACCCGCCGGCCGCTTCGCTGCAGCACCACCTCGAAGGGCGCGTCGTCGGCATGCGGCTTGGTGTCGCCGCCGAAGCTCTCGAAGTGGATCGCGCTGTCGGGCCAGTGGCCGGTCATGTCCCGAACGCTGTCCATCAGCCCCTTGGGGCCGCAGCAGTAGACATGGGTGCCGCTGGCCACCTTCTCGAAGATCTTCCACAGGTCGAACGACTTCGACGGGTCGCCGTGGTCATGGTGGACCACCACCCGCCCGGCGAGCTCCGGCGACTGCAATTCCTCCAGGAAGGCCGTGCCCTCGGGGTCGCGGGAGAAGTAATACAGCTTGAACGGCCGCAGGCCCTCGGCCTGGAGCTGGCGGACCATCGCCATCATCGGCGTGATGCCGATGCCGCCGGCCACCAGGATGAAGCTGCGGGCCTTGTCATGGAGCGCGAAGAGGTTTTCGGGCGCGCCGGCCTCGATCGTGTCGCCCTCGGCCACGCCGTCGACCAGGCTCATCGAGCCGCCGCGGCCGTTGGCCTCGCGCTTGACGGCCACCTGGTAGTACGCCGTCTCCTGCGGGTCGCTGCACAGGGAGTACTGGCGCATCGCCCCGCTGGGCACGCGCATCGGCAGGTGGGCGCCGGCGGTGAAGGGGGGCAGGGGGGCGCCGCCCGGGTCGCGCAGCTCGAACAGGTGGATGTCGCGGGCGATCGCTTGCTTGCGGCTCACGCGCAAGGGGCGCAGGGGAAGGGTGTCGGACATGCGGATATCAGGTTGGCGGGTTTACGCGATTGACATGGGTCAACCGTCTGGAAAGAATGTATTATCTTAGATCGCTAAGAAAACTTCATCCCCACTTACCCGGAGACACACCATGAAGCGACGCTCGATCGCCCTGCTGGGCCTGGCCCTCGCCGCCGCGCCCCTGGCCGCACTGGCGCAGGCCTTTCCCAGCAAGCCCGTCAAATTCATCGTTCCTTATGCCGCCGGCGGCCTGCCCGACACGGTGGCCCGCATCGTCGCCCAGAAGCTGACCGAGCGCATGGGCCAGTCGGTGGTGGTGGACAACAAGCCGGGCGGCAACGGCGTGGTCGCCTACCAGACCCTGATGGCCGGCCCGAACGACAGCCACAACTTCATCGTCTCCGACGGCTCGATGCTGTCGATCACGCCCCAGTTGAACAAGACGGCCACCTACGCGGTGGGCAAGGACCTGGCCGCCGTGTCGCTGATCGCGCGCTCGCCCCTGTTCCTGGTGGGCCACCCCAAGACCGGCGTGAAGTCGCTGCGCGAGTTCATCGACAAGACGCGGGCGAACCCCGGCGTCTACACCTACGGCTCCTCCGGCATCGGCAGCACCCACCACCTGACCATGGAGGCCCTGAAGGCCGAACTGAAGCTGGACCTGCGCCATGTGCCGTTCCGCGGATCCGGCCAGTCCGTGCCGGCCCTCCTGGGCGGCCAGGTCGATTTCCTGTTCTCCGCGCTGCCGTCCATGGCGGGCTTCGTGAAGAACCAGCAGGTCACCCTGATCGGCAGCAACGACAGCAAGCGCTCGCCGCAGGCGCCCGACGTGCCCGCCATCGCGGAGGTCGTGCCCGGCTTCGACTTCTCGGTGACCATCGGTGCCATCGCCCGCGCCGGCACCTCCGCGGAGGCGATCAAGCGCCTGGCCGACGACATCGCCTGGGCGGTCAAGCAGCCCGACGTGGTCGAGAAGCTCCAGGGCGCCGGCATCGAGCCGGTGGGCCTGGGCCCCGACGGCTACCGCAAGGAGATCGAGCGCGAGAACCAGGCCATGGCCAAGGCGGGCCGCCAGGCCGACCTGAAGGCCGAGTGAGTGCCGGCCGGCTTCGCGGCTGACGCGCCCGCCACGCTGGCGGCGCTGCTGGCCGCCGCCGCGTGCATGTTCGTCGCCGGCGGCGTGGTCAAGGGCACGCTGGGCGTGGGCCTGCCGCTGGTGGTCGTCCCGCTGCTGACCCTGCTGTTCCCGGCCTCGCAGGCCATGGGCCTGCTGGTCATGCCGGTGCTGCTGTCGAACCTGCTGCAGGCCGTCGAGGGCGGCCGCCTGCGCTACGCCCTGCGCCGCTTCGCGCCGCTGATGCTGGCGCAGCTGGTTGCCACGCTGCTGGCGAACCACTGGAGCGCGCAGCTCTCGGCCCGGGGCATGAATGCGGTGATCGCCTTCACCGTGATCAGCGCGGTGGCGGTCATGGTGCTGCAGCCCAAGGGCGAGGTCACGCCGCGCCAGGAGCGCTGGGCCGGCCCGCTGGTGGGAGCGATCGCCGGCGCCTTGGGGGGCGCCTCCTCGCTGACCGGCCCGATCCTGATCACCTACCTGATGGCGCTGCGCCTGCCGCGCGACGAGTTCATCGGCAGCATCAGCATCATCTACCTGCTCGGGGCGATCCCGATGTACGCCGCCATGCTGGCCTGGGGCCGCTTCGGCTGGGAACCGGTGGCCTGGTCCTGCCTGGCGCTGGTGCCGATGTACCTGGGCCTGCGCGTGGGCGGGGCGATCCGCAGCCGCCTGAGTGAAACGCTGTTCCGGCGGGCGCTGTTCGCCTTCCTCACGCTGCTGGCGCTCCTGTTGCTGGTCAAATAGCGCCTTCGCGACACCATGACGACCGATTTCGCTCCCATTCCCGCCTCGCCGCCCGAGGACCCGATCCGCTGGCACGACGGCCTGCTCCTGGGCTATGCGCCCATGGACGCGGTGCACGAGGAGTTCGTGCATTGCGTGCAGGCGCTGCAGGCGGCGCCCGATGCCGGCCTGCCCGCCCTGCTGGGGCAGCTGGCCGGGCACCTGGAGCGCCACTTCGGCGACGAGGACCGCTGGATGGAGGAAACGCAGTTTCCCGCCCGCGAGTGCCATATCAACGAGCATGCGGCGGTGATGAAGTCGGTGCGCGAGGTGCAGGACCTCCTGGCGCAGGGCAACACCGCGGTGTGCCGGCGCCTCGCCCGCGAGCTGGCGAACTGGTTCCCCGGCCACGCCGACTACCTGGACTCCGCGCTGGCACACTGGATGTGCAAGCAGCGCCTGGGCGGCAAGCCGGTGGTGATCCGTCGCGACCTGGGCGCGCGGCGGGTGCCGGGCGCCGCAGACTGAATCCACAACCTTTTCCTTCCCTCATGCAAGACACGCTTTCCCCCGCCCAAGTCGAAGCCGACGTGCGCCGCGCCCTCGAGGAGGACGTCGGCAGCGGCGACCTCACCGCCTCCCTGGTGCCGGCCGAGCGCCAGGTCACGGCCACCATCATCTGCCGCGAGGCCGCCGTGGTCTGCGGCCAGCCCTGGGTCGACGAGGTGCTGCGCCAGGTGGCGCCGGGCGCCCGCGCGAACTGGCTGGTGCGCGATGGCGGGCGCACCACGCCCGGCGCCAAGGTGGTCGAGATCACCGGCAGCGCCCGCGAGCTGCTCACCGCCGAGCGCGTCTGCCTGAACTTCCTGCAGACCCTCAGCGCCGTGGCCACCAAGACCGCCGCGTATGTCGACGTGGTCCGTGGCACCCGCGCCGCCATCCTCGACACGCGCAAGACCATCCCCGGCCTGCGCATCGCCGAGAAATACGCGGTGCGCTGCGGCGGCGGCAAGAACCACCGCATGGGCCTGTACGACGCGATCCTGATCAAGGAGAACCACATCGCCGCGGCCGGCGGCCTCACCCCGGCCTTCCGCGCGGCCCAGGCCCTGGCGGCCACCCGGCCGGTGGAATTCATCCAGGTCGAGGTCGAGACGCTGGCGCAGCTGCGCGAGGCCCTGGACGCGGGCGTGACCATGGTCCTCCTGGACAACATGGACATCGCCACCATCCGCGAGGCGGTGAAGATGGCGGGTGCGGGTTGCAGCCTGGAGATCTCCGGCGGCGTCACCTTCGACCAGCTGCGCGAGTACGCCGAGACCGGCGTGGACCGCATCTCGGTCGGCGGCCTGATCAAGGACATCCAGGCGGTCGATTTCTCGATGCGCTTCTCGGACAAGCCGGTCGAGCGCAGCGCCTGAGCCGGCCCGATCGGGGCAGGGGCGCCGCGCTTGGGATAATCGCGGCCTCCATGAAGAACATCGTGATCCTGATCTCCGGTGGCGGCTCGAACATGTCCGCCATCGTCCACGCGGCCCGGCGCGAGGACTGGGAGTCCCGCTTCGGCGCCCGTGTGGCCGCCGTCATCAGCAACCGTGCCGACGCCAAGGGCCTGGCCTTCGCCGCCGGCTCGGGCATCCCGACGGCCATCGTCGACCACAAGCAGTTCGCGGGCCGCGAGGCCTTCGACGCCGCGCTTGCCGCCGAGATCGACCGCCACCAGCCCGCGCTGGTGGTGCTCGCGGGGTTCATGCGCATCCTCACCCCGGGCTTCGTCGCCCGCTACGAGGGGCGGCTGGTGAACATCCATCCCTCGCTGCTGCCCGCCTTCCCGGGGCTGCACACGCACCAGCGGGCCATCGAGGCCGGCTGCAAGTTCGCCGGCGCCACGGTGCACCAGGTCACCGCCGAACTGGACCACGGTCCCATCCTGGAGCAGGCCGTCGTCCCGGTGCTGCCCGGTGACACGCCCGAGGTGCTGGCCTCCCGCGTGCTGACGCAGGAACACCAGATCTATCCCCGGGCCATTGCGCGCCTGCTGCCCACCCTCTGAGGCCCGCCATGCATCCCAAAGCCCTGCTCGACGCCTGCGCCGAACTCGTCGGCCTCGCCCTCAAGTTCGAGCACCCGGCCGATGCCGTGGTCTCGCGCTATTTCCGCGACCACCGCAACCTCGGCCCGCGCGAACGCGCCACCCTGGCCGAGACCGTCTACGCCGTCCTGCGCCAGAAGCTGCTGTTCGACCACTTCGCGCCCTCGGGCAGCGGCCCCAAGGAGCGGCGCATGGCCATCCTGGGTTTCGCCGGCCCGCGCGATTTCCTCCAGGGCGCCCTGAACGACACCGAAAAGCGCTGGCTGGACCAGTGCGACGCGGTGCGCCCCGAGGACCTGCTGGAGCGCCACCGCCACAACCTGCCCGAATGGCTGGTGCAGCCGCTCAAGGAGCAGCTCGGCGACGCGTTCTGGGCCCTGGTCGACAGCCTGAACCGCCCCGCGCCGCTGGACCTGCGGGTCAACGCGCTCACCGCCAAGCGCGAGGACGTCGCCAAGGAGCTGAAGGCCGCCGGCATTGCCTCGCAGCCCACGCCGTTCTCGCCCTGGGGCCTGCGCCTGGAGGGCAAGCCCGCGCTGACCAAGCTGGACGCCTTCACGCGCGGCGCCATCGAGGTGCAGGACGAGGGCTCGCAGCTGCTCGCCGCCATGCTCGACGCCAAGCGCGGCGAGATGGTCGTCGACTTCTGCGCCGGCGCTGGCGGCAAGACCCTGGCCATCGGCGCCACCATGCGCAACACCGGCCGGCTCTATGCCTTCGACACCTCGGCCCACCGCCTCGACGCGCTCAAGCCGCGCCTGGCGCGCAGCGGCCTGTCCAACGTGCACCCCGCGGCCATCGCCCACGAGCGTGACGACCGCATCAAGCGCCTGGCCGGCAAGATCGACCGGGTGCTGGTGGATGCGCCTTGCTCCGGACTGGGCACCCTGCGCCGCAACCCTGACCTGAAGTGGCGCCAGTCGCCCAAGGCGGTGGCGGAGCTCACCGCCAAGCAGGCCGCCATCCTGCGCAGCGCTGCGCGCCTGCTCAAGCCGGGCGGCCGGCTGGTCTACGCCACCTGCAGCGTGCTGCGCGAGGAGAACGAGGCGATCGCCCAGGCCTTCACCGCGGAGGACCCGTCCTTCCGCGTGCTGCCGGCTGCCGAGGCCCTGGCCGGCCTGAAGCTCGGCGATGTCCAGGCCCTGTGCTCGGGCGACTACCTGCGCCTGTGGCCGCACCGCCATGCCATGGACGGCTTTTTCGCCGCGGCGTGGGTCAAGACCTGAAAATCATGGGGTCATGGTGAGTCATTAAGTTCTCGGGGGTTGGCGTTGGGGAACCCTCAGCCGTAAAATCGATCGATTGACCTTTGAGGACTGACTCCCCCCCTATGATGCTTCCTGACTGGGCCGTGCTGAACGCGGCGATCGATTTCTTCGCCCACGGCCTGCTGGATCTGACCTGGTGGCAGATCGTCATCTACACCCTGGTGACGACCCACATCACCATCGCCAGCGTGACGATCTTCCTGCACCGCAGCCAGGCCCACCGCGCCCTGGACCTGGGCAAGATCCCCTCCCACTTCTTCCGCTTCTGGCTGTGGCTGGGCACCGGCATGGTGACCAAGCAGTGGGTCGCCATCCACCGCAAGCACCACGCCAAGTGCGAGACCGAGGACGACCCCCACAGCCCGCAGACCCGCGGCATCGAGACCGTCTTCTGGAAGGGCGCCGAGCTGTATCGCGCCGAGGCCAAGAACGCCGAGACCGTCGCCAAGTTCGGCCATGGCACGCCCGATGACTGGATCGAGCGCAACCTGTACACCCGCCACAGCGCGCTGGGCGTGTCGATCATGCTGATCCTGAACGTGCTCCTGTTCGGCGCCGCCGGCCTCACGGTCTGGGCCGTGCAGATGCTGTGGATCCCCGTCACCGCCGCCGGCATCATCAACGGCATCGGCCACTACTGGGGCTACCGCAACTTCGAGGCGCCCGACGCCTCCACCAACATCTCGCCCTGGGGCATCCTGATCGGCGGCGAAGAACTCCACAACAACCACCACACCTACCCGACGGCGGCCAAGTTCTCCGTCAAGAAGTACGAGTTCGACATCGGCTGGGTCTACATCCGCTTCTTCGAGAAGCTGGGCTGGGCCAAGGTCAAGAAGGTGCCGCCGAAGCTGCAGCTGGGCTCCATCCGCCCGGTGGCCGACGAGAAGACCCTGGAGGCGGTCATCGCCAACCGCTACGAGGTCATGGCCCGCTACGCCCGCGAGATGCGCCGCGCCTGCGCCGACGAGATCTCCGCCGTCACCGCCAAGGGCCAGGACTCCGCGCTGCTCAAGGCCTGCCGCCGGTGGCTGCACCGTGAGGACGACCGCGTGCCGGCCGACGCCCGCGCCCAGCTGGCCCAGGCCCGCGCCGCCCACCCGGCCATCGACAAGATGTTCACCATGCGCGAGGAGCTGCGCCAGATGTGGCTGAACACCAGCGTCTCGCGCGAGCAGCTGGCCGCCGACCTGGCCGCCTGGTGCAAGCGCGCCGAGGACAGCGGCATCGCCCGCCTGCAGCACTTCTCCCAGCGCCTGCGCGCCGCGCACGCCTGACGCGCCAGGCGTCGCCTTGAAAGAGCCCTGCACCGCGGGGCTTTTTCTTTTCCAGCGCGGCAACAGTTTTATCTCGACACCGACAACCCGTCCCCCCTACACTGCGCCGCGCACAGAGGGGGAGGGCGATCGTGGGAAACCACCGCGAACTGGTGAAGGAACAGCTCATGCACATGCTGTTCGGCACCTTCATCTTCGGTGTCCTGGGTGGGCTTGCGGTCGCGCTTGACCTGGCGGCCGGGTCGGTCCAGCGCCTGGGTGTGAGCTTGTTCACGCAGTGGGCGATCGAGTTCTCGGCCCACGTCATGCTGGCGATGGATTTGGTACTGTTTGCCCTGTATCTCGCTCGCAGTGGCTGGTCACTGGCCAAGGAGACGTTCAAATGACGAAGCAGCGCCTTGCACTCGGTCGTATCCTCAAGGACAGCATCCGCCTCTATTTCGCGCCCCTCACCGGCGCGTGGCGGGGTATCCGCATGGAGATCGACCGCATCGAACGCGAGATCGAAGCCCGCCGCCGCGCCGAGCGGGAAGCCTGCCCGCCCGAAGGCCGGCGCCCCGCCTGACCAGCGGCGCGCCAAAGAAAAAGCCCCGCGGTGCGGGGCTTTTCCTGGGGTGGGCCGAATTACTTCAGCTTCACTTCCTTGTACTCGACGTGCTTGCGAGCCTTGGGATCAAACTTCATGATCGCCATCTTCTCGGGCATCGTCTTCTTGTTCTTGCTGGTGGTGTAGAAGTGACCGGTACCGGCCGTGGACTCCAGCTTGATCTTCTCGCGTCCGCCTTTGCTAGCCATGTCTATTCTCCTTGATTAGGCCTGGCCGCGGGCACGCAGGTCCGCCAGCACGCTGTCGATACCGTTCTTGTCGATCAGGCGCAGCGCGGCGCTCGAAACGCGCAGGCGCACCCAGCGGTTCTCGCTCTCGACCCAGAAACGGCGGTATTGCAGGTTCGGCATGAACCGGCGCTTGGTTTTGTTGTTGGCGTGGGAAACGTTATTCCCGACCATCGGGCCCTTGCCCGTGACTTCACACTTGCGTGCCATGGAGCACTCCAGTCAAAACGGTGGTCGCTGTCGCGAGCACCTCACCTCGCCAGAATTATTCGGGTGGCGGTAACCCATCTGCCGGCATGTGCATTCCCAGGCACGGATCCAGCAAAGCCTGCGATTATAGCCCAGCCCGCAGCGGCTGCGCCACGGGCCCTGGCGGGGCACCCTCGAGGGCCCGGCAAGGCCGGTTCCGCGGCGGCGCGTGAACCGGCCTGTCGCGCCTCGATTACTCGTGCTGCTCGAGGAAGCGCTGTGCATCCAGGGCCGCCATGCAGCCGGTGCCGGCGCTGGTGATGGCCTGGCGGTACACGTGGTCCTGCACGTCGCCCGCGGCGAAGACGCCCGGCACGCTGGTCTGCGTGGCGAAGCCGTTGTTGCCGCCCTGGGTGATGAGGTAGCCGTCCTTCATTTCCAGCTGGCCCTGGAAGATCCCGGTGTTGGGCGAGTGGCCGATGGCGATGAAGCAGCCCTTGAGCTCGATGTCCTCGGTGCTGCCGTCGTTGACGTCCTTCACGCGGATGCCGGTCACGCCGGTCGCGTCGCCCAGCACTTCGTCCAGCGTCTTGAAGGTCTTGAGGACGATCTTGCCGGCCGCCACCTTCTCCATCAGCTTGTCCACCAGGATCGGCTCGGCGCGGAACTTGTCGCGGCGGTGCACCAGGTAGACCTTGCTGGCGATGTTGGACAGGTACAGCGCCTCCTCGACGGCGGTGTTGCCGCCGCCGACGACGCAGCAGGTCTGGTCGCGATAGAAGAAGCCGTCGCAGGTGGCGCAGGCGCTCACGCCCTTGCCCATGAAGGCCTCCTCGGAGGGCAGGCCCAGGTAGCGGGCCGACGCGCCGGTGGCGATGATCAGCGAGTCGCAGGTGTAGGTGCCGCTGTCGCCGGTGAGGGTGAAGGGGCGCTTGGACAGGTCGACCTGGTTGATGTGGTCGAACACCATCTGCGTCTTGAAGCGCTCGGCATGCTCCATGAAGCGCTGCATCAACTCGGGGCCCTGCACGCCGTGCACGTCGGCGGGCCAGTTGTCGACGTCGGTGGTCGTCATGAGCTGGCCGCCCTGGGCGATCCCGGTGATCAGCAGCGGGTTGAGGTTGGCGCGCGCGGCGTAGATGGCGGCGGTGTAGCCGGCCGGGCCGGAGCCGAGAATGAGGACTTTGGCGTGTTGTGTGCTCATGTTGGTAAAACTTGCGCGTACGGTTTCACGCGCGGTGTACATTTCTGGGCCAGTCGGCAAGTATCCCTCGCCTTGGCGGGCCGGGCACTTGTCCCTTTTGATGGCAGCGATTGTAAGAACCGATGGTCGAGGTTCGCCGCCACCCGGGCAGGCACCCGGCCGGGGAGGGTGGAGATGTCGATGCTTTCCAACCTGGAGCTCATTCGCCGGGTTCCCCTGTTCGCCTTGCTCACCTCGGCCCAGGCCGAGTCGGTGGCGGATGCCGTGGTCAAGCGCCGCTTCAAGCGCGGCGAGGTGGTGGTGGAGCAGGGGGACAAGTCCAACACCCTGTTCATCATCCTCACCGGCCGCACCCGCGTCATCACCTCGGACCGGCGCGGCCGCGAGGTCATCCTCGCCACCCTGCAGCCCGGGGACTACATCGGCGAGATGAGCCTGATCGACAACGAGGCCCATTCCGCCACCGTCCGCGCCGAGGTGCAGACCGACATGCTCGCCCTGGGCCGCGCCGAGTTCGCCCGCTGCCTGCCGGAGAACAGCTCGATGGCCTACGCCATCATGAAGGGCCTGGTGCAGCGCCTGCGGCAGGCCGACCGCAAGATCGAATCCCTCGCCCTGATGGATGTCTACGGCCGCGTCGCCCGCGCCCTGCTGGAGTTCGCCCAACCCGATCGCGAGGGCCTGCTCACCATCCGCGAACGCATCTCCCGCCAGGACATCGCCAAGATGGTGGGCGCTTCCCGCGAGATGGTCAGCCGCGTGATGAAGGACCTCGAAGAGCGCGGCTTCATCGAAACCCGCGAGGACGGGTCCATGCTGATCAAGGATCGGCTCAGTACCCTCGGATAATCTAGGCGGGTTCGCACCGCAGTCCATGACGTATTCGCTCCATACCCTGACCTCCCCCACGGCCTCGCGCGAGGCCGATGACCGTCCCGGCCTGGGCCGCTTCGCCCAGGAGATCGCCCTGGTGCTGGGGCTGCTGGCGCTGGCGTTCTGGCTGCTGGCCCTGGTCACGCACTCGGTGCAGGACGCGGCGTTCTCCACCTCGGGCACGGGCGGCCCGGTGCGCAACTGGGGTGGCCGCCTGGGCGCCTGGCTGGCTGATGCCAGCTTCTTCCTCCTGGGCTACTCGGTCTGGTGGTGTGTGGCGGCCGGCGTGCGGGCCTGGTTCGCGGCGCTGGCGCGCTGGATGCGCGCCGGCATGGACGATGCGCCCCCGCCCCGCGGCCTGCGTGACCGCCTGGCCTTCTGGGCCGGCCTGGCCCTGCTGCTGGTGGCCAGCTCGGCCCTCGAGTGGTCGCGCCTCTACCGTTTCGAGCCGCGCCTGCCGGACCACGCCGGCGGCGCCCTGGGCTACCTGGCCGGCCCGTCGGCCGTGCACTGGCTCGGCTTCACCGGATCGGGCCTGGTCTGCCTCACCCTGGTGGTGCTGGCGATGGGCGCCGTCTTCCGGTTCTCCTGGGGCCAGGTGGCCGAGCACATCGGCGCCCGCATCGACGGCTTCTTCGCGGCCCGCCGCGAGCAGCGCGAGATCCAGGAGGACCTCGCCTTCGGCCAGCAGGCCGCCCGCGAGCGCGAGGAAACCGTGCTCGAGGAGCGTCACGAGATCGAGGAGCAGCACCACACGCCGGTCCTCATCGAGCCGGTGGTGGTCGAGGTCCCCAAGAGCGAGCGCGTGGCCAAGGAGCGCCAGAAGCCGCTGTTCACCGAGCTGCGTGACAGCAACCTGCCCCAGGTCGACCTTCTCGACGGCGCCCCGGGCCGCCAGGAGACCGTCTCCGCCGAGACGCTGGAGATGACCTCGCGCCTGATCGAGAAGAAGCTCAAGGACTTCGGCGTCGAGGTGCGGGTGGTGCTGGCCCAGCCCGGCCCGGTGATCACCCGCTACGAGATCGAGCCGGCCACCGGCGTGAAGGGTTCGCAGATCGTCAACCTCGCCAAGGACCTGGCGCGCTCGCTGTCGCTGGTGTCCATCCGCGTGATCGAGACCATCCCGGGCAAGAACTACATGGCGCTGGAGCTGCCCAACGCCAAGCGCCAGTCCATCCGCCTCTCCGAGATCCTCGGCTCGCAGGTGTACAACGAGGCCAAGTCCCTCCTCACCATGGGCCTGGGCAAGGACATCATCGGCAACCCGGTGGTGGCCGACCTCGCCAAGATGCCGCACGTGCTGGTTGCCGGCACCACCGGCTCGGGCAAGTCGGTGGGCATCAACGCGATGATCCTGTCGCTCCTGTACAAGGCCGAGGCGCGCGACGTCCGCCTGCTGATGATCGACCCCAAGATGCTGGAGATGTCGGTCTACGAGGGCATCCCGCACCTGCTCGCGCCCGTGGTCACCGACATGCGCCAGGCCGCCCACGGCCTGAACTGGTGCGTGGCCGAGATGGAGCGCCGCTACAAGCTCATGGCCAAGCTCGGCGTGCGCAACCTCGCCGGCTACAACACCAAGATCGACGAGGCCAAGGCGCGGGAGGAGTTCATCTACAACCCCTTCAGCCTCACCCCCGACAGCCCGGAGCCGCTCGAGCGCCTGCCCCACATCGTGGTGGTGATCGACGAGCTCGCCGACCTGATGATGGTGGTGGGCAAGAAGATCGAGGAGCTGATCGCCCGCCTCGCCCAGAAGGCGCGCGCCGCCGGCATCCACCTGATCCTGGCCACCCAGCGCCCCAGCGTGGACGTGATCACCGGCCTGATCAAGGCCAACATCCCCACCCGCATCGCCTTCCAGGTCTCCAGCAAGATCGACAGCCGCACCATCCTCGACCAGATGGGCGCCGAGGCGCTCCTGGGCATGGGCGACATGCTGTACATGGCCAGCGGCACCGGCCTGCCGGTGCGCGTGCACGGCGCCTTCGTCAGCGACGACGAAGTGCACCGCGTGGTCAGCTACCTCAAGGAGCAGGGCGGCGAGCCCAACTACATCGAGGGCGTCCTCGAAGGCGGCACCGTCGACGACGAGGGCGGCCCCGGCGGCGAAGGCGGCGAGGGCGGCGAGGGCGGTGGTGAGAAGGACCCGATGTACGACCAGGCGGTCGAGGTGGTCCTCAAGAACCGCAAGGCCAGCATTTCTCTGGTGCAGCGCCACCTCAAGATCGGCTACAACCGCGCCGCCCGCCTGGTCGAGGACATGGAGAACGCCGGCCTCGTCAGTGCCATGAACGGCCAGGGCCAGCGCGACATCCTCGTGCCCAACCGGACCGCGGAGTGAGCGTGGCCCTGTTCCGACGTGCCCTGTGCCTGGGCCTGTGCGCCCTGCTGGCGGCCGCGGCGCTGCCCGCGCGCGCCGACGGCCTGGAGGCGCTCGAAGCGTTCCTGCGCTCCGCCCGCACCGGGCGCGCCGAGTTCACCCAGGCCGTCACCGGCCCGGTCCGCGAGGGGCAGCCGGCGCGCACCAAGGCCTCGTCAGGCACCTTCGAGTTCCAGCGCCCGAGCCGCTTCCGCTTCACCTACCGCAAGCCCTTCGAGCAGACCATCGTCGCCGACGGCCAGACCCTGTGGCTGCACGACCCGGACCTGAACCAGGTCACCGCCCGCCGCCAGGCGCAGGTGCTCGCCTCCACCCCGGCGGCGCTGATCGCCACCGCCGCCGACCTCGCGGCCCTGCGCCAGGATTTCGAGCTCGCCGCCGCGCCCGACCAGGGCGGCCTGCAGTGGGTGCAGGCCACGCCCAGGGCGAAGGATGGCCAGCTGCGCAGCGTGCGCGTGGGCTTCCGCGGCCCCGAGCTGGCGGCGCTGGAGATCCTCGACGCCTTCGGCCAGCGCTCGGTCATGAGCTTCTCGCGCGTGGAGGTCAACCCCGCGCTGCCCGAGTCCACCTTCCAGTTCCGGCCGCCTGCGGGCGCCGACGTGATCCGGCAGTGAACGCAGCGCCGGGCCGCCCCAAGCAAGTTCGTGCCCCCTCGGGGGGCAGCGAGGACACGCCGTCCCGGGCGCGGGGGCTCGAATGAGTTCCCCGAAGGCTTCGGCCCATCCCCCGCTCGCCGAGCGCCTGCGTCCCGCCACCCTGGCCGACGTCATCGGCCAGCAGCACCTGCTTGGCGAGGGCATGCCCCTGCGCATCGCGTTCGAGTCGGGCCAGCCCCACAGCTGCATCCTGTGGGGCCCGCCGGGCGTGGGCAAGACCACCATCGCCCGCCTGATGGCCCAGGCCTTCGACGCGCAGTTCATCACCATCAGCGCGGTGCTCGGCGGCGTGAAGGACATCCGCGAGGCGGTCGAACAGGCCCAGCACGCGGCCTCCGGCCTGCAGGCGCAGCGCACCATCGTCTTCGTCGACGAGGTCCACCGCTTCAACAAGAGCCAGCAGGACGCCTTCCTGCCGCACGTGGAGTCGGGCCTGTTCACCTTCATCGGGGCCACCACCGAGAACCCCTCGTTCGAGGTGAACTCCGCGCTGCTCTCGCGTGCCGCGGTCTACGTGCTGCAGCCGCTGTCGGAGGACGACCTCTCGCAGCTGGTGCAGCGGGCCCAGGCCATCGGCGCCGTGCCGGCGCTGGAGCCGGCGGCCCTGGCGCGCCTGCTGGCCTATGCGGACGGCGACGCGCGCCGCCTGCTCAATACCCTGGAGACCCTCTCGGTCGCCGCCGGCGCGCAGAAGCTCGCCGAGATCACCGACGCCTGGCTGCTCAAGGTGCTGGGCGAGCGCATGCGCCGCTACGACAAGGGCGGCGAGCAGTTCTACGACACCATCAGCGCCCTCCACAAGAGCGTGCGCGGCTCCGACCCGGACGCCGCCCTGTACTGGTTCGTGCGCATGCTCGATGGCGGCGCCGACCCGCGCTACATCGCCCGCCGCCTGGTGCGCATGGCTGCCGAGGACATCGGCCTGGCCGACCCGCGCGCGCTGCGCCTGGCGCTGGATGCCGCCGAGGTCTACGAGCGCCTCGGCTCGCCCGAGGGCGAGCTGGCGCTGGCCGAGTGCGTGGTCTACCTGGCCGTGGCCGCCAAGTCCAACGCGGTCTACACCGCCTACAACCAGATGCGCGCCTTCGTGCAGAAGGACGGCACCCGCCCGGTGCCCATGCACCTTCGCAATGCCCCCACGAAGCTGATGAAGGACCTCGATTACGGCAAGGGCTACCGCTATGCCCACGACGAGGAGGGCGGCTACGCCGCGGGCGAGCGCTACTTCCCCGAGGGCATGGCGCCGGCGCGCTTCTACCAGCCGGTGGAGCGGGGCCTGGAGATCCGCATCGCGGAGAAGCTGCGGATGCTGCGTGAGCGCGATCGCGAGGCTGGCAAGACGTAGCCACGGCGGCCGGCGCCGCGCAGGGAAAACCCGCCGGGGGCGCGTCAGCGCGGTGGCTAGAATCTTCTGCAGATCCGGGACCCGCGCATCACATGGCGGGTTTTTTGCTAACTGACTGACGGACCCGGGCCACAACGGAGAACACGCGTCATGGATATCCTGCTTCAGCAGATCATCAACGGTCTGGTCCTGGGCAGCATGTATGCCCTGGTAGCCCTGGGCTACACCATGGTGTACGGCATCATCAACCTGATCAACTTCGCCCATGGCGAGGTGCTGATGGTGGGGGCCCTCACGAGCTGGGCGATCCTCACCGGCCTGCAGGATGCGGTGCCCGGCATGCCAGGGTGGTTGATGCTGCTGGTGGCCCTGGTGGTTTCCTGCGTCGTTGCCGCCGCCCTGAACTTCGCCATCGAGAAGGTCGCCTACCGGCCCCTGCGCAACAGCCCCAAGCTCGCGCCCCTGATCACCGCCATCGGCATGTCCATCCTGCTGCAGACGCTGGCGATGATCATCTTCAAGCCGAACTACAAGCCCTATCCCTCGGTGCTGCCGGTGGCGCCCCTGAACATCGGCGGCGCGGTGATCACCACCACCCAGGTCCTGATCCTCGCCATCACCGCCATCTCGCTGGCGGTGCTGATGTACCTGGTGAACTACACCAAGCTGGGGCGCGCCATGCGGGCGACCGCCGAGAACCCGCGGGTGGCGGCGCTCATGGGCGTCAAGCCGGACATGGTCATCTCGGCCACCTTCATCATCGGCGCGGTGCTGGCCACTCTGGCGGGCATCATGTGGGCGCTGAACTACGGCACCGTGCAGCACACCATGGGTTTCCTGCCTGGCCTCAAGGCATTCACGGCGGCGGTGTTCGGCGGCATCGGCAACCTCGCCGGCGCGGTGGTGGGCGGGGTGCTGCTGGGACTGATCGAATCCATCGGCTCGGGCTACATCGGCATCCTCACCGGCGGCGTGCTGGGCAGCCACTACACCGACATCTTCGCCTTCATCGTCCTGATCATCGTGCTGACCCTGCGCCCCTCGGGCCTGCTCGGGGAGCGCGTGGCGGACCGCGCCTGAGACCGGAGACCCGCACATGCTGAACTTCCAGAACAAGCGCACCCTGGCCGTCACGGCGGTCCTCCTGCTGCTCCTGCCGCTGCTGCTGCAGTCCATGGGCAATTTCTGGGTCCGCATCGCCGACATGGCGCTGCTGTACGTCCTGCTCGCCCTGGGCCTGAACATCGTGGTGGGCTTCGCCGGCCTGCTGGACCTGGGCTTCGTCGCCTTCTTCGCCATCGGCGCCTACATGTACGGCCTGATGGCCTCGCCGCACCTGTCCGACACCTTCGCCTGGTTCGCGCAGATGTTCCCCACCGGCCTGCACACCTCCATCTTCCTGGTGGTGCCGCTGGGGGCGCTGCTCGCCGGCATCCTGGGCGTGATGCTGGGGGCGCCCACGCTGAAGCTGCGGGGCGACTACCTGGCCATCGTGACCCTGGGCTTCGGCGAGATCATCCGGGTGTTCCTGAACAACCTCGACCACCCGGTCAACCTCACCAACGGCCCCAAGGGCCTGGGCCAGATCGACCCGATCCGCATCTTCGGCCTGAACTTCGGCAAGCCGCTTGAGCTCGGCGGGTTCACCGTGTCCTCGGTCACCCTCTACTACTACCTGTTCCTGCTGCTGGTGGTCGCCAGCGTCGTGATCTGCCACCGCCTGGAGCTCTCGCGCATCGGACGTGCCTGGATGGCGATCCGCGAGGACGAGATCGCCGCCAAGGCCATGGGCATCAACACCCGCAACATGAAGCTGCTCGCTTTCGGCATGGGCGCCACCTTCGGCGGCGTCTCGGGCGCGATGTTCGCGGCCTTCCAGGGGTTCGTCTCGCCCGAGTCGTTCAGCCTGATGGAGTCAGTGATGATCGTCGCCATGGTGGTCCTCGGGGGCATCGGCCACCTGCCGGGCGTGATCCTGGGCGCGGTGCTGCTGTCGGCGCTCCCCGAGGTGCTGCGCTGGGTCTCGGGCCTGCTGGACCTGCAGGCCATGACCGGCGGGCGGCTGGACGCTTCCATCCTGCGCCAGCTGCTGATCGCCCTGGCCATGATCATCGTCATGCTGCTGCGCCCGCGCGGGCTGTGGCCCTCGCCCGAGCATGGCAAGTCCCTGAACAAGGCCGCCTGAGGAGACCGCCATGGCAGACATCGTCCTTCGCGTGGCCGGCATCTCCAAGCGCTTCGGCGGGCTGCAGGCCCTGTCCGATGTGGGCCTCACCATCGAGCGCGGCCAGGTCTACGGCCTGATCGGCCCCAACGGCGCGGGCAAGACCACGTTCTTCAACGTGATCACCGGTCTCTACACCCCCGACAGCGGCAGCTTCGAATTGGCGGGCAAGCCCTACCAGCCCACCGCGGTCCACGAGGTGGCCAAGGCGGGCATTGCGCGCACCTTCCAGAACATCCGCCTGTTCTCCGACATGACGGCGCTGGAAAACGTCATGGTGGGCCGCCACATCCGCACCGGCTCGGGCCTGGTGGGGGCGATCCTGCGCACCGCGGCGTTCCGCGCCGAGGAGGCCGCCATCGCGGCCCGGGCGCAGGAACTGCTCGATTACGTGGGCATCGGCAAGTACGCCGATTTCAAGGCCCGCACGCTGTCCTACGGCGACCAGCGCCGCCTGGAGATCGCCCGCGCCCTGGCCACCGACCCGCAGCTGATCGCACTCGACGAGCCCGCCGCCGGGATGAACGCCACCGAGAAGGTGCAGCTTCGCGAGCTGATAGACCGGATCCGCAAGGACAACCGCACCATCCTGCTGATCGAGCACGACGTGAAGCTGGTCATGGGCCTGTGCGACCGCGTCACCGTGCTCGATTACGGCAAGCAGATCGCGCAGGGCACGCCCGCCGAGGTGCAGCGCAACGAGAAGGTGATCGAGGCCTACCTCGGCACGGGAGGACACTGAGATGGCGGACGTACTGCTCAAGGTCGCGGGCCTGAAGGTCGCCTACGGCGGCATCCAGGCCGTCAAGGGCGTGGACTTCGAGGTCCGCGCGGGCGAGCTGGTCTCGCTGATCGGCTCCAACGGTGCCGGCAAGACCACCACCATGAAGGCCATCACCGGCACGCTGGGCATGGCCGGCGGCGACATCGAATTCCTGGGTTCGAGCATCAAGGGGCAGGGCGCCTGGGACCTGGTCAAGCGTGGCCTCGCCATGGTGCCCGAGGGCCGCGGCGTGTTCACCCGCATGACCATCCTCGAGAACCTGCAGATGGGGGCCCACATCCGCCACGACTCCGCGGACATCCTGGCCGACATCGACAAGGTCTTCACCATCTTCCCGCGCCTGAAGGAGCGCCGCGACCAGCTCGCGGGCACCATGTCCGGCGGCGAGCAGCAGATGCTCGCCATGGGCCGTGCCCTCATGAGCCGGCCGAAGGTGCTGCTGCTCGACGAGCCCTCCATGGGCCTGTCGCCCATCATGGTCGACAAGATCTTCGAGGTGGTGCGTGACGTCCACGCCCAGGGCGTGACCATTGTCCTCGTCGAGCAGAACGCCAGCCGCGCGCTGCAGATCGCCGACCGCGGCTACGTCATGGAGTCAGGCCTCATCACCATGTCCGGCGAGGCCCGCCGCATGCTGGACGACCCCAAGGTCCGCGCCGCCTACCTCGGCGAGTGAGCGGCGCGTCCGCGGGGGTCAGTACCGGTACTGCAGGCCCAGGCTGGTGGCCCGCACGCCCTCGCGGCCGGTGCCCGCGAACTTGAAGTCGTAGCGGTCCCATTCCAGCACCGCCGACAGCTTGGGCGTGAAGTCCCAGCTCACGCCCGCGCCGAAGGACAGGCCCAGCCCGTTCTCGGTGCCGGAGGGCAGGCCCGCGGCGGCCGCCGTGTTCACGCGTGTGTGGCCCCAGACCGCGCCCACCTTGCCGTAGGCGCCGAGGGACTGGGTCACCGGGACCCGGCCCACCAGGCTCAGGTCCAGCCCGTAGGCGCGGGTGCCGCCGCCCCCGCGGTCGGCTTCGCCCATGTGCACCAGGGACAGCTGGCTGCCCCAGCGGTCGCTGGCCATGTTGCGCCCGTACAGGCTCCAGTAGGTGTTTCGGTTGTCGCAGCCGAAGCCGGCGGCGCAGTCGGTGTGGAAGCGGGATCGGCCCAGGTTCAGCCCGATCGAGGTGCGGCCCGAGCCGGGCTCCCACCAGGAGGCGGTGGAGGGGTTGCCGCTGGTCTGCGCCATCGCCGGCATTTCAGCGGACAGGGCAGCCAGGGCGGACAGGAGCAGGAGGCGTGCTCGCATGATCGACCTTTCTTCGAGGCAGGCTCGAAGGGCCAATCTAGGAACCTGGCGTTGCCGGGCTCGTGGGACATGTCCCACGCCCGGCGTAGGACGGCGCGAGGGGCGCCGCCGGATCGACCGGCGCTCAGTCCACCTTGGCGCCCGAGGCCTTGACCACGCGCTCGTACTTGGCGAGCTCGGCGCGCATGAAGGCGCCGAAGGCCTCCGGCGTGGTGGGCACCGGCTCGGCCAGGAGCTGCCCGAAGCGGCTGCGCGTCTCGGGCGCACCCAGGGCCGCGACGAAGGCCTGGTTCAGGCGCTGCACCACGTCGGCGGGCGTGCCGGCCGGCGCCACCAGGCCCCACCAGGTGTCGATGGCGAAGCCCTTGAGCGTCTCGGCCACCGCGGGGATCTCGGGCAGCGCGGTGGAGCGCTGCAGCGTCGTCACCGCCAGGGCCTTGAGCTTGCCTGCGCGGATGTTGGGCGCGGCGGTGGCCAGGTTGTCGAAGTTGAAGTCGACCTGCCCGGACAGCAGCGCCAGCTGCGCGGGGTTGCCGCCGTTGTAGGGAATGTGCACCGCGAAGATGCCCGCATCGCGCTTGAACATCTCGCCGGCCAAGTGCCCGGCGCTGCCATTGCCGCCGCTGCCGTAATTGAGCCGGCCGGGGTTGGCCCTGGCGTAGGCGATCAGGTCGGCCAGGGTCTGGATCTTCAGGCGCTGCGCGGTCTCGGCGTTCATCACCAGCACGTTGGGCACCCGCACCATCTGGGTGATGGGGGCGAAGTCGCGCGCGGCGTCGTACGGCATCTTCGAGAACAGCCAGGGGTTGATCGCGTGGGTGGCCACCGCAGCGACGCCGATGGTCAGGCCGTCCGGCGCCGCCTTGGCCACCAGGTCGGCGCCGAGGTTGCCGCCCGCGCCCGGGCGGTTATCGATGATCACTGTGCCCAGCGTCTCACGCACCCGCTCGGCGAGCGCACGCGCGGTGACGTCGATCGGGCCGCCGGCGGCATACGGCACGACCAGCCGCAACGGGCGCGACTGGGCCAGCGTGGACAACGGGGCGGCGCAGGCCGCCGCGGCGGAAAGGGCAAGGAGGTGACGGCGTTTCATGACGCCGATTTTGACCCGGCCGCGGCCCGCCGCGCGACCGGTGCCTCAGAACTGGGGCGGAAATTCCGCTTCCACGGCCCGCAGTTTCGCCTCGGCGAATTCGTCCACCGTGGCGATGGAAGCCGCGATCGCAGCCTGCACAAATTCGCTGGGAGCCAGGGCCTGCTCCGTGCGCTGCGACAGCAGCACGTTGAGCGCCACGATGACGCCGGCAAGGGCGAGGCCCCCGAGTACCTGCAGCCCGCGGATTCCCAGTTGTTTGCGCCGGGCCTGCGTGACGCGGGCGGCTTTGGCCGCCTTCACGGGATGCTGCGCCGGGTGGCGGTGGAAGATGCCGTGGGGCAGGTGCAGGAGGCTCATGGCGGTCTCTCCTTGTTTCCAGGTGAGCGGGCCTGAAGTTATGGAAAGCCGCCGGGGTCTCATCAACCCCGGTTACGTGCTGTTACCGGGCGGCGGGTCAATGGCGTCAGCCGCCGTGCTTGTCCGCCTCGGAGGTGAAGGAGTCGGCGTAGAACTCCTCGGGCGGCAGGCCGGCCTGCGCGCTGTACTCGGTGCGAGCCGACTCCACCACGATGGGCGCGCCGCAGGCATAGACCTGGTGGCCGGACAGGTCCGGCAGGTCCTCCAGGACCGCCTTGTGGACGAAGCCGGTGCGGCCGGTCCAGTTGTCCTCGGGCAGGGCGTTGGAAACCACGGGCACGTAGCGCAGGTTCGGCATCTGCGCGCACTGTGCGCGCACCCAGTCGTCCATGTACAGGTCACCGGGACGGCGGCCGCCCCAGTACAGGACGGTGGGGCGGGTGATGCCCTTGAACTGCATGTGCTCGATCAGGGCCTTGATCGGCGCGAATCCGGTGCCGGAGGCGAGCAGGACGATGGGCTTGTCGGAGTCCTCGCGCAGGAAGAAGCTGCCGAACGGGCCTTCGACGCGCAGGATGTCCTTTTCCTTCATCGCGGTGAACACATGGTCGGTGAACTTGCCGCCCGGCATGTGGCGCACGTGCAGGTCCACCGCGGGGCCGCTGGCCACGCCACCTTCGTTGCGCACCATCAGGTGCGCGGCGTTGGCCATCGAATAGCTGCGGCGCGCGCCGTCTCGCAGGATGAACTCCACGTACTGGCCGGCATGGAACTTCATGGTGTCCGCGGCGGGCAGCTGCAGGCGCACCAGCATCACGTCGTGCGAGAGCTTCTGCAGGGCCTGCACGCGCACCGGCATCTTCTTGACCGGGAAGGCGCTCTCGTCGGTCACCTGGCGCGACTCCAGCACCACGTCGGACGAGGCGGTGGCGCAGCAGGTCAGGATGTAGCCCGAGGCCTCCTCGTCGGCGTTGAGCGCCTTGCTCTGGTGGGGGCCATGGGTCACGGTCCCCTCAAGCTTGCGGCACTTGCAGGAGCCGCAGGCGCCGTCCTTGCAGCCATAGGGCAGGCCGATGCCCTGGCGGATGGCGGCGGCCAGCAGGGTCTCGCCGGCTTCCGCGCCGAAGCTGCGCCCGCTGGGTTGCACGGTCACCTGGAAGGAGCCGCCCGCGGCGGTCACGCTGGTCATCTTGGGTATCCTCGTTTTCTTCGATATCAAACCCACGAATTTTGCCTTCAAACCAGACCCCCCTCGGCGCGCTGCCGGCCCGTTTCCGGCGCGAGCGCCTGCTGGTCGTCGGCTGCGGCGACGTCGGGCTGCGGGTCGCCCGCGCCCAGGCCGGCCGCGCGCGCCTGCTGGCCCTGAGTTCCTCGCCCGCACGCGCGCCCCTGCTGCGGGCCGCGGGCATCACACCGCTGGCCGGCAACCTCGACCAGCCTGCCACCCTCGCGCGGCTCGCAGGGCTGGCCACCCGCGTCGTCCACCTCGCGCCGCCCCCGTCGGAGGCGGGCGGCCAGTGGTGGCGGGACCCGCGGACCCAGGCCCTGCTGCGCGCGTTGCGCCGGCGCACGCCGCCGCGGTCCCTGGCCTACGGCTCCACCAGCGGCGTGTACGGCGATTGCGGCGGCGAGCGGGTCGACGAGAGCCGCCCCGTCGCGCCCTCCACCCCGCGCGCCCAGCGGCGGGCCGATGCGGAGGCGCTGGTGCGCCATTTCGGCCGCGCCGCTGGGGTGCGGTCGAACATCCTGCGTATCCCCGGCATCTATGCCGTCGACCGCGAGGGCGGAACGCCGCGTGAGCGACTGCAGCGGGGCACGCCGGTGCTGCGGGCCGAGGACGACGTCTACACCAATCACATCCACGCCGACGACCTCGCCCGCGCCATGCTCGCGGCGCTATGGCACGGCGCACCGCAGCGGGTCTACAACGCCAGCGACGACACCGAGCTCAAGATGGGCGACTACTTCGACCTGGCGGCCGACCTGTACGGCCTTCCGCGGCCGCCTCGGCTGGCGCGCAGCACGGCGCAGTCGCAGCTGCCGCTGGTGCTTCTGAGCTTCATGAGCGAGTCGCGCCGCCTGGTCAATCGGCGGATGAAGCAGGAGCTTCGGCTTCGCCTGCGCTATCCGCAGGTGGCGGCCGGCCTGCTGGGGCGCCCGGCGTACTGAGGGGCGATTCGAGGGGCGAGCCGAGCGCCTCCTCGGCCAGGCGCAGGCCGATCCACGCCGACAGCGAGGGCGCCCCCGCCGCCTCGAGGTCGGCCTGGAGCTGCCGCAGACGGTCCTCGCGCACCTGGGGCGGCGCCTCCAGCAGCCAGGACCGGGCCTGCGTCAGGGCCAGTCCCGCCACGCGTTGATCGACGAACGCCCGGGCCGGCACCTGCAACGCCTGGGGCAGCCGGGGCAGCACCTCGCGCTCGACGCGCAGGCGCTGCTCGACGAGGTCCGCCAAGGCCTCCGGAGGCACCAAGGCCACCGGGGTGGCCGTCTGGGCCGATGCGGCCTCCGGCGTTTTGCCGTCGTCCCGTGGCGCCATGAACGGCTCGCGCAACAGCGCCCGGAGGCCTTCGCGCAGGGCAGCGCGACCGGGGGGTAGGGTGAGTCGGTGATGGTCCCGATCCCAGGCCAGGCGGTCGGCGCTGCGGGCGAGCCGTTCGGCGAGTCGCGCCTGCAGCCGCTCGCGCCAGTCCTGCGCCGAGTGTTCGAGCGCTTGCGCGAACTCCGGCCCCAGCGAGGTCATCGTCCTCATGCGATCGACCAGCGCCTGGTGGGCCCTGCCGAACGGCGCGGCCTCGTCGCCCATCCAGCCATGCGGCTGTGTCGCCAGCAGCGCGTCGAGCGCCTCGAGCTGCCCAGAGGCCCGGTGCAGGCGCGCCAGGGCGGTGCCTTCTTCACGGTTGAACAGGTCGGCGCGCGCCGACAGCCAGGCCGCCTGCTCCAGGGCCAGGAGCGGGTTGTCCTCGACCAGTCGCCGGTGCAGCCTGTCCATGGCGGCGCGCACGCCGCAACGCATTGCTCCCTGTAGCCGCAGCGTCATCGCGTCGAACCCGGGGTCCTGCGGGTCTCCATGGGCGGCGAACCAGGCGAGGCTGCGCGGGGTCGACCCGCGCAGCGCCGTACCGAGGATCGAGTCCGCCAGGAGCCGCAGGTCGTCCGCGTGCGCGTGCGGGTGCCGCAGGCGGCGCAAGGCTGCGGTGGCCTGGTCCAGTCGTTCGGCCTCTTCGACCAGTCGCAACACGGCGATGAACTCGGGCGTCGCCTCGACCGGCAGCTCCAGCCCGCCGGCGGCAACCGGGGGGAGGCCGCACCCTCCGCCTTCCTCGAGGTATCCCGTGCCGGGGTGCAGGGACGCGCCGCTCGCGGCCGCCGCCCGGCGCTCGACCTCTCGGCCGAGCGCCTGTACCACGCCCTGGCCGAAGGTCCGCCCGATGCGGGCCAGGGCGCGTTCCTCGAGGTCATCGAACACCGACCAGGAGCCCGGCATGACCCATGTCCAGGCCGCACCGTCCTGCAGTCGCTCCACGGCCGTCATGAGCGCGATGGCGCGCTGGCGCTGCCACTGGGGCTGTGCGGCGCCGGCCGCTCCCCCTGGGCTGGCCCGCACCAGGGCGTCCGCCTGGACCTCGGCCAACACCTGTGCCATTTCCTGCTGCCAGGCCTGCAACCGCGCACTTGCCACCACCAGGCCCACGGCCCAGGCGCCCAGGATCGCGCCGACCGCGGTCTGGACCCGCACGGAAGGTTTCAAGGGGGGGGCGCCTCGAGAGCGTTCAGCAGCGTCCTGACGGGCCATGTCTGCCATCGCCATAGCAACTGCGAAACAGCCAACAACGCCAGCGCCACGATCGCATAGGGGACCCACCGGTGCAGGCTGGGCGCGATGCGCCTGCAGGGGGGGCAGGAAAGCCGCGGATGCATGGTCGTCGCGCGAGGAGCGCGGGGTCGTCGCGCCAGAAGCGACGCTAGCGCGGTCGAACCGGCGCCGTGTCGGCTGGCGCCGGTGATGCCTGTGGGCGGGCGGATGCGCCGCGTGCCGCCACGCGGCTCGCGGACCTCAGGCGACGCGCTTGGCGTACCTCAGCACGTTGGCCGGCCGGCCCTGCGCATCGAGGGACTCGTAGGCGAGGGCATCGGCGGTTCGGCGCACGAACAGCAGCCCGAGGCCGCCGATTTCCCGCTCCTCGAGATCCAGGCTGATGTCCGGCTCGTCGACCTCGAGCGGATTGAAATGCGGGGCGTGGTCGGTCAGCGTCACCTGCACCTGACCATCGACCAGCATGGCCTCGATGGCGACATCGCCGTCCGGATCGTCCCGGTAGCCGTGCATGACCACATTCGCGAACAGTTCGTCGAGTATCAGCACGACGCCCTGCATGGCACGGGCGGACACGCCCTGGGTCTCGCCCCAGGCCGTCAGCGACCTTGCGAGCGCATCGAACTCGCCGACCCGGCTGCGCAGGTCTCGCCGGAACGGTGCGCTGGGCGGAAGCGTGCTTGCGTTCATCTGGACGCCGTGTGAAAGGTCACAGTCGATCGATGTTAACCTGATGGTTCGCGTTTTGGCGCGAACGTGATGGTCTTGGCGCGAGTGGCTTGCGGGGAGGAACACCACATGAGTGATGGCGATGTCGTCTAGGGTTCGAACCGCGCCCCCCTTCGTGCTCGCCTGGGCTGGCCTGTGGATCGTATTCGCGGTGGCCCTCTGGCATCGTGACCGGCTTCCGTGGATGTCGCCGGAGCTGGCCTCTGCAGGGGCCAGCCTCCTCCTTGCGGCGCTTGGTTTGGGCCTGTCCTCGGTACGCAACGAGCTGCTGCGGATGCACGCCCTGAGCGAACCCTGCGATGCGCCGCGCATGCTCCAGGCCGGATCGATCCACCAGCAGTTGAGGCTCCTTGCCGACAGCCTCGACGCCGATGTCCGCTCCGACATTCTCCGTGCCCTCGAGGTCGTTCCGGGGGTAGCTGGGTCCGCCGCTGCCGGCGAGGACTCGCTGGCTGAACTCACCCGCATCCTCGCCCGAATGACCGGGCTCCTGAGCATCCAGCACGGCCGGCTGGTGGGGCTGCTGCGCGAACTCCACCAAGCCATGGCACACCAGACCGTACTGGCCGGCCTCCAGCAGGAGCTGGAGATCGCGCGCCACATGCAGCAGTCCATCCTGCCGCGTCACCCGCCGCCGGCGCGGGATGTCGAGGTCAACGCACTCATGGTGCCCGCCCGCGAGGTCGGCGGCGACTTCTACGACTACTTCATGATCGACGATGACCACCTCGCGCTCGTCGTTGCCGACGTGTCGGGCAAGGGCATCCCGGCCGCCTTTTTCATGGCGATCTCGCGCACGCTGTTCAAGAGCAATGCGATGTTCCTGCGTGAGCCCGCGCAGGTGGTGGCCCGACTCAACGACCAGCTGTGCGCCGAGAACGAGCAGATGATGTTCGTCACCGCCTTCTTCGCCGTGCTGGACCTGCGCAGCGGCGCGCTCGACTTTGTCAATGCCGGCCACAACCCACCGGTCATCCGCGATCGCTGCGCCGGGGTGTCCATGCTTCCTCGCAACCAGAACGCGGCGCTCGCCATCTTCGACGAGGTCGACTTCCTGTCGGGGCATGTGCAACTGCGTGCCGGGGACACCCTGCTGCTCTACACGGACGGCATCACCGAGGCGCATGACCCGGGAGGCGGCATGTTCGGCGAGGACCGGCTTCTCGACACCGTGATGGCCCATGGCGGCGTGGGCGACCTGCCGCAGGCCCTGCTGCGCCAGGTCCGGCGATTCGAGGGCGGGACGGCGCAGGCCGACGACATCACCTGCGTGTCGTTGCGCTATGTGCCTGGGGAGCGGGGACTGGCCTGCGCATGACATCTCGTCTTCACAAGCCACGTCGCGGCGGCTAAGCTGGACCATGTCGGCCGTTTCGGGGAACGCAATGAACGCAGCAGACCTTCTCCAGAACCTCGGGCGCGGGGTGAACCTTCCCGGCTTCACCTTCGACGCCAACGGGTGTGCGCGTCTGCTCGTCGACGGCAAGATCGCAGTCAACTTCGAGCACGATGCCGCCAACGACTGCCTGCAGATCTACAGCACGCTGGGGACCGTGCCGAGCGAGGGTCGCGAAGCCGTCTTCCTGCAGCTGCTTGAAGGCAATCTCTTTGGCGCACGGACCGCGGGTGCCACGCTCGCGGTCGACACCCTCTACAACGAAATCGTCTTGTGCCGTTCGGTGCCCCTCGAGGGTGCGGACCCGGCATCATTCGCGGACTTGGTGGCCCGCTTCATTTCGGCCGTCGAGGAATGGGGCGTACTCCTCGAGGCGCCAGCAGGCGCGCCCGCCGTCCAGGGGCAGCCAGACCCGGATCGGGGCGAACCACGCGTGCAGGCCCACTTCATGCGGGTCTGAGTGCGCAGGCGCCCTCAGTTCATCTTCGAGATCACGCCCTGCATCGCGTCCTTGAAGTCCTTGACCAGCGTGCTGTGGATCTGCACCAGCATGGTCCACCGGGTCATCTCCTGCTGCATCAGCATCATTTCGCCGGTACTCGGGTTCTCGCCGAGGCCCTCGATCCGGGTCAACAGTTTCGTCTCTGCGCTGTTGTAGACCGGCGTGAGCGTGGTGTTGAGGGACTCCATGCTGATCGAATTGCTTGCTGCCATCTTGACCTCCTGGGTGATGAGCGTTTCCTGGATGGTGGGATCAACGGTGCTTGCCCGTCGAGGGCCAGCGTTCGAGAACCTCGCGTGCGGCGAGGGTGGCATCGAGCAGCGCATTCGCAGTCGCAAATTCGCCCGCCGGAAGGCCGGCGTTGATCCGCGTGCGAAGGCGCTGCTCGATATGGTCCAGGGTCTGCTCTGACGCCCGGCGAACCTGGTCGCCCTGATGTCCCGCCAGTTGTCCTTCGAGTTCGGTCATGTGCTCCATCGTCATCGCTCCATGCTGACCCTGCGCCCGCCGACGCCTTCGAACACCACCGCGCGGGCCTGGATCTCGACCAGCGTCCATCCATCCGCATCGCCGCCTGGAATCACCTTGCGCCCATCGACCAGCACCACATAGGGCAGGGGTCCTCCCATGACGCTTCTTAGCGCGGGCTGTGGCGGGCCGGGCCGTGCTCGGGGCGGCTGGCGAAGCGTCATCGTCGCGCGCAGCGGCAGGTTGTGCGTGCCTACGAGCCGGGCTAGCGCAACCTCCCATGCACGGACCCTGCTCTCGTCGAGGCTGACGCTCAGGCGCGCCGCGCCTTCGTCCCACCTCCCGGCGACGTCGTCGAAGCCGGCGTTGCGCAGGTCTTCGACGAGGCTCGTGGTGGCCTCCGGCGATGTCACCAAATGCCACTCGAATTCGCGCGCCTGGGCGAACGCTTGCTTGAGGTCCGACTGGATCTCTCGCCGCAGGCCGTCATCTGCCACCCGCCCGGCCACCGCGAAGCGACCGTCCCCGAGGTAGCGGACCCTCAGCCCAGGCGCCTTTTCGCGGGCCATGCGGGACACGAATTCCGCGACCGCGGCGGCCAGCTCCTGGTCGGATGTGATCTCGAGCGCGGGCCTTGGCGACAGCCGTGACAACGCGATGGCCAGTACCTCCGCCTCCTCGTCCGAGATGCCCACGGCCCGTACGACCGAAATCATGCCGGGACGGGTCTCGACCCGCACGCGATGGGCCATCCCGAGCTGGCGGATCACCCGGTCCAGGGTAGCGGCCTGGGTTGGCGGCGCGGCATCCAGGGCGGGCACGGGCGTCTGCGCGACGGGGACCGCCAGCCGCATCCGCCAGTTCCATGCACCGATGGTGAGCAGAACCGCGAGCATCACCGCGCCTCCGAGGGCCGCCCGACGGTGCCAGTTCGACGCAGTCTTCGGTCTGCGGCGAGCGCCAGGAGCGCCCAGGGCCGACGGCGCGACCGCTCCCGGTTCGATGCCGGCATGGGGCGCTTCGTCCGCGTGGGGGCCGGTGGCGCCCGTGCCTGTCCTCACGGGGGTTCGCAGCGGCATGTCGGTACGCCACGGTGCGCCGGCTTCGTCGATGGCGATCTGCACCGGTCCGATGTCCGCGCCTTCACCGGCCGCGATACGCAGCGGGGTGACGGCCTCGTCCTCCCATCGCAGGACGATCCCGCCATCCGGATCGCGCTCGATCCGAAGGTGCCTCCCCTGCACGCCCTCGTCGCTCAGGATCAGGTCGCAATCGCTGGCGCTCCCCAGGACCTGGGGGCCCTCGGACAGCAGCGCCCGCGCACCGGCGTGGGTGCCAGTCAGCACTCGCAGTTCGAGCATGCGGTCTCTGTCCATGGGTATGTTTTTAGCAATAAATGACTAAAATAAAAACCTTCTTTTTAAGGTTGCGAGCGATGAACCTCCATCAGGAAACACGCGGTGACATCACCATCCTGCGTCCCGTGGGCCGCCTCGACAGCGCCACCTCCCCCGAGCTCGAACGCGTCGTCCTCGAGCGCATAGAAGCCGGGTGCACCCGGCTCGTCTTCGACCTCTCCGACATGGATTACGTCAGCTCCGCGGGCCTTCGCGTGATCCTCCTGGCAGGCAAGAAGCTGCGCGCGGCGCAGGGCCGGCTGGCCCTGTCCGGCATGCGCGACATGGTCCGCGACGTCTTCGAGATGAGCGGGTTCCTGAAGTTGTTCGTCGTCACGCCCGGCATCGATACCGCGCTTGCCAGCGTCTGAGGCCCGCGGACTCATAGTTCCACCCTGGCCAGCGGCTGGATGTTGATGTCCTGGGTCAGTTCCTGGTAACTGAGGACCGGCAACTCGTACAGGTCCTGCTCGATCATCTTTCGCAGGTAACGGCGGATGTCCATGGATGTCAGGAGCACAGGCTTCTGGACGCCTGCCGACAGGTCGCCCACCGTCTTCTTGATGTTCTCGACCAGCCGCTTGCTGGTCGCTGGCTCCAGCGCCAGATAGCTGCCGGCGCTGGTCTGCCGGATCGCGCCACGCAGCACGTCCTCGACGTTGGGCGCCAGCAGGTAGGCCGGAAGCAAGTTCTGCCCACTCGAGTACTTGTGGCTGATGTGCCGCTTGAGCGTGGACCGCACGTACTCGGTCAGGAGCACCGAGTCCTTTTCCTTCTGCCCCCATTCGATCAGGGCCTCGAGGATCGTCCTGAGATTTCGAACCGAGATGTCCTCGGACACCAGCCGCTGCAGGATCTCGGCGATCTTCTGGATCGGCAGGACCCGAGTCGCTTCGCGAACGAGGTCCGGGAACTTCGCCTCCATCGCGGACAGCAGGAATTTGGTCTCCTGGATGCCGAGGAAGTCCCCCGAATACCGCTTGAGGACGAATGCAAGGTGGTAGGTGAGGATCTGGCCCGGATCCATGAACGCGATCCCGGCTTTTGCCATCGATTCCTTCAGTGAAGTGGTGACCCACAGGGTCGGGATGTTCGGAAGGAACTTCTTGTCCGTCTCGTAAGGCACCTGCAGTGCGTCGAGGTTGTGGGTGGCCTCCCGCACCAGGAGGTGGTCCGGGCGCAGCTTGCCCTGGGAGACCGGGACCTCGGCCAGCATGATGTTGTAAGTCTCCGGAGCAAGGCTGTCGTTGAACTGCAACTGGATGCCGGGGAACGGTACGCCAAGGTCGAAATAGAGGGCCCTGCGGATCTTGAGCAGTTCGTCATTGAGCATCTGGGGGTCGAAGCTCGCGCGAAGGTGCGAGGCCACGTCCATCAGGAGGGGAACGGTCGGGGCGAACTCCTCGCCTGCGTCGGGCTTGGTCTTCTTGTCGGTCTCGCCGGCGGCCTGCATGGCCGGTACTTCGGTCACCTGACCGGTCCGGGCGTCGACCACTTTGCGGGTTCCCCGTATGAGGGTGAATCCGACGCCGCCAAGGACGCCGGCCAGGGCCAGGAAGGTGAGCGTTGGCATGCCCGGGATCAACCCCATGCCCAGCGCCACCGCGGAGGCGATCACCAGCGCCTTCGGCTGCGCGAGGACCTGTGCCCCGATATCGCGCCCCACGTTCGATGGACCTTCGTCACCCTGGACCCGCGTCACGATCATGCCGGCGCAGATGGCGATGAACAGTGCCGGAATCTGCGCGATCAATCCATCGCCGATCGTGAGGATGGAGTAGGTCTTGACCGCCTCGCCGGCGGTCATCCCGCGCTGCATCGTTCCAATCAGGATCCCCCCGAGCAGGTTGACCGCCACGATGATCAGTCCTGCAATGGCGTCGCCCTTGACGAACTTCATCGCGCCGTCCATGGCGCCATAGAGCTGGCTCTCCTTTTCCACCACACGGCGGCGGCGCTTGGCCTCTTCCATGTCGATCGTCCCGGCGCGCATGTCGCCGTCGATCGACATCTGCTTTCCCGGCATGGCGTCCAGTGAAAAGCGCGCAGCGACCTCGGCCACCCGCTCGGCGCCCTTGGTGATCACCACGAACTGCACGATGGTGAGGATCAGGAAGACGACGAGACCTACGACGAGGTTGCCGCCGACGACGAAGTTCCCGAAGGTGAAGATGATGTGTCCGGCGTCCCCCTGGAGCAGGATCAGCCGCGTGGTGGCGATCGAGATCCCGAGGCGGAACAATGTGGTGACCAGCAGGACGGAGGGAAAGCTGGAGAAGGCCAGCGGGGAGGGGAGGTACATCGCCACCATCAGAAGCATGGCCGAGACGGTCATGTTCACCCCGATCAGCACGTCCACCAGCCAGGTCGGGAGTGGCAGGATCATCATGAAGATGATGGCCACCAGCATGAAGGCGAGGACGAGGTCGTTGCGGCTCGTGGCAAGAAGAACGACCCGCTGGAGTTGGGCTTGCAAGGCTTGCATAGTGGCCTCAGGGTTCGGGGACTGGCGGGACAGACTTGCGCTGGGCGAGGAACGCCTGCATCGCCGCGTGCGCCTCGTCAGACCGGTCCAGCGCCAGCAGGGCCTGGGACCGCAGAAGGTGGAAGACTGCGTCGCCCCCGCCAGCGATGGCTAGGCGGTCCAGGGTCTCCAGCGCTTGTCCGGCCTTGCCGGCCCTCAGCAGGCTCACGGCGAGGCTTCTCAGGACCTGGGGTTGCTCGGGCTCCATCACGTCCAATGCGGAAAGAAGGATCGCCGCCTTCTCTGGCCGTGCGTTTTGCAGGAGGACATGGGCGAGCATCCGGAGGAGTGAGCGTTCGTCCTTGTCCATGTGGGTTTCAGCCTTGGTAGAGCGTGGACAGGTACATCTGTGCCAGGTCGCGGAGCTCGTCCTCCTCTGCGAGCAGCCCGGCAGCCCGGGCCAGCGCGCGGGCATTCCTCGACCGCGGATCCTTTTCCTTCTCCGACCGGCGCCTCAATGTCGCCAAGGTGTTCTTGAGGACACCCCTGAACCGGGCCGGAAGAAGGAGTTCCGGGTCCTCGATATCGGGCGTGATGGCGTCCTCGACGAGGCTGTCCAGCGTCGGACGTGCCAGCAACCTTTCAAGTTGCGGCCGACTGGCCTGGTCGGCGGGGATCAGGTGGTGCCGGTCAGGAAGTCCCTGCGCACCCTCGTTGCGCCGGAAGGTGATCTGGTCGATCCCGCGCTCGAAGAAAGGACCGGAACCGATTCGGAAGTCGCTCATGGCGCCACCGTTGCCTCAGCGGCTCCCGCCGGCCGAAACTTCATCTAGCCACCGGCCCAGGTGATCCGTGGCGTGCACCAGGGCCTGCGGCGTGAAGGTCCGGTGGGGCAGCCGTACCAGCGCAATCAGCATGGCATCCGGTCCGGTGCCCCTCGAGGCGACCTGGATCGGCATCGAGCCGCCATGGTCGACGTGGGCCTTCGTCATCGCGATGCGCAGCAGGGGCGCGAGCTGGTGACCGACGGGGCGGCCCATGTAGACCAGGATTTCATCCTCGTCGAGCCTGTGGGTCGGCTCGACGGCCAGGATGCTGCCGGAGGCGAAGGTCAGCTGGACCGATTCTTCCGGCCCCAGCTCCAGGGAATCGATGCCGATGTGTCGGCCGAAATCAGCAACGGTGTCGCGGATCCACGTCATGGCCTACTCCTCTTGTTCTTCGTCTTCCTGCTCGATCGCATGGTCGAGAGCATCTTGGACAGCGTTGAGGATCGCCTGGCGCGCGTCCATGTCCGGAAAGACCTGGACCGGGATATCGCGCATCAAGGCCTTGATTCCGGTCAGGAACACGATGCGCTGCTGCGTCTGGCTAGCGCCAAAGCGGTCGGCGATCGCAGAAAAGCGGCTGGCGCTCACCCACTTCTCGCCCGTGATCGCGACCAGTTCCTTCATCAACTCGAATGCCTGCGCCTGCACGTCGGCATCGGAGGCGGGGAGCATCTCAGGCTCCCCTGGCGGCGCTCTCGAATGTCCGGACGAGCAACTCCTCGCAACCGGCCTTGACCGTGTTCATGACCTTGAGGTCGTTCAAGGTCGTGTTGACGGCTTGGAGGTGCTCCTTCTCCGGGGCGGAGCAACAGATCGCCAGCTGCCGGCCCGTAGCGGCAATCAGGGCGTCGAATCCGGAC
Source organism: Ramlibacter sp. MAHUQ-53 (assembly GCF_052600055.1). Lineage (NCBI taxonomy): Bacteria > Pseudomonadati > Pseudomonadota > Betaproteobacteria > Burkholderiales > Comamonadaceae > Ramlibacter > Ramlibacter sp. MAHUQ-53. The sequence continues at coordinate 198,219 of NZ_JBQWTS010000009.1, forward strand.
TCCAGCTTCGAGCCGGTCCGGTCGCCGGCCAATTGCCGCACGACCAGGTCGAGCGTACCGGCGACGCTCATGCGGCGAGCGGCGAGAACGTCGAAGCTCGCCTGGAAGGTCGAAATCTCCTTCGCGGTCTCGCCGTAGCTGACGGCGGCATCGATCGTATTGAGGCGGGTCTCGATCTCCTTGCCGTAGGTATCGGCCAGGTTTTCGAGCGCGGCCTCGATCCGCGCCATGACGTCCGGGGGGGCGTTGCGTGCCTTTCCCTCCAGGCGAGTCATTTCGAGCAGGGCATATTGCTCCGTCGGGTTTCCCGGGGCTTGCCGGCCCGCTTGTTCATGTGCCTGCCGAGCGCCGGTCTGCAGGCATTGCCGCGTGAATTGCTCTTGACGTGCCTTGTCGTCGAGGGACCGAGCCTTTTCAAGGTACTCCTGGCACTTTTCAATCGACAGCGTCATGGGGCGCTTGCCCGCCTTGACCTGGCGTGCACCGAGGGACTTCTGGCCCACCTTGTCGGCCAACTCGCGGCTCGTTTCCTCCGCTGCGTCCGCCAGCATCCGCGCCGGGTCCTTCGCTACGCAAGCGTCGCCACGCAGGGAGCCGGAGGGCGTGGACGCCTGCTGGCTGAAGCCGGGACCTGACGGGATCGGGCCAAAGGCGTTGCTGTCGACACGGGGGTGCATGCTGGCTCCTGGGTGAGGCGGTCGTGAGGCGGGATGGCGGGTGGCGAGGGCCGTGCTGGCCGGTAGTAACACGGCCTCCGGCGTGGTTCCTTTGACGATCGTCCGTAGATTGGCCGGAACCGAATCCAAGCCCCGGTTACTGATGCTCCGACCTGCCGTGATGGCATCGCAGCTCACGCGGGGCCGAGGCAGAACAAGACCACTTGCATGGAGACGATCCGTGGACGAATCCGACGACCGCATCGCGAGGATCCTGGCCGAAGCCGACGCCCTACTGGAGCGTGTTCGCGAGGACCGTGATCGAACCAACCGCCTGCTCGAGGACAGCGGCATCGATCTCGCCAAGCTGGCGCGCGTCATGGACAGGCTCGATCCGCTCGACCGAGAGAGCGTGAAACGCATGGTTCGAGAGGAGCAGCAGCGTGCAGACGAAGAACTCGAGAGAGTGATGGCTTCCGCGGATGGAGGCGCCCCTGCTAGGCGCTCCATACGCAGGAATCGCCAGTTGGTCTGACCCCTCGGGTCCGGAAAGAGCCAGATCAAGTCCAACAAGGGAGCCGCCCATGTCCACAATGCAAGTCGGGGGCAATACCCCCGTCGCGCCGGTCGAAAGCAAGCCGGTCCAGCGCCTCGATCCGCCAATGCTCTACATGCTGGCGCTGGCGGAGAGGACCCAAGTGGTCGACATGCAGATGGAAAGCATGATCAAGACCTTCAGCTCTACGACCCAACGCATCAAGGACTTCACCGAATTGAAATCGGCGTTGCAGGACCTGGATGGCCTGTGCAGCAACAAGAAGCCCAATGAGGACATCAAGGCCATCCTCGATGCCAACCCGGCGCTGAAGACGAAGATCGACAACCTTTCGAGCAAGTTGGGTGTGCAGCCTTTTGAGTCGACCGCGGCTATTGGCTCATCGACCGTAACCAGCTCGACAGTCGTCGCGGCAGAAGAGCCTTTGCCAGCGTTGGCCGCAAGTCCCGAAGTGCTCGAGAAAGTCACTCCGGAGATCCTCACTTTCCTCACTGACGCGAAGGCGCGTGAGCGTCTGATGCGTGTGGTGCCATTTACGAAAGACACTTACGTTGAGAGTAAGGATGCTGCCGCCCTAACAGGGGTTGGGGGCCCTGTTCTTCTGGACGAGGTCCGAACCTTCCTGAAGTCACCCGCGGGAAAGGCGCTCGCCAGCTACACGGATCGACATGGCGACCGTGGCGATGCGCGTCTTCGCCAGGAGATGGCCAAGGTCGGCGGCGGCGCAGCGGGTGAGCCGGCTGCGTCCGTGACTTCTGGCGTGATTCCCAAGTCGCAGATCCAGGCCGCCCTCACCCGCATCCAGGGGGAAAGCGATTCGGTGAGCGCGATGCAGCAGATCGAAACGATGCGGCTCACTCAGACGAACAACTTGCGGACCACCTACTTCGAGGGGATGGCGACGATGAACCGGACGCAGCGGGAAGTCTTCCAGACCATTTTCGGCCGTTGACGCTAGCGATCCACGGACCCTGTGAGCGACCGATGAACGAAACATTCGATTCTGCCGCGCTTCTGGCCGACCGACTGGGCGATGCGTTGCTGGCGGGCGAGCCGCTGGGGCATCTGCGAGGATTGGCCGATGCCGACCTTCAATCGCTGTATGCGGTCGCCCACGGGCTCTATGAGCAAGGTCGCTACCAGGATGCGGTCCATGTCTTCGGCTACCTGGCGCTCAACGACCACATGGAGCCGCGCTTCGCCATCGGCTTGGGCGCCAGTCTGCAAATGGCCGGGCGGCTCGAGGATGCCCTCAAGGTCTACACCGTCGCTATCGTCCTTGACCCCGCAGACCCCGCGCCTACTTTTCACCTGAGCGAATGCCTTCTATCCCTCGGCCGGGTGGATGACGCGCTCGAGAGTCTCGATACGGTGATCGCGCAGTGTGAGCCCGGCGTCCACGACGCCCTCCTACAGCGTGCGCAGGGGCTCGCATCCCTGCTGGTAAGACATGCCGCCGATGGCACCGGAGACGGTCATGAGCACTGACATCCGTGCGGGCGGCCATCTGCCGCCGACAACCTGGCTGGGCGGTGAGGGTCAGGCTGGCAAGACGTCCGGGCCGGGCGGCGGCGCTTCTCCACGTTTCATCGAAATCCGTGGACGGGACGGTGAACCGGCGCGAATTGGTCTTCCGCGCGGAGGCGTTCCGCGCATCACCGATGGCAACGGAACTCCAATGCTTGAGAGGCCTTCGGCATCCCAGGTTTCGGCAGCCGGCATCTTCGGGTTGGCCTACCTGATTGAGGAGTCGTCGCAACTACAGATCAAGGCTGCGCAGAAGGGTCTCGAGGGCGATCGAACGATCAACAAGCGCAACAACGAAGAGCAGATCCGAAAGATCGAGGAGTGGGGCCGAAAGTGCGCGCGCATTGCTGCCAAGATGAAGGGCGGCGGCGTGTTCGGCATGTTCGGCCGGTTGTCGAAATTCCTCAGCATGGCCACGGGTATTGGCCTGCTGACCTCCATTCCCGGGGTCAAGATGCCCGCTGTCAAGGCGGCGATCTCGAACTTCGCCTTCCTCAGCCTTGGGACGGCCATCCTGAGTGACATCAGCCGAGCCGCTGGAGGCCCTCCGCTGGATACAGATCGCCTGATCAAGGGCGCACTGACGGAGTCACTCAAGGCCTGCGGTGTCAAGGCATCGGCAGCCGAGTCGGTCGGAAAGATCATGGGCGGACTGGGCCAGGGAGTCATCAACCCGGCCGCCTATGGCGAAGCGATGGGCGAGATCGCAAGCCAGATGGGGGCCGACGATCAGCAGGTGATGATCGTTTCTGCCACCTTCACCGTTGCCGCATCTGTTGCCCAGATGGTTGCCTTGAGCATGTTGACCGGGGGCAGCTCAACAGCGGCGAGTTTGGCCCGTAACGCATCTACGATCCAGAAGGCCTCCTTGATCATGCAAAGCATGCAGGCGGTCGACAAGGGGATGATCAACATCGAGGTCGCCAAGGCCACCTACGAGGCCGACAAGGTTCAGGCCCAGATCCAGCGCGTGAAGGCGTTGGCCGAGACGCTCTACGCGCAGATGAACCTCAATCAGGAAGTCCTGAAGGAGGCCTACACGAACCAGACTGAGCTCACGCAAATGGTCAGCCAGATCCTCCACGAGATGGGGGAGAGCCAGAAGCAGGTCATGAGCCAGAAGCCTCCCGCGCGAGGGTGAATCCGACCACGAAATCCTGGAGCGTTCCATGCCTGAAATCTCGAATTCGAATGTCCATACGGCGTCGTTGCCGACCTTTGCATCCGCGCCAAGACACGGCGAGCCGCTGAAGGGCCTTGTGTTGGCCCGTGTCGGCATTGAAGTCTCGTCAGAGCAGTATGCAGCGGCGGCAGGCCGGATCCGGACGGCACTCGCAGAGGGCTGGGATCCCACGAGTCAGCTGGAGGAAGCCAAGCCCGACCCTGAGCGTTTGGCTGCGATGAGCTCCGCCGCCGGGAAGATCGAGTCCGAGTCGCGAGGTCCGAGCCTCTACGAGTTCCAACTCCTTTTCATCCAGGTAATGCATGAGATTCGCAACCTGGAGCGAGAGGTGGGAGCAAAGGAGCGATCCATCGCTGAGGAAAAGGCGGAAGAGTCTTTCAAGACCAGCCTGCTCGCCGCACAGAAGGAGCGCGATGCCTCCACGGTCAAAGGCGCTGGAATGATCGTCCAAGGGGTCATTCAGGCAAAGGTTGCCGCCAGCACGCCCAATGTGGCGACGGCCCAGGGCGTTGGGTCGGCGCTGGGCGGGATCACCGAACTCGCTGCCGCTGGTAGCCAGCAGGATGCCTCCGTGGGACGCGCCAAAGCCTTGCTGATCGACAAGGAGCGCGAAGGCCGACTCGGCAATGCGCAACGTGCCCAGGAGAACGCCTCGAACGCCAAGCAGGCGGCGGACGAGTTGACACGCTCGCTGAGGGAGATGTGGGCCGCCAACGCCGAACAGGCGAAGGTGATCGCACGCGGCTGAGGCCGCTCGGGATCAGGCCATGGACACGACGTTCAACCCCGCAGGCGCTTCCATCGAAGAGATCCGCCGTGTACTGGAGGAGCTTCCCTCCAGCAACCTGCTGACGGATGCGGAGGCCGAATCGATCTACGCACTGGCCCGCCAGCAGGTCGCCGCAGGCCAGCACGAGGCTGCGTTCCGGCAGTTCTGCATGCTGACCACCTTCAAGCCCACCCAGCCTCGGTATCTCAATGGGCTGGCGCTGGCGCATCGCCTCCTTGGCAGGTTCGAGGATGCGATGGAGGTCTACCACTTCGCGCTCCAGCTGGACCCGGACGACCCGCGTCATGCGCTCAACGTCGCGGAGTGCCTGCTGTTGATGCAACGCCCCCAGGATGCCTTGGCGGCGCTGGAGGTGGTGATCCGATTCTGTGAGGGGAGAGACACAGTGCCGGGCGTGCTGTCACGCGCCAAGGCATTGGCGGAACTGCTGTCATCGAAAACATGAATGTCTGTCGAACCCAATGAAGCCAGGCTGTTGACGGAGATCGGTTTCCTCGCTGCGGCACGTGGCGATGCACGTCGGGCGCAGCGTATCTTCGAGGCGCTGGAGCGCGTCAGGCCTGAGAGCGCTGCGGTGTATGTCGGGCTCGCGTCCGCCCAAATGAACCATGGCAGTGCGAACGACGCCGTCCTAACCCTGGACCGCGGGCTGCTGCGCGTGAATGACCAGGACGCGCCTGTACTCCACACCTTCCGTGCGTTGGCACTCCAGCTGGCCGGTCGCGGCAGCGAGCACGTGCGTGCGCTGCGCCTTGCCGGCGGCTTCCCGCTCGCGAAGGCCATGCTCGGCGAGTCCGCCACCGTCCTTGAGGGGAAATGACATGGACCTGACCGCCATCGCCGCAGCTGCGGCCTCTGTCGCGGCGACACCGGCACCCGCTGTCGTGACTGTCCCTGCTTCGCTTCCGCCCGCCGACGGTGCCGCGGCCGCGCGATTCGCCGAGATTATGCGGCCGGCAGGTTCCGTCGCACCGGACGACCCCGCGGGCCCGGCCGCCCTAACCAGTGGAATCGCTCTGCCGGTCGGATCGATGGCGCCCGGAAGGCCACTCAACCTGGGCGAATCGATCCTCTCCACCATGCAGAACGTCTCGAACGACATGCGAGCCGCCCACGGGAAGATCCAGGCGGTCCTGGACCCCAATGCGGCTCCGTTGACGCTCCAGCAAGGTTTGTCGCTGCAGTTCCAGGTGGCGGTGACCTCCTTGCAGTACGACCTCCTGGGTAAGGTGGTCAGCAAGTCGATCCAGAACGTGGACCAACTGGTCAAGATGCCATGACCTTCCTTCGATCGCTCCTGTCATGGGTGGCCCTGGCAATCCTGGCGATGGCCGTCTCAGGGTGCGGGCGGAAGGTCGAGCTGATGTCCGCCATGCCCGAGTCCGAGGCCAACGAGGTCATGGCGGCCCTGCAGAACGCGGGTATCCCGGCGGAAAAGGTGCCAGGCAAGGAGGGGATGGTCGGTGTGAGCATCGCGTCCGACCAGATGGGGCGGGCCGTCGATCTTCTGCGAGACAAAGGGTTGCCCCGTGAGCGCTTTGCCGGCATGGGGCAGGTGTTCAAGAAGGAAGGCCTGATTTCCTCCCCCCTGGAGGAGCGGGCGCGGTACCTGTATGCCCTGTCGCAGGAGCTTGGCGCGACGCTGTCGCAAATCGACGGTGTCGTGGTGGCGCGCGTCCATGTGGTGCTGCCCGAGCGCAGCCCGACGGGCGAGGCCGGTGTCCCGTCCTCGGCGGCGGTCTTCATCAAGCACCAGGAGGGCTACAACCTCGACACCGTCCAGCCGCTGGTGCGCCGGCTGGTGACCAACAGCATCCCCGGGCTGACCGCGGACAAGGTGTCGATCATCCTGGTGAATGCGCAGCCCGGGAAGCCCGCATCCCCGGGCGAGGCGCGACAGGCTTCGGACGCCTTGCTCCCCGTCGTCGTCGTCCTCGCCATGCTCCTGTTCCTGTGCGTCGGCGGGACAGGATTCCTGGCGTGGAAGTACTGGTGGCCGAACCGCGCCACCCCGAAGCCGGAGGCCTGACCGATGCCAGGCGTCGCCCAACCCGGATGGATGGATCAGCCCTGGACCGAGGCCTGGTTGTCGTTCAACCTGTGTCCTGCCCGCTGGGTCCATGCGTCCCGCAGAACTCAATTCCTGCCGGCCTCGATGCGCGTATGGGGTGAGGCTGGCAGTGGGGGTGGCAGGATCGACCGGATCGTGCACCGCCATTGGTCTGCCGCCTTTTTGCAGGACGCCGCATGGGATCCGGTCGAAAGGCTCGACGATCCCGTTCTGCCAATCGCCTTGCTACCCGACCCGGAGTTCGAACGATTGGCCCTGTGGTGTGGCCTGGTCGTGATCGCCTCTGCGGTGCGCCAGGTCATTTCGCGGGAGGAGGTCGCAACCCTCACGCAGAGCCTGGGCGAAGATGGCCTCGACTTCGCGCGGCATCGCGCAGGTGTGCTGGCGGGTCGGGATGCGCTGCATCGGCTCGACGTGTCGGATGTCCGGGCGGCAGCGTCCCGCCTGGGAGGCGCGATGCTCGCACTCGCCCTGGCCGAAGGGGCGCCGCCGCTGGCGCATCGAGCCACCTGGCGCCTGCCCACCGTCGCTGGCCAGGCCGTCGAAGAATTGCCCGAGGGCCTGGCGGCGGGCCCCGCCGCGCTGGGCGTCGCACGCGCCGTACTCCATGAGATGGACCCGCAATGGCTTTCTTCATTCCCCACGGCGCATTGACGCCACGCCACAGCGTGCAGATCGGGTTGCAACCGGGGTGCAGGATCGTGCGGGCCTCGGAGCTTGGCGCGTTGCGGAGTGTGGAGGCAACGATTGCACTGGCCAGGAATCAGGCCGAGGAGATCGTCGCGTCTGCCCGGGAAGTATTCGAGGCAGAGCGCCGCCGGGGTTACGAGGAGGGCCGGGAGGAGGCCCGGCTCGAGCAGGCCGAACAGATGATCGAAAACGTCACCCGGAATGTCGACTACTTCAGCAAGGTCGAGTCGAAGATGGTCGACCTGGTCATGCAGGCCGTGCAGAAGATCATCTGTGACTTCGACGAACGCGAGCGGGTCCTGATCACCGTGCGCAATGTCCTGTCGGTGGTCCGAAACCAGAAGCAGATGACCCTGCGTCTGAACCCGCAACAGGTCGATGCGGTGAAGGAGCGGATCAACGACCTGCTGGCTGCGTATCCGGGCGTCGGTTACCTCGACATCGTGGCGGACAGCCGGCTGGGGCGAGACGCATGCATCCTGGAAAGCGAGATCGGTCTGGTGGAGGCCAGTATCGACAGCCAGCTCGAAGCCCTGCGGACCGCCTTCCTGAAGGTCCTGGGAAGCAGGGTCTGACCGGGGAATGAGCTCCATGCGCCAGTTCGACTACGTCACCGACATGATGTCCCTGGCCTTGGAGGACACGCCGATCCTGCGCATCAAGGGACGGGTGACGCAGGTCATCGGGACCATCATCAAGGCCGTCGTCCCGACGGTGAAGGTCGGGGAAGTGTGCCTGCTTCGCAATCCGGGCGAGGACTTCGAGATGAAGGCCGAGGTCGTCGGCTTCGTCAAGGATGCGGCGTTGCTCACGCCGATCGGGGACATGTACGGCATCAGCGGGTCGACCGAGGTGGTGCCGACCGGCAGGGCCCACATGGTGCCGGTGGGCAGCGGGCTGCTGGGGCGGGTGCTCGATGGCCTGGGCCGTCCCCTCGACGAGAAGGAGCGCGGCCCGCTGGTCTCAGAGAAGTTCTATCCGGTCTTCGCCGATGCGCCTGACCCACTCAAGCGGCGGCTGATCCACCAGCCGCTGGAGTTGGGTGTCCGGGTACTCGATGCCACCCTCACCTGCGGCGAGGGGCAGCGCATGGGAATCTTCGCCGCGGCTGGCGGCGGCAAGTCGACGCTGATGGGAATGCTGGTCAAGGGCGCCAACGTCGACGTAACCGTGATCGCCCTGATCGGCGAGCGGGGCCGGGAAGTGCGCGAGTTCCTCGAGCACGAGCTGGGCGAGGAAGGGCGCCGCAAGAGCGTGATCGTCTGTGCCACATCCGACAAGAGTTCGATGGAGCGGGCCAAGGCCGCCTATGTGGCCACCGCGATCGCCGAGTACTTCCGGGACCAGGGCAAGAGGGTCCTGTTCCTGATGGACAGCGTCACCCGCTTCGCCCGGGCACAGCGCGAGATCGGCCTGGCAGCGGGAGAGCCTCCGACCCGCCGGGGATTTCCACCCAGCGTCTTCGCCACATTGCCCAAGCTGATGGAGCGCGTGGGCATGAACGAGCGCGGATCGATCACTGCCCTCTATACGGTGCTTGTCGAAGGCGACGACATGACCGAGCCGATCGCCGACGAAACGCGGTCCATTCTCGACGGCCACATCGTCCTGTCACGCAAGCTCGGGGCGGCCAACCATTACCCCGCGGTCGATGTGCTCGCTTCAGCCAGCCGGGTGATGAACAACGTGGTGTCGCCGGAGCATCGTGCAGCTGCGGGCCGGCTGCGGGAGCTGATGGCGAAGTACGCGGAAGTCGAGCTGCTGGTCAAGATCGGTGAATACAAGCGAGGGGGAGACGAGACGACCGACGAGGCGATCGACCGGCAAGAGGCCATCCTCGCCTTCCTGCGGCAGCGGACGGACGAGAAATCGGCCTTCACGGACACCCTGGACCAACTCCTGGCCCTCGTGGGGAGATAGCCATGGCCCTGTCGATGTTCCGTGAGCTGCTGGCGATCAAGACCTTCAGGGAGGGGAAGGCCGAACTCGCGGTGCGCAAGCAGCGGCTGGTCCTGGCCCGTGCGAAGGCCGAGCGGGAGTCGGCCGAACGGCGTCTGATGGAGTTCCGCGCCCACGCCGAGCGCCAGGAGCGGGCGTTATTCGACGACCTGTGCAGCGCCATCGTGCTGCTCCGCGATATCCAGGATGTCTACACCTCGGTTGCCGCCATGCGCTCGCAGGAACGAGACCACTCGGTCCTCCTCGATCGCGCTCACGAGGAGCAAGTCCGGGAGCAGCAGGAGCTCGACGACTGCCGCACCACCCACGTGCAGGCGACGCGGATGAAGGAAAAGTTCGTCGAGCTAGCCCGCAACCACGCGGTGGCGCAGATCCGCGAAGTCGAACGCAAGGAGGATGCCGAGATGGAAGAGGCCGCCGAGATGCGCAAGAGCCGTGCGGAATGGGGCGGCGGGGAGGCAGACGAATGAGTACCGACCGCAGCATCCGCCTGGACGTCTCGGTCCCCCGCTTCGGCGCCGGAACGCCCGACACAGGTGCGTCCGGCCAGCAGGCGCAACCGGACGCCGGAGATAGTGACCGGTTCGCTCAGGCGATGGCCTCGCCACCGCCGGGGCCCGCGCCCGTCGCCGCGGGGTTGCCGTCGCCGGCATCGCTCCTGGGGTCGCTGAAGCCGGCGGCCGGTGCGGCCGATCCGCTGACTTCGGAGCTCGCTTCCCGGGTGGGCGAAGCCTTGAGCCGCCTGATGGTGGGCGAGGGGCGAGCCGGCGGAAAGCAGGTCCGGATGAACCTGAAGGACGACCTCCTGCCCGGGGTGACCGTGTCGATCGAGGAAATCGAGGGGCGGCTGCAAGTCGACTTCCTGTGCCGCGACGAGACCTCCCGGCGACGCCTGGTGCGTGCGGCGCCCTTGCAGGCCCCCGAGCTGGCGCGGCAGCTGCGGCGTGATGTCTTGCTGCGGGTGCAGGCCGACGACGAGGAAGATCCCCAACTGTTCGAGGTGAGCGGTGCGCCATGAAGCATGACATCCTCGATCTGATGCCGGCGGCCCTGTCCGCTCCCGCCATTGCGACGGAGTGGCCGCGCCTCACCCGGCAGGAGGCCCTCGCGCGTACGGCACTGGCGCAACGCGCCCATGCGCATGCCGTGCAATGGGGCGGGCGAGAGTGGACGCTCAGGTTCGTTCCCTTGATGGAGCCGTGGCAGTCCGAGCCGGACGACAGCGAATGGCGGATTCGGCTGCAGTGGGGCGGGGCGCCTTTCGAACTCGCCGTTCCGGCGAGTGCCGCCCAGGCCTGGGTCCAGGCGTGCCATCCCGCGCTGGAGGTGCCCGCGCTGCCCGATGCCTTCGTCACTCCGTTGCTGGAGGCCGCTGGCTCGCAAGTCATGCAGGCGCTGGAAGCCCTGCGCAAGGGGCAGGTCACGATCGATGCCGTGGTGCGGGGTGGCAAGCGTCCCGCAGAGCTGCGCCATGTCTTTCTGATCGAGGCGGCGCATGACGAATCCGTGATTCATGCACGTCTGGCCACCTCCAGCCTCGGGCTCATGCTCGCCGCAGGCCTGGTGGCCCGGCTTCCTTCCGTTCGCAACGAGCTGGCTGTCGATTCCTTGCCGGTGCGCCTGCGGGCCGAGATCGGGCGTTCCGGCCTGACGGTGGAGGAGTTCGCGCAGCTGCGCCCGGGCGATGCAGTGCTTCTGCAGCATCCCTTCCTCACGGCGGCGGGCGAGTTCTGGCTGTCAGCCGGTGAAGCGGGCCTGCGCGTGCGATGCGAAGGGGCGGGACTGGTGGTGGTCCAGCCATTCATGCAAGGAGGTCATGCCATGGTCGACGAAGGCGATATTTCCCAGGCGGGAGACTTGGACCAGTTGCCATTCCAGGTGTCGTTCGATTTGGGGCAGCGGACGATGACCCTGGCGGAGATCCGCACGCTGCAGCCGGGGCAGGTCATCGACCTGGAGCAGCCGCTCGCGTCGGCAGTCAACCTGCGCGTCAACGGCGTCCTGGTGGGGCGGGGCGAGCTGGTGGAAATCGACGGCCGGCTGGGCGTGGTCGTCGGGCGCCTCATCGAGCCGGAGAGGCCTCCCGAACCGGCCGAAGCCTCCGGCGAGGAAGAGGCGTCCGAATGAACAGCCTCGACCCCATCACCCTACTCGCCGTCCTGGCGCTGCTCGCGCTGGTGCCGCTGGTGGTGGTGGTCACGACGTCGTTCCTCAAGATCTCGGTCGTGATGATGCTGGTTCGCAATGCGCTGGGCGTGCAGCAGATCCCGCCGAATATGGCCTTGTACGGCCTTTCGCTGATCCTGACCTTTTACGTCATGGCGCCGATCGGAAACCGGATCTACGACGGCGTGATGCAGCAGCCTGCCGCGACGCGCAATGTCGCTGCGCTGGTGACTGCCGTCCGCACGGGGGGAGAACCCTTGCGGGGCTTCATGGAGCGGCACACCAAGCCCGAACAGCGTGACTTCTTCGTGCGTACCGCCCAGAAGATGTGGGGGCCCGAGCTCGCCGCGGACGTCAAGCCCACCGATTTCCTGGTGCTGATGCCGGCCTTCCTCGTGAGTGAGCTGACCTCCGCATTCCAGATCGGGTTCCTGCTGTATCTGCCGTTCGTGGTGATCGACCTGATCGTCTCCAACATCCTGCTGGCGATGGGGATGATGATGGTCTCGCCGGTGACGATCTCCCTGCCCCTGAAGCTGTTCCTGTTCGTCGCCGTCGATGGATGGACCCGCCTCATCCAGGGCCTGGTATTGACCTATGCGTGAGGGACCATGGATACCGCCGAACTCGTCAACTTCATGATCAAGGCGCTGTACCTCACCTTGTGGCTGTCGCTGCCGCCCATCATCGTGGCCTCGGTGGTCGGCACCCTGTTCTCGCTGTTCCAGGCGCTGACGCAGATCCAGGAGCAGACGCTGTCCTTCGCCGTGAAGCTGATTGCCGTGATGGCGATGCTCGCGCTCACCGCGCGATGGGTTGGCGGTGAGTTGTACAACTACACGATCTCGGTGTTCGAGATGTTCCCGCAGGTCGGGCGCTAGGCCGGTCATGGACGAGGCCACGCTCTACACCCAAGGCAAGGCCTTCCTCGTGGCGCTGGCGTACTCGCAGCCCAGGATCCTGGGGATGTTCATCGCCATCCCGATCTTCGGGCGCGCCCAGTTGCCAGGCATGCTTCGCCTCGGGGTGGCCGCGGGATTCGGCGCCCTGGTAGCGCCGACGCTGATGCCCCAGGTGACCTCGGCCGGGCCGGACGGCGCCGTGGTCTTCCTGATCCTGGTGAAGGAGGCGATCGTTGGTTTCATTCTCGGGTTCATGGTGGCCATTCCCTTCTGGGTCTTCGAGGCCATCGGCTTCCTGATCGACAACCAGCGGGGGGCGAGTATTGCGGCCTCCCTCAATCCCCTCACCGGCAACGACAGCTCGCCACTGGGAATCCTGTTCAACCAGGCCTTCATCGTCTTCTTCTTCGTCAGCGGCGGATTCCTGCTCCTCCTGGAGGTGATGTACGAGAGCTTCCGGCTGTGGAACGTCTTCTCGTGGGCGCCAGTGCTGCATGAGGGAGCGGCGCCATTCTTCCTCGAGCAGTTGATGCGGATCGTGCGCACGGCGCTGGTCCTGTCGGCGCCCGCCATCGTTGCCATGTTCCTTTCGGAGATGGGGCTAGCGCTGGTCAGTCGCTTCGTTCCGCAACTGCAGGTGTTCTTCATGGCCATGCCAATCAAGAGTGCCCTGGCCCTGCTGGTCCTGATCCTGTACATGACCACGCTGTTCGACTACACGGGGAGCCAGCTGCAGCAATTGCGCGAGATCGTTCCGGCCCTGGATGGCCAATGGCGGTCCTCCGCGGGAGGCGGGCGATGAGCGAGAAGACCGAGCTGCCGACACCCAAGAAGCTGGAGAAGGCGCGCGAGGACGGCCAGGTCGCCCACAGCAAGGACTTCACCCAGACGGTCCTGATCCTTGCGCTGTTCGGGTACATGCTGGCGGATTCCGAGGCCATCGTGCGCCGCCTGGGGGAGATGATGGTGCTGCCGGCGAGCGTGCTGCGCATGCAGTTCGAGGACGCGGTCAACGTGGTGGTGACGCAGCTGCTGCGCGATTCGATCGCGCTGCTCCTGCCCTACCTGCTGATCGTGATCGGGCTCGGGCTGTTCGTCGAGATGCTCCAGACCGGCATGCTGGTTTCGATCAAGTCGGTCACTCCCTCCGGGAAGAAACTGAACGTCGTCAACAACGTCAAGAACATCGTCGGCAAGAAGAATCTGGTCGAGTTCCTCAAATCGAACCTCAAGATCGCCGTACTCTCGGCCATCATCTACGTGGTCCTGCGCGACTCGCTGCCGGTGCTACTGACCTTGCCTCAAGCGGGTTTGGCGGGGGTCGGGGTCGCACTGGGCCTGCTGCTCAAGTCCATGATGGTGAAGATCTCCGTGGGCTACGCCATCATCGCCGCAGCCGACTTCGCCTGGCAGCGGCACCAGCACGTCAAGCAGTTGATGATGTCCAAGGACGAGGTCAAGCAGGAGTACAAGGAAGCCGAGGGCGATCCGCACATCAAGCACCAACGCAAGCACCTGCACCAGGAGATGTTGCAGGAAGGGGCGGTGCAGAAGACCCGGCAGGCTTCCGTGGTGGTGACCAACCCAGTCCACTTGGCCATCGCCATCGACTATGAAGAAGGCCGGACGCCCCTGCCGGTCGTGCTGGCCAAGGGGGAAGGCGCGCTGGCGGCGCGCATGGTGCAAGCTGCCCGCGAAGCGGGCGTCCCTGTCCTCGAGAACGTGCCGCTGGCCTGGGCGCTGATGGAGACCGCCTCGGTCGACCAGTACATCCCCAGCGAGTTGATCGAACCCGTCGCCGCGGTGCTGCGCATGGTGCGGGAGATCGGCCAGAGTGAGGAGTGAGCGATGACGATGACTACGATTCATCCGCTGGCGCGTGCCTACGCGGACCGCAACGGCCTCGGACCCGAAGCCTTCCGCCCGGACGGGCGGCTGGTTCTGGAGTTCGATGATCGCTACCGGGTGCAACTGCGGCCCGCATCCGAAGGGCGGATTGCCCTGGTCGCGAGGCTGGCCGACCTGGGGCAATGGCCCCGAGGCATGGCGGACGACCTGCTGCTGCGCCTGTCCGCCAAAGGGGCCGGGCTGCTGCGCGCCCATGCGGCCGGCTTGGTGATAGAGGAGGCCTTCGACAGCCTCCAACTCCAGCGGGTGCTGCCAAACACCCTCGGGGTCGAGGGGCTCGAGAAGGAGCTGGGCGCTTTCCTCAACCTGCTGACCTTCTGGCGCGACGTGTGCAGCGAATGGGCGGCCCGGCGCGTCGCCTGAGGGGAGACACCATGAACTTCCATGTCCTGAAAGTCTCCGGCTGGTCGACGCTTCGTGTTGCGGTGCGGCGCGCCCGCGTGATCGTGGCCTGGATGGCAGCCTGTGCGGGAGCGGCCCACGCAGGGCCGGTGCCATGGCCCGATGCCCCCTACAGCTATTTCGCCAACAATGTGTCCCTCGAGAGTGTCCTGGGCGAGTTCGCCTCGGGGTTCAGCCTGTCGCTGTCCCTGCAGCCCGGCGTGGCAGGGACGGTGAATGGCCGCTTCACGACGCGCAACCCCACCGAGTTCATCTCCCGCCTCGGTGGCGTTTACGGCTTCAGCTGGTTCACCCATGCCGGTACGCTGCATGTCAGCCGCGCGAGTGATGCGGTGACCCGCAGCCTGCCCGTCCCGAGCGGCAGCCAGGCGCAGCTGCGACAGGCGCTGGGGGACCTTGGCGTCCTGGACGCGCGGTTCGGGTGGGGCGAGCTGCCTGATCAGGGCATCGTGCTGGTGTCCGGGCCTCCAGCTTACGTGGGCCTGATCGAGGCGACCTTGCGTCAGTTGCCGCCGGGGGCGAGCGCTCACCAGGTGATGGTGTTCCGGCTGCGGCACGCGTCGTCCGAGGACCGGTTGATCCAGTACCGCGACCGGCAGGTCCGCCAGGCTGGGCTGGCGACGGTGCTGCGCAACCTGGTGGGTGTAGGCGCGGGCGCTTCCGCCGCAGCGGGGGGCGTGACGGAGTCGCCGCTGCCGGTGCTCTCGGGGCTGCGGCCGTCCACCGTGGCCTCCGAATCAGTTGCGGGCGTCGGCGCGTCGTCCGGTACGGCCGGTCCTGCCGCTGAGGCACCGGCGTCACGGGCCGGCGCGCCAGCCGGAGGGGCACCGGCCCAGGGGGCTGCGGGCAATGCGAGAGGAGCGTCGGACGGGCGCGCGCGGACCGTGGCCTCGATCCAGTCAGACCCCCGCCTGAACGCCTTGGTCATCCACGACATTCCCGAGCGGATGCCGATGTACGAGCGGCTCATCGCACAGCTCGACGTGCCGACGGCGCTGATAGAGATCGAGGCCATGATCATCGACATCAACACCGAACGGGCGCGTGAGCTCGGGATCAACTGGTCCAGCCGCAGGGGCGACACGGCGGCTGGATTCGGCGTCATCGGGCCGCCGGCACCGGGGACGCTGTCGGTGGTCCGTGGGCCGTCGGGGGGCAGTTTCAATTCGAGCACGCTGGCGTTCGACGTGGGCAATCACCTGATTGCTCAGATCCGCCTGCTCGAGAACCGGGGCGACGCCCGCATCCAGAGCCGCCCTTCGGTCTTGACCACGGACAACATCGGGGCCCTCCTTGACCTGTCGGAGACCTTCTACATCCGTGTGCAGGGGGAGCGCGTGGCCACGGTCTCGCCCGTCACCGCCGGAACCACCCTGCGCGTGACGCCCCGGCTCGTGGACGGCGTACAGCCGTCGATCCAGTTGACGATCGATATCGAGGACGGACAGATCCAGGACCGCCAGGTCGACTCGCTGCCGACGGTGCGGCGCAGTGTGGTGAGCACCCAGGCGATCGTCCAGCAGGACGAGGCGCTGTTGATTGCCGGCTACAGCTCGGACCAGGCGGTCGACTCTGACCAGAAGGTGCCGCTGCTGGGGGACCTCCCGGGGGTCGGGCTGCTGTTTTCCAACAAGACGCGTGTGATCCAGAAGCGTGAGCGGCTGTTCATGATCCGCCCGAAGCTGGTGACTTCGATGCCGCCGCTGAAGGTGGGCGGCGGCCCCTGAGTGGAGGTTGGGGGCCGGCTCGTGGAGGAGCCGGCCGTGCGGGGGGTCAGAAGCCCAGGCCGAGGTGCTGGCCGGCAAGTCGCTTGCGCAGCGAGGCGCGGGCGCGGGACACGCGGCTGCGCACGGTGCCTACCGGGATGGAAAGCATCACAGCGGCCTCTTCGTAGCTCAATTCATCTAGTGCCACGAGCAGGAGCACATCTCGCATTTCCGACGGGAGTTCCTCGAGGGCCTTCTGCAGGGCCTTGACGGATTGAGTCTGAGCCAGCTGCTCGGACGGGTCTGGCCGGTTGCTGGAGGTTTCATTGAGAACTTCGTCGTCCTCGAAGACATAGCGACGGTGGGGGGAGCGTGACAGGTAGTTGCGCACCAGGTTCATGGCAATGCCGTAGAGCCAGGTGGACAACTCAGACTCACCCTTGAATGTGGAGTAGCTGTGTGCCGCCTCGACGAATGCTTGCTGGGTGATGTCTTCGGCATCGGTGCCCCAGCCGATGTGCTTGACCACAAACCGGTACAGGCGCTGCCTGTGGTCATGAACGAGCTTGCGGAAGAGGGCTTCGTCCGCCGGCGCCAGGAGCTGGCCGCGAGGGGCGGGAACCGCGGAGGCTGCGGAGGGGGTGCTCCGGGCTTCGGCTTGGGTGGGATGGGTAATCACAGCAACTCCAAGGCACTACAGACGAGTAGTAAAGATGCCCTAGAGTTCTTAATTAGTCAAACAAAGTAGTACGTTTTTTATTATCTTCCTGTGACTGACTGGTCGGTCAGTCGGTTGGGCGTTTGCCGAGCGCCCTGAACCGGTCCGCATCGGCCACGCCCAGCATCACCAACTCCAGGTCCCGTTGCTGCTGTATGGCCTGGGCCTCGGCGACCAGTGCTTCGACCGCGTGCCCTTCGAGGCGGCTGGAGGCATCCGCCAGGCCGTGCCGCGAGGTGATCGTCTGGCTGGCGAACGGACTGATTTCTTCGCTGATCACCGCACGGAAGGATCGGATCGCCAGGGTGGGGCCGACCATGGCGACATCGCGTCCGCTCAGGCTGCCTTTGCCCAGCACGGTCAGCTGGTTGCCTTCCACCGTGAGCACGGCGCCGGGCGGGCACTCGCGCGCGACTTCGCGGAAGGTGTTCAAGGTCAGCTCGGCGCCGCCGGCTGCGGGAAGAGGCTTGGCGATGGACATGAGGTTCATTTTGGAATGACTCTAGCCGCGAATGCGGCAGTGCCAGTTCGTGACCATGTCCGGAGGAAGGTTCCGCCCGGGAAGGGCGGTACATCGCGTGGTGCCCGAGGCCGGAATCGAACCGGCACGCCTTGCGGCGGGGGATTTTGAGTCCCCTGCGTCTACCAATTTCACCACTCGGGCCAGGCTCGAAGGAGCGGTCGAAAATTATGGCACAGTGACACGCATGAAGTACCCGACCATCGAAGACGCCATCGGCAAGACGCCGCTGGTGGCGTTGCAGCGCATCGGCGCGCAGGAGAACCAGCGGCGGGGCAACGTGGTGCTGGGCAAGCTCGAAGGCAACAACCCCGCAGGGTCGGTGAAGGACCGGCCGGCACTGTCGATGATCCGCCGCGCCGAGGAGCGCGGCGACATCAAGCCCGGCGATACCCTGATCGAGGCCACCTCGGGCAATACCGGCATCGCCCTCGCCATGGCCGCCGCCATCAAGGGCTACCGGATGGTGCTGATCATGCCGGAGGACCTGTCGATCGAGCGGGCCCAGACCATGAAGGCCTTCGGCGCCGAGCTCGTGCTCACGCCCAAGAGCGGCGGCATGGAGTACGCCCGCGACCTGGCCGAGAACATGCAGCGCGAAGGCAAGGGGCGCGTGCTGGACCAGTTCGCCAACGCCGACAACCCGCGTATCCACTACGAAACCACCGGCCCGGAGATCTGGGAACAGACCGGGGGCCGCATCACCCACTTCGTGAGCGCGATGGGAACGACCGGAACCATCACCGGCGTGTCGCGTTTCCTCAAGGAGAAGAACCCCGCGATCCGGATCATCGGGGCGCAGCCCAGCGAAGGTTCGCGCATCCCCGGCATTCGAAAGTGGCCGCAGGAGTACCTGCCGCGGATCTACGACCCGAGCACCGTCGACGAGCTGGTGTACGTGTCCCAGGACGATGCCGAGGACATGTGCCGCCGCCTGGCCCGCGAGGAGGGCATCTTCGCCGGTATCTCGGCGGCTGGCGCCCTGTGGGTGGCGCAGGAGATCTCCCGGAAGGTCGAGAACGCGACGATCGTCTTCGTCGTCTGCGACCGGGGGGACCGGTACCTGTCCACCGGCGTGTTCCCCGCCTGACGTGCGATGACCCCGGCGACGCCCTGCTTCTGCCTGATGTGCGCCGCCCGGCTGGCGCCTATCACCGCGCAGGAGGACGGCGGGCCGCGCGAGCGTTTGCGTTGCCCGGCCTGTGGCTGGACCCATTGGAACAACCCGACGCCGGTGCTGGCGGCGGTGATCGAGTACGAAGGCGGCGTGCTGCTGGCCCGCAACGCGGCCTGGCCCGGCAAGACTTATGCGCTGATCACCGGCTTCATGGAGGCCGGCGAGACCGCGGAAGCGGGCATCGTGCGTGAAATCCGGGAGGAAACGCAGCTCGAGGTGAGCGCGCTGAGCCTGATCGGCGTGTATGACTTCCAGCGCATGAACCAAGTCATCATTGCCTTCCACGCCGTGGCCCATGGCGAGGTGCGCCTGTCGCCGGAACTGGTGGACTGGCGACGGTTCGCGCTCGACGAGGTCCGCTGCTGGCGTGCCGGCACCGGGCTGGCGCTGGCGGACTGGCTTCGACGCCGGGGGATCGAGCCGCGTTTCCTCGAGCCGCCGGCCAGCGCCTAGAATCGATACAGCTTAAGGATGCACCCATGGACATCGCCAAGGAAATCGACACCCGCGGACTGAACTGCCCCCTGCCCATTCTCAAGGCGAAGAAGGCGCTCGCCGAGATCGAGTCCGGCCAGCTGCTGAAGGTGGTGGCGACCGACGCCGGGTCCGTCCGGGACTTCCAGGCCTTTGCCCGCCAGACCGGCAATGAGCTGGTCGAACAGAGCACGTTCGGCAGCGAATACATCCACGTGCTGCGCCGCCGCTGAGGCGGATGGCCTGGCCAGGCCTCAGCAGATCTGGCTTCTCAGGTACTGCCTGAATTCCTGCCCCACCTCGGGGTGCTTGAGCGCCAGTTCCACGGTGGCTTCGAGGAAGCCCTGCTTGCTGCCGCAGTCGTAGCGCTTGCCTTGGTACTGGAAGGCATGGACGCCCTCCGTGTCGATGAGGCGGGCGATGCCGTCGGTGAGCTGGATTTCGCCCCCGGCCCCCTTCGGTTGCTGGCGGATGTGGTCGAACACGGCCGGCGTGAGGATGTAGCGGCCGGCCACGCCCAGGCGTGACGGCGCGTCCTCGGGGAGCGGCTTCTCCACGAGGCGCCGCACGCGCAGCAGGCCGTCGCCAGCCGGCTCGCCGGCCGCGATGCCGTAGCGGCGCACATGCGCCAGCGGAACTTCCTGGACGGCCAGGAGCGAGGTCCCGACTTCCCTGAACTTCTGTGCCATCTGCGAGAGCACGCCGCGGCCGCCCTCGGGCCCGATCATGAGGTCGTCCGCCAGGAGGACGGCGAAGGGTTCGTTGCCCACCAGGGGCTGCGCGCACAGGACGGCGTGTCCGAGGCCGAGCATGCGGGACTGGCGCACATAGGAGCAGTCCATGTCCTCGGGCTTGATGGAGCGCACGAGCTCCAGAAGCTGGTCCTTGCCGGCGGCTTCGAGTTCGGTCTCGAGTTCGTAGGCGGTGTCGAAATGGTCCTCGATGGCGCGCTTGCTGCGGCCGGTGACGAAAACCATGTGCCGGATGCCCGCCTCGTAGGCCTCTTCCACGGCGTACTGGATCAGGGGCTTGTCGACGATGGGCAGCATTTCCTTGGGCTGGGCCTTGGTGGCCGGCAGGAAACGCGTGCCGAGCCCGGCGACGGGAAAGACGGCCTTCTGGAGCGTGCTGGAGGGCTTCATCGACTGCGTTCGTGGGGATCGGTGGGTTCGCCTGAATGTCCCGGCCGGAGCCGGCCGGGGGCGTCTGCCTCAGGCGCGAGCTGCTGTCGGACGGGGACACCTGCCGCGGGTCATCTTAACGGCCGGATGCCGCGGCATCCAGCCGGCCCCGGCTTCAGGCACCCAGGCGCTGCAGTTGCTCGCGCACCCGGGCCAGCGTGGCGCTGAACTGGGCGATGCGCAGGCGCTCCTGCTCGATGACCGCGGGCGGCGCCTTGGCGACGAAGGACTCGTTGGCGAGCTTGCCGTTCGCCTTGGCCAGCTCGCCCTCGAGGCGGGCGGCTTCCTTGGCCAGGCGGGCCTTCTCGGCGGCGACGTCGATCTCCATGAACAGGCACAGGCGGGCATCGCCCACCACGGCCACCGGCGCAGCCTGGGCGGCCGCGGCCCAGGCGGCCTCGTCGTCGAAGACCTTGACCTCGCTGAGCTTGGCCAGGGCCTGCAGCACCGGGGCGGCCTCGCGCAGGAAGGCGGCGTCGCCGACGGCGTACAGCGGCAGGCGGGTGGAGGGCGAGACATTCATCTCGCCGCGCAGGTTGCGGCAGGCATCGACGACCTGCTTGAGGCGTCCCATCCAGGCGATGGCGGCGGCGTCGATGAACTCGGGCTGCGACTGCGGGTAGGGTGCGACGGCGACGGAGTCGCCGCCCTTGCCGGCCACGGGGGCGACCACCTGCCACAGCGACTCGGTGATGAAGGGGATGACCGGGTGGGCCAGGCGCAGGATCGCTTCGAGCACGCGGATCAGGGTGCGGCGGGTGCCGCGCTTCTGGGCATCGTCACCGGTCTGGATCTGGACCTTGGCGATCTCCAGGTACCAGTCGCAGTACTCGTCCCAGACGAACTGGTAGATGGCGTTGGCGACATTGTCCAGGCGGTACTCGTCGAAGCCCTTGGCGACCTCGGCCTCGACCTGCTGCAGCAGCGAGACGATCCAGCGGTCCGCGGCGGTCCGGGTCGCGCCTTCCTCGGCCAGGTCCTGGCCCTCGCAGTTCATGAGGACGAAGCGGGTGGCGTTCCAGAGCTTGTTGCAGAAGTTGCGGTAGCCCTCGCAGCGCTTGGAGTCGAAGTTGATGCTGCGGCCCAGCGAGGCGAGCGAGGCAAAGGTGAAGCGCAGGGCATCGGCGCCGTAGGCCGGGATGCCCTCGGGGAATTCCTTCTCGGTGAGCTTGCGCACCTGCGGCGCGGTCTCGGGCTTGCGCAGGCCGGTGGTGCGCTTGTCCAGGAGCGGGGCCAGCGAGATGCCGTCGATCAGGTCCACCGGGTCGAGCACGTTGCCCTCGGACTTGGACATCTTCTTGCCCTGCGCGTCGCGCACCAGGCCGTGGATGTAGACGTGACGGAACGGCACCCGGCCGGTGAAGTGCGTCGTCATCATGATCATCCGGGCGACCCAGAAGAAGATGATGTCGTAGCCCGTGACCAGCACGGTGGACGGCAGGTACAGGTCCATGTCCTGCGTCTTCTCCGGCCAGCCGAGGGTGGAGAAGGGAACCAGGGCCGAGGAGTACCAGGTGTCGAGCACGTCCTCGTCTCGGCGCAGCGTCTTGCCGGGCGCCTGGGCCTGGGCCTCGGCCTCATCGCGGGCGACGTAGACCTTGCCGTCCTCGTCGTACCAGGCCGGGATCTGGTGGCCCCACCACAGCTGGCGCGAAATGCACCAGTCCTGGATGTTGTTCATCCACTGGTTGTAGGTGTTGACCCAGTTCTCGGGCACGAAGCGGACCTGGCCAGATTCGACCGCGTCGATGGCCTTCTGGGCGATGGACTTGCCGGTGGGGTCCTTGTCGCTGACCTTGCTCATGGCGACGAACCACTGGTCCGTGAGCATGGGCTCGACGATCTGCCCGGTGCGGGCGCAGCGCGGGACCATCAGCTTGTGCTTCTTGACCTCGACCAGCAGGCCCAGGGCCTCCAGGTCGGCGACGATCTGCTTGCGCGCCGCGAAGCGGTCCAGGCCCTGGTATTTGGCGGGGCCGTTCTCGTTGATCTTGGCGTCGAGCGTGAGCACGTTGATCATCGGCAGGCCCTGGCGCTGGCCGACGGCGTAGTCGTTGGTGTCGTGCGCCGGGGTGACCTTGACCACGCCGGTGCCGAACTCGCGGTCCACGTACTCGTCGGCGATGACCGGGATGGTGCGGTCGCACAGGGGCAGGGTGACCTGCTGGCCGATCAGGTGCTGGTAGCGCTCGTCTTCGGGGTGGACCATGACGGCCACGTCGCCCAGCATGGTCTCAGGACGGGTGGTGGCCACGGTCAGCGCGCCCTGGCCGCTGGCCAGGGGATAGCTGATGTGCCAGAGGGAGCCGTCTTCCTCCTCGCTTTCGACCTCGAGGTCGGACACGGCGGTCTTGAGCTCCGGATCCCAGTTGACGAGGCGCTTGCCGCGGTAGATGAGGCCCTGCTCATAGAGCTGGACGAAGGTCTCGGTCACGATGCGCGAGAGCTTGTCGTCCATCGTGAAGTACTCGCGTGACCAGTCCACCGTGTCGCCCATGCGGCGCATCTGGGTGGTGATGGTGTTGCCGGACTGCTCCTTCCACTCCCACACCTTGGCCACGAAGTTCTTGCGGCCCAGGTCGTGGCGGCTCACGCCCTGCTGCTGCAGCTGGCGCTCCACCACGATCTGCGTGGCGATGCCGGCGTGGTCGGTGCCGGGGATCCAGGCCGTGTTGAAGCCCTTCATGCGGTGGTACCGCGTGAGGCTGTCCATGATGGTCTGGTTGAACGCATGGCCCATGTGCAGCGTGCCGGTCACGTTCGGCGGCGGCAGCTGGATGGCGAACGAGGGGGCGCCGGTGTCGGCCGCACCCGTGCCGCGGAAGCCGGCCCGGCCGTAGCCGCGCTGCTCCCACAACGGGCCCCAGTGCGCCTCGAGGGCGGCCGGCTCGAAGGACTTGGACAGGCTGGAAAGGCCGGGTTGCTGCGGGATGTCGCTCATGGTCTTCGTCAAAAAGAAAAGACGGCATCCGGGGATGCCGTCGGTGTCTGGTCGGGGCTGATTTTATTCGGCTGGGGCGGCCCGGCGCTGCACCCAGTCGGTGTCGAACAGGTCGACCCGGTCGGTGATGAGCCCGTCGAGCCGCATCTCCAGCAGGCGGGCGGCCTCGGCGGCGTCATTCACGGTGTAGGCCAGGCAGCGCAGGCCGGCGGCGTGGACGTCGGCGGCCATGGCGGGTGTCCACAGCGGGTGGTGGGCGACCACGGCGACGCAGCCCAGGTCCCGGGCCGCATGGAGCCAGCCCGGGGCCAGCGCCTCCAGCAGCAGCCCGCGGGGCAGTCCGGGGGCGGCGGTGCGCGCGGCCTCGAGCGCCTCGGCGTCGAAGGAGGTGAGCAGCGGCGGAACCTCCGCGTCCGCCCACAGGGCCCGGGCCTCGCGGGCCACCGCCTCGCCGGTTGCGGCGGCCGTGCCCGGGCAGGGCTTGATCTCGAGGTTGACCAGGGCGTCATTCGCGATGCACCAGCGGGCCAGGGCCGACAGTGTCGGCAGGCCGGTGCCGGCGAAGGCGGGGGAGTGCCAGGCGCCGGCGTCGAGCGCCGACAGCGCCGCCCAGTCCAGCGCGCCGGCCGGACCCCGCCCGCTGGTGGTGCGATCGAGCGTGTCGTCATGGAGCAGGAAGGCGACGCCGTCGGAAGAAAGTTTGACGTCGCACTCGAACATCCGAAAGCCGTGCGCGAGCCCGGTGTCGAAAGCGGGCAGGGTGTTTTCCGGCGCGAGGCGGCCGGCGCCTCGGTGGGCGATCCAGAGGGGGTAGGGCCAGGATTTCATGCGGACTCGCGGCGCGGGCCTGGCGCCATTGTTCTGCCGGGCCGCGCGGCCCGCAAGCCGCCTTGTCCCTCGGGCAGGAAGGGCTGGCTCCCTCGGGTAAGATCCCCTGTCAGCCGGTCCTGCATCCTTTCGGCTGATTTGTCCGCATGCGATGAACGCACCGACCACGCTCAATCACCTCCTGGCCGCCTCCGACGAGCAGGCCCCTCGCCTGCGCGAGATTCCGTACAACTACACCTCGTTCTCCGACCGGGAGATCGTCATTCGCCTGCTCGGCGAGCGTGCGTGGGAGGTACTGTCCCAGCTGCGCCGGGAGCGCCACACCGGCCGCTCCGCCCGCATGCTGTACGAGGTGCTGGGTGACATCTGGGTGGTCCAGCGCAACCCCTACCTGCAGGACGACCTGCTGGACAACCCGCAGCGCCGCCGCCTGCTGGTCGACGCGCTCCACCACCGCCTGGGCGAAGTCGAGAAGCGCCGCACGCCGGACCATGACGCGTCGCGCGACGCCCTGGTGGGCGAACTGCTCGAGTCCGCGCGCCGCGCGGTCGAGGCCTTCGGCCGCGGCTTCGACGAGGTCGACGGCCTGCGCCGTCGCGCCCAGCGCGTGCTGGGCCGCCTGACCGCCCGCGACAACATCAAGTTCGACGGTCTTTCGCGCGTTTCCCACGTGACCGATGCGACCGACTGGCGCGTCGAGTACCCCTTCGTGGTGCTCACCCCCGACACCGAGGCCGAGATGGCCGCCCTGGTCAAGGGCTGCTTCGAGCTGGGCCTGACCATCATCCCGCGCGGAGGCGGCACCGGCTACACCGGCGGCGCGATCCCGCTGACCTGGAAGAGCGCGGTGATCAACACCGAGAAGCTCGAGGCGATGACCGAGGTCGAGCATGTCGCCATCCCCGGCCATGCCCAGCCCGTGCCCACCGTGTGGACCGAGGCCGGCGTGGTCACGCAGCGCGTGGCCGACGCCGCCGAGCGCGCCGGCTTCGTGTTCGCGGTGGACCCGACCTCCGCCGAGGCCTCGTGCGTGGGCGGCAACGTCGCCATGAACGCCGGCGGCAAGAAGGCCGTGCTCTGGGGCACGGCCCTGGACAACCTGGTCTCCTGGCGCATGGTCACGCCCCAGGCCGAGTGGCTCGAGGTGGTTCGCATGGACCACAACCTTGGCAAGATCCACGACGCCGAGGTCGCGACCTTCGAGCTGCGCTACTTCCCGGGCGACGCGAAGAAGATCGATTGGAGCAAGCCCGCGCGCACCGAGACCCTGGTGATCCCGGGCAAGACCTTCCGCAAGGAGGGCCTGGGCAAGGACGTGACCGACAAGTTCCTCTCCGGCCTGCCCGGCGTGCAGAAGGAGGGCTGCGACGGCCTGATCACCAGCGCCCGCTGGGTGGTGCACCGCATGCCGGCCCATACCCGCACGGTCTGCCTCGAGTTCTTCGGCAACGCCAAGGACGCGGTCCCCAGCATCGTCGAGATCAAGGACTTCATGTTCGCCGAGCAGAAACGCAGCGGCACGCTGCTGGCCGGCCTGGAGCACCTCGACGACCGTTACCTCAAGGCGGTGGGCTACACCACCAAGTCCAAGCGCGCCGTGCTGCCCAAGATGGTCCTGATCGGGGACATCGTGGGGGATGACGCCGACGCCGTGGCCCGCGCCACCTCCGAGGTGGTGCGCATGGCCAACTCGCGCAGCGGCGAGGGCTTCATCGCCATCAGCCCCGAGGCGCGCAAGAAGTTCTGGCTGGACCGCAAGCGCACCGCCGCCATCAGCAAGCACACCAACGCCTTCAAGATCAACGAAGACGTGGTGATCCCGCTGCCTCGCATGGCCGAATACACCGACGGCATCGAGCGGATCAACATCGAGCTGAGCCTGCGCAACAAGCTCAAGCTGGTCGACGAGCTCCAGGCCTTCTTCGAGCGCGGCAACCTGCCCCTGGGCAAGAGCGACGACGCCAGCGAGATCCCGGCCGCCGAACTGCTCGAGGGCCGCGTGGGCGAGGCCGTGGCGCTGCTGCAGAAGGTGCGCGCGCTGTGGCAAGGCTGGCTCGACGGCGTCGACACCCTGTTCCCGCAGCTGCAGGACCACAGCCTGCGCGCCAGCTGGAAGACCCAGGTCCGCGCGCCGCTGCAGCAGGTGTTCAACGGCCTGGCGTTCCGCCCGATCCTGGAGGAGGTGAATGCCATCCACCAGCGCGTGCTCAAGGGCCGGGTGTGGGTGGCGCTGCACATGCACGCCGGTGACGGCAACGTGCACACCAACATCCCCGTCAACAGCGACGACTACGAGATGCTGCAGGCTGCGCACGAGGCGGTGAAGCGCATCATGGTGCTGGCCCGCTCGCTGGACGGCGTGATCTCGGGCGAGCACGGCATCGGCATCACCAAGCTCGAGTTCCTGACCGACGAGGAAATCGCCCCCTTCGCCGAGTACAAGCGCCGCGTCGACCCCGAGGGCCGCTTCAACCGCGGCAAGCTGCTGCGCGACACGCAGATCACCACGCCGGTGGGCGTGACGCTGCAGGCCGACCTGTCGCATGCCTACACGCCCAGCTTCGGCCTGATGGGGCACGAATCGCTGATCATGCAGCAGTCGGACATCGGCGCCATCGCCGACAGCGTCAAGGACTGCCTGCGCTGCGGCAAGTGCAAGCCGGTGTGCGCCACCCACGTGCCGCGCGCCAACCTGCTCTATAGCCCCCGCAACAAGATCCTGGCCACTTCCCTGCTGGTGGAGGCCTTCCTGTACGAGGAGCAGACACGCCGTGGCGTGTCGATCAAGCACTGGGAGGAGTTCGAGGACGTGGCCGACCATTGCACGGTCTGCCACAAGTGCCTGACGCCGTGCCCGGTGAAGATCGACTTCGGCGACGTGTCGATGAACATGCGCAACCTGTTGCGCAAGATGGGGAAGAAGTCGTTCCGACCCGGTGGCGCCGCGGCCGCCCTGATGCTGAACGCCACCAACCCCGAGACGATCAAGCTGGCCCGCACCGCCATCGTCGACGTGGGCTACAAGGCGCAGCGCTTCGCCGCCGACCTGCTGCGCGGCTTCGGTCGCAAGCAGGCGGCCAGGCCGCCCGCCACGCACGGCACCCCTCCGGTGAAGGAGCAGGTGATCCACTTCATCAACAAGAAGCTGCCGGGCGGGTTGCCGAAGAAGACGGCGCGCGCGCTCCTGGACATCGAGGACAAGAACTACGTCCCGATCATCCGCGACCCGAAGGCGACCACGACCGAATCCGAGGCGGTGTTCTACTTCCCCGGCTGCGGCTCCGAGCGCCTGTTTTCACAGGTGGGCCTGGCCACGCAGGCCATGCTATGGCACGCCGGCGTGCAGACCGTGCTGCCCCCGGGCTACCTGTGCTGCGGCTACCCGCAGCGCGGCTCGGGCCAGTTCGACAAGGCCGAGAAGATCATCACTGACAACCGGGTGCTGTTCCACCGCGTGGCCAACACGCTGAACTACCTGGACATCAAGACGGTGGTGGTGTCCTGCGGCACCTGCTACGACCAGCTCCAGGGCTACGAGTTCGACAAGATCTTCCCCGGCTGCCGCATCGTCGACATCCACGAATTCCTGATGGAGAAGGGCTACAAGCTCGATGGCCAGGGCGCCTACCTCTATCACGACCCCTGCCACACGCCGATGAAGCAGCAGGACCCGATGAAGACCGTCAAGGCGCTGGTGGGCGACCAGGTGCTCAAGACCGAGCGCTGCTGCGGCGAGTCGGGCACCCTGGCCGTGAACCGGCCGGACATTTCCACGCAGGTCCGCTTCCGCAAGGAGGAACAGCTTCGCAAGGAGGCCGACGCGCTGCGCTCCATGGCCGGCATGCCGGCCCAGGGCAACGTGAAGGTCCTCACCAGCTGCCCGAGCTGCCTGCAGGGCCTGTCGCGTTACGGCAACGACCTGGACAACGGCCTGCTGGAGGCCGATTACATCGTCATCGAGATGGCCAACCAGCTCCTGGGGGCCGACTGGATGCCGCAGTACGTGCAGGCCGCCAACCAGGGCGGCATCGAGCGCGTCCTCGTCTGATGGCCGCCGCCTGCCCCCTGTGCGAGGGTGAAGGCGGCCGCCTGGTGCTGCGGGCCGGCCGCTTCCGCGTGATCCATGCGGACGAGGCCGGCTTCCCCGGCTTCTACCGCCTGGTCTGGAACGACCATGTCGCCGAGTTCTCCGACCTGCCGGCCGCCGACCGGGCGCACTGCATGGAGGCGGTGGCCGCGATCGAGCAGGCCCTGCGCGAGCACCTGCGCCCCGCCAAGATCAACCTCGCCGCCCTGGGCAACATGGTGCCGCACCTGCACTGGCACCTGATCGCCCGGTACGACTGGGACTCCCACTTCCCCGCGCCGGTCTGGGCCGCGCCGCGCCAGGCCGCCCCGGCCGCGCGCCTCGCCGAAGTCGCCGCGCGCCTGCCCGCGCTGGAGGACGCGCTGCGCCAGCGCCTCGCCCCCGGCGCCTCCCGCTGACACCCCATGGCCGGACTCACCCCCGATACCCCCACGCCCGTCTCCCTCACCGTGCACGGCGCCTCGCGCGTGCTGGCGATCGCCTTCTCCGACGGCGCGGACTTCCGCATCCCCTTCGAGCTGATGCGGGTGTACTCGCCCTCGGCCGAGGTCCAGGGCCACGGCCCGGGGCAGGAGGTGCTGCAGACCGGCAAGCGCGAGGTCACCCTGGTCGGCCTCGAGCCGGTC
This sequence comes from Ramlibacter sp. MAHUQ-53, assembly GCF_052600055.1. Classification (NCBI taxonomy): domain Bacteria; kingdom Pseudomonadati; phylum Pseudomonadota; class Betaproteobacteria; order Burkholderiales; family Comamonadaceae; genus Ramlibacter; species Ramlibacter sp. MAHUQ-53. The sequence goes on from NZ_JBQWTS010000009.1 coordinate 227,287, forward strand.
GGCAACTACGCGGTGCAGCCTGCCTTCTCGGACGGCCATGACAGCGGCATCTTCACCTGGGACTACCTTTACTTCCTGGGTTCGCAGCAGGAGCGGCTGTGGCAGGAGTACGCGCAGCGCCTGCAGCAGTCCGGCCGCTCGCGGGACGACCCGATGCCGCAGGCGGCGGGCAAGTCCTGCGGCCACTGACCGGGCGAATTCCTGATCCCACGGCAGGGCTGTCAGCCCCGCGCGATCCAATCCCCTTAGATTCCTGACCATGAGCACCACCCATTTCGGCTTCCAGCAGGTCGACGAGCGAGACAAGGCGCGCCGCGTGCGCGGCGTGTTCGACTCCGTCGCGTCGCGCTACGACGTGATGAACGACCTGATGTCGGCCGGCCTGCATCGCCTGTGGAAGGCCTTCACCGTCACGGTGGCCGACCTGCGACCCGGCCACCAGGTGCTGGACATCGCCGGCGGCACCGGTGACCTCTCCATGGCCTTCGCCCGCAAGGTCGGCCCCACGGGCCGGGTGGTGCACACCGACATCAACGAGACGATGCTGCGCACCGGCCGCGACCGCCTGGTCGACGCCGGCCTGGTGCTGCCCACCTTCGTGTGCGACGCCGAGAAGCTGCCCTTCGCGGACGCCTCCTTCGACCGCGTGAGCGTGGCCTTCGGCCTGCGCAACATGACCCACAAGGACCAGGCCCTGCGCGAGATGTGCCGGGTGTTGCGTCCGGGCGGCAAACTGCTGGTGCTGGAGTTTTCCCGGGTGGCCAAGCCGCTGGAGAAGGTCTACGACTGGTATTCGTTCAAGGTGCTCCCGCGCATGGGCCAGATGGTGGCCGGCGACGCCGACAGCTACCGCTACCTGGCGGAATCCATCCGCATGCACCCGGACCAGGACACGCTCAAGTCCCTGATGCAGGAATGCGGCTTCGGCCACGTGGACTATCACAACCTGACTGGCGGGGTGGTCGCCCTCCATGTCGGCATCAAGTGCTGACAGGCACGCACGCAGTGACCGGTATCGAGTGAAGAAGAAGGACGGAGACTCATGAAGACCCTGACGGCCATCCTGGCATGCTGCCTGGCCCTCGCCACGCTGGATGCGAACGCCGCCAAACGCCTGGGGGGCGGCACCTCGATCGGCAAGCAATCGAGCAACGTGACCCAGCGCCAGCAGGCGGCGCCCGCGCCCGCCACGCCCGCGAACACCGCGACGGCCACGCCGGCGCCCGGCACCCCGGCGCAGGCGGCGCCCGCCGCGGCCACCGCCGCCCGGCCCGCGCCGG
>NZ_JBQWTS010000010.1:0-165455 GCF_052600055.1 Ramlibacter sp. MAHUQ-53
AGCAGGGCGCCGGCCGCGGCGGCCCGGCGCGGGAGCGCCTGCAGCAGCGCCAGGCGCTGAGGCGGCACGCGGCAGGCGGGCACGACGAAGAGCGCGTCGAGCGTGAGGTCCGGCAGCGGCAGGCCGGCGGCGGGCTCGCCGGCAAGCAGGCGGCGCGCGTCCTGCGGCAGCGAGGGGCGCACGCGCCCGTGGCGGGCGTCGTCCTCCACCTGGGCCAGCGTGAGGCGGCCCTCGGCGAGCACCCCCGCCAGCGCCGCGAGCCAGGCCGCCCGGGCCGGCGCCTGCGCGGCGTACCAGGGCCGCTGCGTGAACGGCGCCGCGGTGCGCAGCGCGGGGACCGCGAGCCAGGCGGGCAGCGGGGTGGCAGTGAAGCCGGCGTGGCGGCTGAGGCTCTCGTAGTCGCCGCGCAGGCTGGCCAGGACCTGCAGGGCCCGCGCCTCGTGCGAGGCGTTGTCGGCGGCGAACAGCTCCAGCCCGCCGACGTCGATGAAGTCGTCGGCCGCGAGGGGCCGGGACAGCGCGCCCCACGCCACCGGGTCCTGCGGCGCGACCAGTGCGGACGCGGCGCCGGGCACCAGGTGCCCGGGCAGGAACAGCGTGCGCGTGCCGGCCAGCGGCTCGAGCGCCTCCAGGCGCACCGCGAGGCGGCGCGAGGCCGCGGGCGGCACGTCGGCCCAGCGGCGCGCGGGCGGCTCGGCGCTCGTCAGGCGCACCTGCACGCCTTCGCGCCGGGCGAGGCCCGCCGCCAGCGCCGCGAGCACGGCGCGCTGCGTGGCGCATTCGCCCGCGTCGTCGAGGAAGACACGCCAGGTCGCCATGGCTACACCAGGCAGGCCAGGAAGCGGCGGTGCACCGCGCCGCGCCAGACCTCGCGCAGCAGCTCGCGGCGCGGCACGGCGCCGGCGCGCACCGCCTCGCGCAGCCAGCGGGTCCACAGCGGCGTGAGCGCATGCGCCGGGTTGCGCCAGGGCTGCGAGCGCACGTGGCTGAAGTGCACGAGCCGGGTGTCGGGCTCGACCACGTTGAAGTGGTTCCAGCGCGGGTCCAGCGGCTGGATGCGCGCGGGGTCGAACCAGGACAGGCACATGAAATCGCGGTAGCGGACCTGGCCCGGGCCGGGCGTGGCGCGGTTGGGAACGACGCCGTCGAACAGCCGCTGCGGGTCCCAGTCCCGCAGGCGGTCGCAGTCCAGGACCATGACGCTGGTCTGGTTGCCCGGGCCCACCGGCTTGCCGCCGAAGTGGCCGTGCGGGGCGTTCACCAGCGCGAGGCTGTGCGGGCCCTCGAGCTGCGCGGCGAGCTCGTGGATGTCGGCGAAGACGAGCTGGTCGGCGTCGAGGTAGATGGCGCGGCCCGCGTATCCCTGCAGGCCGGGCACGAGGAAGCGCACGAAGCCGAACTGGGTGCCGCCCACCCGCGCCTGCTGCTGCTTGACCGGCACCACGCGCACCGGGCGGCGCGCGTGCTTGTGGATGGAGTACGCGAGGACCTTCTGGGCGACCAGCTGGTCGTCCTCGGTGCCCACGTAGACGGCGAGGGTCATGGCAGGGCCTCCAGCAGGCTGTCGAGGGCGACGTCGCCGCGCAGCACCGCGTGCTGCCAGTCGACGCGGTGGTAGCCGACGATGGGCGAGAGACCGAGCACGCGCACGCCCTTGCGTCGCAGGAAGTCCTGCACGATCAGGGTGCCGCGCGCGTAGCTGTCGTAGTTGCGCGCCTGGCCGCGCTTGAGGACCTCGTCGTCGCGGAAGCCGTTCTTGTCGTAACGGGCGTAGTGGCGGCCGGCGAGCATCGCGCTGTCGCAGCCGATGGTGTAGACGGTGCGCGCGCCCAGGATCCACGCCAGCTGCAGCGCCGCATGCAGCGAGCAGCCCTCGGGGGTGTAGTACAGGTGGTCGGTGTCCTTGGTCAGCTCGTGGATGCGGGCGATGTCGTGGTGCCAGTCGTAGAAGTAGAAGTACGGGTGCTCCCAGTCCACCGCCTCGGCGCGGGTGCGGCCCGTGCCCTTGACCACCGGGTAGCGGATGCCCGCGAAGTGCGGGTGCAGCGGCGCCTGGGGCGTGTTGCCCTCGCGGCTGTAGGTGGCGTGGTGCATCAGCGCCACGGGGGTGACGGCAGGATGGATCTTGTAGCTGTCGTTGAGGGACAGGCAGACCTTGTCGGCCAGGAAGTCCATCGGGAAGACCTCGGCCGTCGGGCCGCTGCCGACGATGTAGATCTCCTGGCCGGCGAAGGCGTCGCGCAGGTGGCGAAGGCGCATCACTTTTCTCCCGCCACGCGCATGTCGCGCGGCTCGCGCTGCTTGAAGACGGCCGGCTCCTGGCGCACGTGGCGCAGCCCGCAGCGGGCCAGCAGGTCGGCCAGGGTCTCGGGGGTGTAGCCCCAGCGGTGGCACATGAGCGGGTCGCGCCAACCGGGGTCGCCGTACAGCGGCCACATGGCGAGCTGGCCGTCCTTGCCCTGCGCGCGGGCGGCGCGAGAGGGCTCTTCGAGCAGCGCGCGGGCGGCGGCCAGGAGGTTGGGGCATTCGAGCACCAGCCGGCCGCCGGGCTTGAGGAGGTCGCGCCAGTGGCGCACCAGGTCCTCGGCCTCCCAGGGGTGGAAGTGCTCGATCACGTGCACCGCCAGGATCTCGTCGGCCACGCCGGGGCCGAAGGCCAGCGCGCGCAGGTCGGCGACGACGTCGGGCGCCCGGCCCTTGCGCGAGGGCGCGGCGTCGATGTTGATGTACCCGGGCAGCAGCTTGTCGCCGCAGCCGAGGTTCAGCCGCACGCGGCCGTCGTCGGGCGGGGGCTGCCAGCGGGCCTTGGGCGGGCGGGCCGGTGGCGCGGGCGGCGCGGCTCGCGCCTGTGGCCGGCGCAGCAGCCGGCGCGCGAGGGAGGCCAGGGCATCAGGCACGGAGGCCGGCAGGGCGATCGGCATGGCGGTCGGCGCGTTCGCGCAGCAGGTGGAGGAAGAAGGCCTCGAAGGCGCCGGCGATGCGCGCGGGGCGAAAGCGCACGGCGGCGGCGAGGAAGCGGCGGTGGATGGCCAGGCGCAGCGCGTGGCTGGCGCACAGGCGATCGAGCTGGCGCTCGAGCGAGCCGGGCGCGTCGGTGAAGAACAGGACGTCGCCGCAGTCGGTCTCCTGCGCGGAGAGCTCGCCGGCATGGACCAGGGCCGGCGTGCCCGAGCCGTAGGCGTTGGCCAGCTTGATGTTGGACTTGTAGCTGCGCGCCAGGAAGCTGGCGTGCTCGCCGCCGCGCGCGAGGACCACGATGTCCAGGTCGGTGTACCGCGCGGGGTTGGTGACGAAGCGCAGGCCGCGCGCGGCGCACGCCGCCTCCAGCCGGCCGCGCCACTCGCCCAGGTAGTCCGCGCCCTCGTAGCCCACGGTGGCCACGCGCTCGCGCACCGGGTTGCGGGCGATGCCGGGGCGGTGGTGGTGGTGGATCACCACGCCCTGGCGCACCAGGTCGCCCAGGTCCTGCGCCATGCGCTGGGTGGGGAAGATGTAGCCGTCGGCGCCGAGGGCGCGCCAGGCCGGCGCGAACAGCGCGCGCGCCGCGGCCACGCCGGCGTGGCGCAGGCCGTCGGCCGGCTGGGCCCAGGAGTCGACGATGTCGAAGACCACCGCCTTGCCCAGGGCGCGCGCGCGCTCGACGACCTGCAGGTCGGGCCGCTTGACCACGCACACCAGGTCGCAGGCGGCGAGGTCGGCCTCGGCGGGGCGCGGGACCGCGCGCCAGTTGGCCCGCAGGGCCGCCACCTGCTCGCCCCGCACCTGCCAGGCGCCGGCGCAGGACCGGCTGGTGAAGAGGGCGCGCACCGGGGAGGCAGGGACTTCGGGGCCGCCGGGATCGCCGGGGCCGCCGGGATCACCGGCGCCATCGGCGACCTCGTGGCGATCGTGGCGATCGTGGCGGCCGGGCCGGTCGGCGAGGTCAGGGCAGTCGGCCATGGCGGCTCACACCTTCTTCAGCAGGGCCGCCGCGGCCAGGCCGAGGTTGCCCGCCAGGGTCTGGCGGTAGATGCCGGCATCCACCAGGCCCGCGAGGCGGTGCGGCAGCAGGGCGTCACGGGCCAGGGCGAAGCGATCGAGCACGCGCCGGTTCTCCTCGGTGAGCAGCGGGCGCAGCGCGGCGAGCGCGTCGAGGTTGCGGCTGTTCCAGGCGCGGAAGCGCCCGCGCAGCATCAGCCCCAGGCGCCGGATGCGGGCCGGCCAGGTGGCGTTCATGCCGACCTGGTTGTGCGCATGCTGGCGGTAGCGCAGCGAGGGCTGCGGGTCGTAGTGGACATGGCCGCCGCAGCCGCTGACGACGAGGTAGGTCCACCAGTCGTGCGTGAGCACGTCGACCTCGCCGGCGCGCTGCAGCAGGCGGCGCGCGGCGCGGTTGAAGACCATGGTGTTGCCGCCGCCGATGTTCTGCACCAGCGCGTTGCGGAAGCCGGGCGGCCGCGAGAACAGCGGCGAGTGCCCGATGGCCCGGCCCTGCGCGTCGACCAGCCGGGTGCGCGAGCAGTACAGGGCCGGCCGCGCCGCAGGCTGCGGGCGCAGGGCCGCGAGGGCGCGGGCGAGCTTGTCCGGCTCCCAGATGTCGTCCTGGTCGCAATAGGCGAAGTAGTCGGCCTCGATGGCGCCGTCGCAGGCGAGCGCGGCGAAGTTGGCGGCAAAGCCGCGGCACGGGCCGCGCCGCGCGCCCAGGCGCGCCGGGCCCCAGCGGGCGCGGTAGCGGGCGAGGATGCGGGGGGTGGCGTCGCGCGAGCCGTCGTCCGAGGCCCAGACGCGCCAGTGCGGGTGGGTCTGCGCCGCGATCGAGTCGAGCTGCTCGGGCAGCCACGCCGCGCCGTTGCAGGTGGCCAGGAGGATGGCCACCCGCGGTGGCGGGGTCGCGGGCTGGCCGCGGGCAGGAGGAAGGGGCTGGCCGCCGTCGCCGGCTGCGCCCGTCGCGTCTTTCATCACCGTGGAAGAAAAGTCGAGGCGGGCGGAGACTAGGCGGGGGCTCAGCTCTTCAAGTTATCAATCCGTCAGAAGTTCAACGATCGAGCACTTCGCGCAGCATGCGGTCGACGCCGCTGCGCCAGTCGGGCAGCGTGAGGCCGAAGGCCTCGCGCAGCTTGCGCGTGTCCAGCCGCGAGTTGAGCGGCCGCTGCGCCGGCGTGGGGAAGGCGCTGGTGGGGACCGGCGCGACGGCCTCGGGACCGGCCTTGAGCGCCACGCCCGCGGCCTGGGCGAAGCCGATCACGTGGCGGGCATAGCCGTGCCACGTGGTTTCACCGGAGGACACCAGGTGATACAGGCCGCAACGCGAAGGATCGGCGAGCGCGGCGCGGATCGCGTGCGCGGTGACGTCGGCGATCAGGTCGGCCCCGGTGGGCGCGCCGAACTGGTCGTCGATGACGGTGAGGCGGTCACGCTCGCCGGCCAGGCGCAGCATGGTGCGCGCGAAGTTGCCGCCGCGCGCGGCATAGACCCAGCTGGTGCGGAAGGTGAGGTGGCGCGCGGTGTGCTGCGCGACCAGCTGCTCGCCCTCGAGCTTGGTGCGGCCGTAGGTGTTCAGCGGGCCGGTGGCGGCGCCCTCGGCGCGCGGGGCGTCGCCGCTGCCGTCGAACACGTAGTCGGTGGAGTAGTGCACCAGCAGCGCGCCGGCGGCCTCGGCGGCGCGGGCCAGCACGCCGGGGGCGACCGCGTTGACGCGGCGCGCGCCCTCGGCGTCGGACTCGGCCTTGTCGACCGCGGTCCAGGCGGCGGCGTTGACGATGACGTCGGGCCGCACGAGGCGCACCGTCTCGGCGAGGCGGTCGGGCTCGTTGAAGTCACTGGGGTGCGGCTCGCCGCGCGAGCCCAGGGCCACCACCTCGCCCAGGGGCGCGAGGCTGCGTTGCAGCTCCCAGCCGACCTGGCCGTTCTTGCCGAAAAGCAGGACCTTCATTGCTGCTGCGCGCCTTGCATGCCCTGGTACTGGCGCTGCACCCACTCGCGGTAGGCGCCGCTTTGCACGCGGGCCACCCAGTCGGGGTGGTCCAGGTACCACTGCACGGTCTTGCGGATGCCGGTGTCGAAGGTCTCGGCCGGCTTCCAGCCCAGCTCGCGCTCGATCTTGCGGGCATCGATGGCGTAGCGGCGGTCGTGGCCGGGGCGGTCGGTGACGTAGGTCACCTGGGTGGCGTAGGACTGGCCGTCGGCGCGCGGGCGCAGCGCGTCGAGCAGCGCGCAGACGGTGCGCACGATCTCGATGTTGGGCTTCTCGTTCCAGCCGCCGACGTTGTAGGTCTCGCCCAGGCGGCCGGCCTCGAGCACGCGGCGGATGGCGCTGCAGTGGTCCTTCACGTAGAGCCAGTCGCGCACCTGCAGGCCGTCGCCGTAGACCGGCAGGGGCTTGCCCGCCAGGGCGTTGACGATCATCAGCGGGATCAGCTTCTCGGGGAAGTGGAAGGGGCCGTAGTTGTTCGAGCAGTTGGTGGTGAGAACCGGCAGGCCGTAGGTGTGGTGCCAGGCGCGCACCAGGTGGTCGCTGGCGGCCTTGCTCGCCGAGTAGGGGCTGTTCGGCTCGTAGCGGTGCTGCTCGGTGAAGGCGGCATCGCCGGGGCCGAGGGAGCCGTAGACCTCGTCGGTCGACACGTGGAGGAAGCGGAAGGCGGCCTTCTCGCCGGCCGGCAGCGCGTCGAAGTAGGCGCGCACCGCCTCGAGCAGGCGGAAGGTGCCGACCACGTTGGTCTGGATGAAGTCGCCGGGGCCGTGGATGGAGCGGTCCACATGCGACTCGGCGGCGAAGTTCAGGACCGCGCGCGGGCGGTGCTTCGCCAGGAGCTGGGCCACCAGCGCGGCGTCGCCGATGTCGCCCTGCACGAAGGTGTGGCGGGCATCGCCGTCGAGCGCGGCGAGGTTCTCGCGGTTGCCCGCATAGGTCAGTTTGTCGAGGTTGACGACGGGCTCGCCCGTGTGGGCCACCCAGTCCAGGACGAAGTTCGCGCCGATGAAGCCGGCGCCGCCAGTGACGAGGATCATGCGCGGGACTGTAGCGGATTAGGCAGGCCTTCCTACGCCATGCCGGCACCGCGGGGCTAGAGTGGGAAGGTTCGATTTCGATGGAGGAACCATGGTCACGAAAGCCAGCAAGCCCGGCCCGGGCGACGACGACGACGCAGGGCCTGGCGCCCGGGGCCCGGCCCGCCAGATCTGGCAGGCCGGCCTGGGCGCCTTTGCCAAGGCGCAGGAGGAAGGCGGCAAGGTGTTCGAGGCGCTGGTGCGCGAGGGCGCGGCGATCCAGCGCAAGACCCAGGCCGCGGCCGAGGAGAGGATGGCCGAGGCCACCGAGCGCATGGCCGCCATGGCCGGCGACCTCTCCTCGCGGGCCCAGGGCCAGTGGGGCAAGCTCGAGGGCATCTTCGAGGAGCGCGTGGCGCAGGCCCTGAACCGCCTGGGCGTGCCCTCGGCGGCCGAGATGGCGGCGCTGCGCGATCGGGTGGCGCAGCTCGAGCAGCAGCTCGCCGCCGCCCGAGCGGCGCCGCGGGCCGCGGCGAAGGCGGCGCCCAGGAAGGCCGCAAAGGCGGCGGCCCCGGCAAGGGCCGCGAAGGCCGCGGGCCGGCCCGCCGCGCGCCGCAAGGCGCCGCCGCCCGGCACGGCCGGCTGAAGCCGCCGAGGGCAGGGGCAGCCCCGGCCGCCTGAAGCCTTTCCGGCTAGGGGTTCCACCTTGGCCGCGGGCCGGCGGCCCCTGCCTACACTGGGCCGCATGGCCGCCAAAGCCCCGCGCCGCACCGCAGAACGCATCCTCGATGCCACGCTGGACCTGTTCAACCGCTTTGGCGAGCCCAATGTCTCCGCGCCGGTGATCGCCAACTCACTGGGCATCAGCGCGGGCAACCTGCACTACCACTTCCGCGCCAAGGAGGACCTGGTCAACGCCCTGTTCGACCGCTACGCCGAGGGCCTGCGCGGGCTGCTGCAGGCCGCCGGCGGGGTGCGCGACGTCGAGGACGCCTGGTTCTTCCTGCACACCCTGTTCGAGCGCCTGTGGGGCGCGCGCTTCCTGTACCGCGACATCAACGACCTGCTCTCGCGCAACCGCCGGCTGGAGGCGGGCTTCCGACAGCTGCTGGAGGACAAGACCCAGGCCGTGCGCGACATGCTCGCCGGCATGGGCGCGCACGGCGCCCTGCGCATCGACCCGCGCGAGTCCGGCCCCACCGCCACCAGCATGGTGGTGGTGCTGACCTGGTGGCTGAGTTTCGAGTACGTGCGCGACCCGCGCCGGGCGCTGGAAGCCGAGGCGGCGCAATACGCCTTGTTGCGGGGCGCACACCATGTACTTCATCTGCTGGTACCCTATCTGGAAGCCGGGCAGCGGGAGCACCTGCTACGCCTGGTCGGCGCGTACGACGCGCCCCGGGAGTGACAACAATGCCGCAGGAGACTTGCCAGATGGGCCGCTGGACCGCCTTCCCGCATGCGGGTGACTTTCCGTTCGACGCCGAGCGCGTGGCGCGCGAGTGGGACCGGCTGCACGCCGGCGACGCCGAGCCCCTGCCCCGCGACCCGGCGGTGCTGCGCGCCTGGACGCTTTGCCACCGCGGCGAGTTCGAGGCCGCGGCCGAGGCCGGCCTGGCCGCCGGCGGCGACGGCGTGACCGTGGCCAGCAAGGCCATGACCGTGCAGGCGACCTACCTTGAACCCCGCGAGGGCGCCAGCCTCGACCTCTTGCTCGAGGTGGCGGCCCAGGCCGAGCGCCAGGCCCGCGAGCAGCCCGAGAACGCCAGCGCCTGGTACTGGCAGGCCATCGCCCTGGGCCGCTACAGCCAGGGCATCAGCGTGGCCAAGGCGCTGGCCCAGGGGCTGGCGGGCAAGGTGAAGGCCGGCCTGGAAAAGACGATCGCGCTGCGCCCGCACCATGCGGACGCCCACATCGCCCTGGGCACCTTCCACGCCGAGGTGATCGACAAGGTCGGCGCGCTGATCGGGGGCATGACCTACGGCGCCAACCGCGACACCGGGGTGCGCCTGCTGCGCGAGGGGCTGCGCCTGCACCCGCGCTCGCCGGTGGGCCTGCTGGAGGCGGCCAACGGCCTGCTGATGCTCGAGGGCGATGCCGCGCGCGACGAGGCCGCCCGCCTCTGGGAGGCCGCCGCCGCCACCGTGCCGGTGGACGCGATCGAGCGCCTGCACGTGGACCGCGCGCGGCTCGAGCTGGCGGATTGAGCGGGGAGCACGCGCCGCCTCTTCGCCTCTTCGCCTCTTCGCCTCTTCGCCTCTTCGCCTCTTCGCTTCTTCGCTTCTTCGCCTCTTCGCTTCTTCGCTTCTTCGCTTCTTCGCCTCTTCGCTTCTTAGCTTCTTCGCTTCTTCAGCGGCTTCAGCGGCTTCAGCGGCTTCAGCGGCTTCAGCGGCTTCAGCGGCTTCAGCGTCCCTCAACCTCCCGCCAGCGCCTGCAGCGCGCGTTGCCGCTCGGGCTGCGCCAGGCGGGCGAGCTCCTTCACCGCCGCGAAGAAACGGCGCCAGTCGCGCCCCTCCCGCTCGAACAGCGCCTCGAAGGCGGGGACGAGGTCGTCATACGCCGCCTGTGCGCCAAAGGAGGCGTTGTTGGCCTCCTCGACCCAGCGGTCGGTGGGGCGCAGGCGCGCGGGGTCGCCGCCCCAGGCGGCGCGCAGGCCCGCGTACTGCGCGCGGAAGTCGGCCAGGACCTGCGCCTTGCGCGCGAGGCGGTCCTGGGAATCGCCCGCCCGGGCCGCGCCGGCCTCGGTCGCGCCACCGCCACCGGCCCCCGTCACCGGCGCCTCGTAGATCGCCTGCAGCCGCTGCCGCGTGGCCCGCACCAGGGCGCGGAAGGCGTCGCGGCGCTGCGACGCCGCGGCGTACTCCGCGCGGGCGCCCTCCCCCGCCTCGCGCGCCAGCCAGGCCTGCACGCCCAGGCGCTCGACCGCGGTGGCGAAGGATTCGTTGAAGGCGGTGTCGTCCTTCACGTACAGCACCTGGTGCGCGAGCTCATGGAAGATCAGGCGGGCGAGTTCGCCCTCGCCGTACCCGATGAAGGTATTGAGCAGCGGGTCGCCGCCGGCCCAGTTCAGCCAGCCCAGGGTGGAGTACGCCGGCACGGGGTAGACCGTGGCATCCCAGCCCGCCTCGCGCAGGCGCTGCGCCTCGGCCCGCGCGCCGGCCTCGTCGAACCAGCCCCGGTAGCCCACGCAGCCGGCCACCGGGAAGCACCAGGTGCGCAGGGTGAGCGACAGCGCCGGCGCGGCAACCACGTTCCACAGCGCGGCGGGGCGCTGCAGGTCGGCATAGCGGCGGTAGCTGGCGTTGTCCGGGAGGGCCAGCTCGCGACTGGCGAAGGCGCGGATGCGCTGCGCCAGCTGCAGCCGCGCGCGCAGGCGCTCGGGGGTGGCCGGGTCCTCCAGCCAGTCGGCCACCGGGCGCGCGGCGTGCAGCATCTGCAGGTGGCCGGCGGCGGCCTGCCAGTAGTAGCCCAGGTCCTCGCGGTCGCCGCCCGCGCTGCCCGCGCCGGGGCCGCCGGCACACCCGCACAGGGCCAGGGCGGCAACGAGGGAGGCGACCGCGCACCGCATGGGGTCACGCCGCATGGGGTCAGGCCCGCCGGACTTCGACCAGGCAGTCGTAGAACACCGGGGCGCGGCCCATGTCGGTGAGCGCCTGGCTGGTCAGCTCGTTGACGTTGGTCCCGTCCAGGCCGAGCTTGCGCCACCAGATGCCCAGGCCGTTGACCACGCCGGGCCGCGCGCGCTCGCAGACCCGGGCCTTGCAGCGGTACTCGCCGCGGTCGTTGAAGACGCGCACCACGTCGCCGCTGGCGATGCCGCGCGCGGCGGCGTCCCCGGGGCTGATCTCCAGCAGCGGCTCGCCCTCGATGTCGCGCAGGCTCTCGAGGTTGGCGAAGCTGGAGTTGAGGAAGTTGCGCGCCGGCGGCGAGATCATGGCCAGCGGGTGGCGCGGGTCGCTGCCCGCGGGCTCGTGATTGGGCAGGTGGCCGGGCAGGCCGTCCTGCCCCGCGCGCGCCAGCCGCTCGCTGAAGAACTCGCAGCGGCCCGAGGCCGTGGGGAAGCCGCCCTCGGCGAAGGGCGCGTCGGGCACGGGCAGCGGGGCGAAGCCCTGCGCCAGCAGGAGGTCGAAGTCCACCGCGTCGCCGAAGGCGCTGCGGCACAGGGTTTCGTCGTCCTCGGCGAAGCAGGGGTCGTCGAACCCCATGCGGCGCGCCAGGCGCCGGAAGATCTCCGCATTCGGCAGGCTCTGGCCAACCGGCGCGATGGCGGGCCGATTGAGCAGGACGTCGGTGTGGCCGTAGGCGGGGTGGATGTCCCAGTGCTCCAGCTGCGTGGTGGCGGGCAGCACGTAGTCGGCATGGTCGGCGGTGTCGGTGAGGAAATGCTCCAGGACCACGGTGAACAGGTCCTCGCGGGCGAAGCCGCGCGCCACCTTGGCGGACTCGGGCGCGACCGCCACCGGGTTGCTGTTGTAGACGACCACCGCCTCGACCTTCGGGCCGAAGGCCGGTGAGGACTCGCGCAGCAGGTCGTCGCCGATGGTGCTCATGTTGATGGTGCGCGGCATGCGGCCGGCGAGCAGGTCCGGCCGCGGCAGCGCGGAGCGCCGCGCCGGGAACCAGTCGCTGTTCGACATCAGCAGGCCGCCGGCCGGCTCGCGCCAGGCGCCCACCAGCGCCGGCAGGCAGGCCACCGCGCGCACCGCGTTGCCGCCGCCGCGCACGCGCTGCATGCCGTAGTTCAGGCGGATGGCGGCAGGCTTCGTCGTGCCGTAGTCGCGCGCCAGGGCGCGGATCTGCGCCGCCGGCACGCCGCACACCTGCGCCGCGCGCTCGGGCGGCCATTGCAGGGCGCGCTCACGCAGCGCCTCCCAGCCCAGGGTGTGGCGGGCGATGTAGTCGTGGTCCAGCCAGTCGTTGGCGACCAGCTCGTGCATCAGCGCGAGGGCCAGCGCGGCATCGGTGCCCGGGAGCAGCTGCAGGTGCTCGTGGCATTTCTCGGCGGTCTCGGTGCGGCGCGGGTCGATGCACACCAGCCGCGCGCCGGCGCGCTTGGCCTCCTGCGCCAGCCGCCAGAAATGCAGGTTGCTGCCGATGGAGTTGCTGCCCCAGATCAGGATCAGCTTCGCATGCGCGAAGTGCTCCACCTTCATGCCGACCCGCCCGCCCAGCGTGTGCCGCAGGGCCTCGCCGCCGGCCGATGCGCAGATGGTGCGATCGAGCAGCGAGGCGCCCAGGCGGTGGAAGAAGCGCCCGGCCATGCCCTCCCCCTGCACCAGGCCCATGGTGCCGGCGTAGCTGTAGGGGAGGATGGCCTGCGGGTCGCGCGCGGCGATGGCGCGCAGGCGGGCGGCGATGTCGTCCAGCGCCTCGTCCCAGGAGACCGGCTCGAAGCGGCCGGCGCCCTTGGGGCCGGCGCGGCGCAGCGGCGTGAGGACGCGGCCGGGGTGGTAGGTGCGCTCGGTGTAGCGCGAGACCTTGGTGCAGAGCACGCCGCCGGTGAGGGGGTGGGCCGGGTTGCCCGCGACCTTGATAGCCACGCCGCCCGCGACGGTGGTCACCAGGGCGCAGGTGTCGGGGCAGTCGTGCGGGCAGGCGCCCAGCACCTGCCGGGCGCCGCCAGGGGCGGGCGCCCCGGAGGCGATTGGCGATTCCATGATGTCAACCTATAGTTTTCATTCCGAGCCAGACCACGAGGACAGGGAGGTCCCGCCATGAACATCCGCCACGCCATCGCCACCTGGGCCCGCGCCGCCATGGTAGCGGCGCTCACGCTCGCCGGGCCCCTCGCGCAGGCGCAGGGCGGCGCCATCGTGCTGGGCCAGTCGCTGGCGCTCACCGGGCCGGGCTCGGTGATCGCCGCACCCTACCACCAGGGCGCCCGGCTGTTCTTGGAGCGGCTCAATGCCACTGGCGGCATCCAGGGGCGCCGCATCGAGCTGCTCACGCTCGACGACCAGGGCGACCCGGCGCGCACCGCCGCCCACACCCGGAAGCTGATGGACCAGGGCGTGCTCGCCCTCTTCGGCTACGTGGGCTCGCCCCAGGTCACGGCGGCCTACCCCATCCTCAAGGACAGCGACCTGCTGCTGTTCGCGCCGCTGTCCGCCGCCGACGAGTTCCGCGGCGCGCTCTATCCCAATGTCTACGCGCTGCGGCCCGGCTACTCGGAGGAGGCCGCGGCCATCACCCGCCATGCCGAGACGCTGGGCGCGCGGCGCCTGGGCATCCTGCATGCGGCCGACGGCGAGGCCCTGGCGGCGCTGGACGCGGCCGAGCGCACCATGACCGGGCTGGGCGCCAACCTGGTGGCGCGCGCGCCGGTGGCGGGCGGGCTGGACAAGCTGGTGGCGGCGCGGCCCGAGTCGGTGCTGGTGATCGCCGAGCCGGGCGCCGCGGCCGCGGCCATCAAGGCGCTGCGCGCCAAGGCCTTCCGCGGCCCGATCTACGGCTTTTCCACCACCGGCGAGAGCCTGCTGGCCGACCTGCTCGGCCCGGCCGGCGCGGGCGTGGTGGTGGTGCGCGTGGTGCCGCGCAGCGACGACGCCCGCCTGCCGGTGGTGCGCGCCCTGCACGAGTCCGCCGGCGCGGCCGGCCTGGGCCGGCCCAATGTCTACATGCTCGAAGGCTACCTGGCCGCCCGCGCGATGGCCGAGGCATTGCGCCGCGCGCCGCAGCCCACGCGGGCGAAGCTGCGCAAGGCGCTGGAGAGCCTGGACGACATGAACCTCGGCGGCTTCCGCGTGCATTTCGCCGGCGCCCGGGTCGGCTCGCGGCTGGTGGAGTTGAGCCTGATCGACTCCCAGGGCCGGGTGCGCGAGTAACAGCATGGCCGCGGGGGCAGCGTGTGGGTAGACTGGCAGCTCGTGACTCGGCCTCGTCACCCTGACCATGAAACTTCTTGAACCCATCGTCGCCCAGGCCCCCGAGATCGCGGCCCTGCGGCGCGACCTCCATGCCCACCCCGAGCTGTGCTTCCAGGAGGTGCGCACCGCCGACCTCGTGGCCGCGCGCCTGGCCGAGTGGGGCATTCCCGTGCACCGCGGCCTCGGCCGCACCGGCGTGGTGGGCATCGTCAAGGCCGGCACCAGCGACCGCGCCATCGGCCTGCGCGCCGACATGGACGCCCTGCCGATCCAGGAGTTCAACACCTTCGCCCACGCCAGCCGGCACGCCGGCCGGATGCATGCCTGCGGCCATGACGGCCACACCGCCATGCTGCTCGGCGCGGCCCGCCACCTGGCGGCGCACCGCAATTTCGACGGCACGGTCTACCTGATCTTCCAGCCCGCAGAGGAAGGCGGCGGCGGCGCGCGCGAGATGATGCAGGACGGCCTGTTCGAGCAGTTCCCCATGGAGGCCGTGTTCGGTATGCACAACTGGCCCGGCATGCCGGCCGGCACCTTCGCCGCCAGCCCGGGGCCGGTGATGGCCTCGTCCAACGAGTTCAAGATCACCATCCGCGGCAAGGGCAGCCATGCGGCCATGCCGCAGAACGGCATCGACCCGGTGCCGATCGCCTGCCAGATGGTGCAGGCCTTCCAGACCATCATCAGCCGCAACAAGAAGCCGATCGACGCGGGCGTGATCTCGGTGACCATGATCCACGCCGGCGAGGCCACCAACGTCGTGCCCGATTCCTGCGAGCTCCAGGGCACGGTGCGCACCTTCACCCTGGAGGTGCTGGACATGATCGAGCGGCGCATGCGCCAGGTGGCCGAGCATGTGTGCGCGGCGCACGAGGCGACCTGCGAGTTCGCGTTCGAGCGCAACTACCCGCCCACCGTCAACAGCGCCGCCGAGGCGGCCTTCTGCCGCGAGGTGATGGCCTCCATCGTCGGCGAGGAGAACGTGCTGGACCAGGAGCCCACCATGGGCGCCGAGGACTTCGCCTACATGCTGCAGGCCAAGCCCGGCGCGTACTGCTTCATCGCCAACGGCGACGGCAGCCACCGCGAGATGGGGCACGGCGGCGGCCCGTGCATGCTGCACAACCCCAGCTACGACTTCAACGACGACCTGATCCCGCTGGGAGCGACCTACTGGGTCCGCCTCGCCGAGGCCTGGTTCGCCCGCCCGCGCGCCTGAGACGCCGTGATGCCGCGATGATCGACCTCGACATCGACGCGTTCTCCTCCACCTACGCGCTGGCGCGCGAGAAGTTCCTGCAGGCCGCGCGCGAGGCCGGCCTGCCCGTGGAGCAGCGGCTGCACCCCTTCCGCGGCCCGCGCGGCGAGGACCTGGCGATGGACGTGGTGCGCGACGGCCCGCTCGACGCGAAGGCCCTGCTGATCGTCACCAGCGGCTGCCACGGCATCGAGGGCTTCAGCGGCAGCGCGGTGCAGGTCGCGGCGCTGCGCGACGCCAACTGGCGCGGCTTCGTCCACGTGCGCGGCGTGGCGGTGCTGTACGTGCATGCCCTCAACCCGTGGGGCTTCGCGCACCTGCGCGCGACGACGCACGAGAACGTCTTCCTGGACCGCAACTTCATCGACTTCAGCGCGAAGCTGCCGGCCAACGACGCCTACCGCCACCTGCACCCCCTGCTGCTGCCCGCCAACTGGCCGCCGACGGCGGAGAACCAGGCGGCCGTGCAGGCCTGGATCGCCTCGCACGGCGAGCGCGACTTCCTCGCGGCCGTGACCCAGGGCCAGTACGACTTCCCGGACGGGCTGTTCTACGGCGGCACCGCGCCGAGCTGGAGCAACCGCAACTGGCGGCGCGTGCTGCGCCAGCACGCGCGCGATGCGGCGCGCCTGGCCTGGGTCGACCTGCACGCCGGCCAGGGCCTGGACGGCGTCGGCGATCGCGTGTACGCCGGGCCCGACGACCCGGCCGCCCTGGCGCGGGCGCGGCGCTGGTGGAGCGGCGGCGGGCGCACGCCGGTCACCTGCGGCCACGACGGCACGGCGCCGGCACCGCACCGCCACGGCCTGCTGTGGACCACGGTGCGCGAGGAGTGCCGCTTCTGCGAGTACACCGGCGTCGCGCTCCACCCCGCCACGGTGCCGGTGATGGAGCTGCTCGACGCCCTGCGCGGCGACCACTGGCTGCACAGGAACCCGGACGCGCCGCCGGCGGTGGCCGATGCGGTCCGCCAGGCGATGCGCGACGCCTTCCACCCGGAGGCGTCGGCGTGGAAGCTGCGGGTGCTGGAGCAGGCCGGGCAGGCGCTGCAGCAGGCGGTGGAGGGCTTGTCCGCCTGAGGGGCGGCAAGGAGAGCGGGCCGGGGAGCGGGCCCGCTTCGCCGCGCGGCCGGCGCGCGAAACTCAGGACTGGCCGCGGCTGCGGGCGATCTCGAGCAGGCCGTCGAAGATCAGGCTCTCGACCAGTTCGCAGGACACCGAGAGGAACGGCGCCATCTTCCAGCCGGCGCCCCCGGTCATGTAGACCACGGGTTCGGCGCCGCAGTGCCGGCGGACATGCTGCACCATGCGCTCGACCGCGCCGGCGATGGCGAAGGTGCCGCCGCTGGTGAGTGCGTCGCTGGTGTTGGTGGGGAATTCGCGCACCTCGCCGGTGGGCACGTGCAGGCCGGCGGTGCCGGACTCGAGGGCGCGCAGCATGATGCCGTGCCCCGGCAGGATGAAGCCCCCGAGGAAGCGGCCCTCGGCGTTGATCGCCTCCACGGTGACCGCGGTACCCACCATGACCACCACCACCGGGCGCGCCGGCCCGGCGGCGAGCATGCGGTGGCGCGCGCCGACCATGGCCACCCAGCGGTCCGCGCCCAGGCGCGTGGGGTGGTCGTAGCCATTGACCAGGCCGCACTCGGCGGTGGTGGCGTGGATCCAGCGCGGGGCCACGTCCCACAGTTCCTCCATCTGCTCGCCGACGCGCAGCTTGATGGCGTCGGCCGCGACGGCGCAACCGAGCATGCGCGAGGGCGCGGGCAGCGCGCGCCAGGCGCCGTCGGCCAGCTTGTCGATGTTCTCGAGGAATTCAGCGCCGTGCGCGCGCAGCGGCGCACCGGGACGGGCCTCTTCGTACAGGGCCCATTTGAGTCGGGTGTTGCCGACGTCGATGGCGAGGAACATGCGTCTCCTGGATCGGTCTAGATCGCGCCGATCCAG
The DNA here is from genome assembly GCF_052600055.1 of Ramlibacter sp. MAHUQ-53. Taxonomy (NCBI): domain Bacteria; kingdom Pseudomonadati; phylum Pseudomonadota; class Betaproteobacteria; order Burkholderiales; family Comamonadaceae; genus Ramlibacter; species Ramlibacter sp. MAHUQ-53. The sequence continues at coordinate 17,041 of NZ_JBQWTS010000010.1, forward strand.
CAGGCCCGCTGGATCGCGGCCAACTTGTTCTCCACCTTCAGTTTGGCCATCGCGTTGGCCAGATGGTAATTGACGGTGCGCTCCGCGCATTTCATCTGCTCGGCGCTCTCGCGTGCGGTGAGGCCGTTGAAGGCGAGCATGAGGCACTGCCGCTCGCGTGGGCTGAGGGCCGAACGCTCCTGCGCGATGCAGCGTTTCACCAGCGGCCAGACATTGAGCGTGGACCACACCATCGCCGCCGCCTCGGCCCGGCAGGCCATCTCGCGCGGCGTGAACATGAAGCACTCGAAGGCGCGCTCGGCCGGCAGCGGGAACTCCACGCGGATCAGGGTCTGGAAGCCATGCGCCAGCGCCAGCAGCCGCCAGTGCGAGTCCTGCACGCCCCCGCCCTTGGCGATGTGCTGCCAGGCCACCAGCGGCGCGTCGCACTCGCGCCAGGGCGCGCCGAACTCGCAGCTGCGGGCCAGCGCGCCCACCGCGTCGGCGGCGCGCGGCGGGTGGACGCACAGGACCTGGCGGTCGTCGAAGCCACCGAACGGGTCGGGACCGAGGACGGCCACGGCCTCGACCGCATGCTCGCGCAGCGACGTCAACCAGTCGCTGAGGATGCTGTCGAGATTGACGCTGTCAAAGTTAACAGGATCTCCCATGGCCTCGGCCTGCCCGTCGGATGAAACCGACACAATAGCATTACATTGCCGCCTCCGATCACCCGCTCGCGGCCCCTCCTCGCCCCACCCGCCAACGACCTCGTGCCCATGCCGGCCTCCCCCTGGATCCACTGGCTCCATTGGCGCATCCGGCTGCGTGCCTTCGCATCCGGCCTGCTGATGCACCTGCTGCGCGAGCCGCTGCTGCACCCGTCGCCCCGGCGCATCCAGGCGCTGGGCCTGTCGACGGCGCTGGGCCATCCCCTGTTCCACCTGGTGTGGACGCGCTGGCTGCCCCAGCCCTACGACAACCCCTGGGAGCGCCTGGCCGCCGGCGGCCTGGGCCTGTTCCTGCTGCTGGCACCGGGGCTGCGCCAGCAGCCGCCCTCGCGCGAGGCCGCCTGGGTGTTCTGCGCCGTCACCTGGCTCTCGCTGCCCGTCTACTTCACCTGGATGTACCTGTGCAACGACCGCAACACGGTCTGGCTCACGACGCTGGCCATGGTCATCCTGATCTACTTCCACCTCAGCGACTGGCGCATCGCCAGCGTCGGGCTGGTCGGCGGCCTGCCGGCGGGCTGGCTGCTGTTCGCGGCAGCCGGCCCGGCCGTGCAGCCCGTGGCCAGCGAGGAAGCCACCACCCATGGCGTGCTGCTCGCCTTCGCGGGCTACATGGGGCTGATCCTCGGCCTCTCGGCCTACAACCTGCGGCGCGCCCAGCTCGAGCAGGCGCTGGGGACCATGGGCATCATGGCCCATGAGCTGCGCACGCCGCTGGCCACCATCGCGCTGGTCGGTGACGCGGTGCGCCTGCAGTCGCAGGCGTCGGCGCCGGACGCCGCCCGCCTGGGCGAGCTGGCCGAGCGGCTCGGGGGCATGGTGCGCCGCATGAACTGCCAGATCGACATGCAGATCACCAACGCCCGGATGATGAACCTGCGTCCGCGCCACGACCCGGTGCCGGTGGCCGCGGTGGTGCGCGCCCGCGTGGAGGGCTACCCGTTCCGCAGCGAGGGCGAGCGCGCCTGCGTGCAGGTGCACGTGATCCGCGACTTCGCCTTTCCCGGGGCGCCCGACCTGTTCGGGCAGGTGATCGACAACCTGGTGAAGAACGCCTTGCGCTCGCTCGCGAGCCTGCCGCAGCCCCCCGGCCCCGGCGACCTGCGCATCGTGGTGGAGAAATGCCGCGCCCACGGGCGCGTCGCGGTGATCGACCGCGGCGCGGGCATGGACCCGCTGCTGCGCGCACGCCTGTTCCAGCCCTTCGTCTCCACCCACCAGGGCTCGGGCCATGGGCTGGGGCTGGCCTTCTGCCAGCGCGTGGTGCGCGCCTCGCGCGGGCAGATCCGGGTGGAGTCCGAGCCGGGCCAGGGCGCGCGCTTCCTGATCGAGCTGCCGCTGGTGGCGGGCCGGGACGCATGACCCCTCGCGCCCGGCCGCCGCTGTTCCGCCGGCCGGGCGCCGTCGTCCTGCTCGACGACGACGCCGACTACCTCGAGATGCTGGCCATGGTGCTGCCGCGCCACTGGCCGCTGCGGCTGTTCACCCGGCCCACGCTGTGCGTGCATGCCTTCCACCGCGAGCTGAAGCTGTGGGAAGCGGACCGCTGGCAGGTGCAGTACCTGGTGGACCTGTGGCGCCAGGGCAAGCCGCTGCTGCCGCAGATCCTGGGCTACTGGGCGCGGGCGACCGAGCGCTACGGCCTCACCCAGGTCTGCGTGGTCGATTTCTCGATGCCCGCCATGGACGGCCTGCAGGTGCTCAGCGAACTGGTCGACTGGCCCGGCGCCCGCGTGCTGCTCACGGGCCAGGCCGACGAGCGCGTGGCCGTGCATGCCTTCAACCGGCGGCTGATCGACCACTACATCCCCAAGCAGGCGCCCAACATCGCGCTGCACCTGATCGAGACGCTGGACATGCTGGCGCAGCGCGCCTGCGAGCGCTTCGAATCCATCATCGCCGCCACGCTGAGCCCCGCACAGCACGCGCTGCTGCGCGCGCCCGGGGTGCCGCAGGCCCTGGAGGACTTCATCCGCCGGCGCTGGATCGAGCACATGGTGATCGGCGACCCGTTCGGCGTGCTGGGCATGGACGCCGCGGGGCGCATCGGCTGGCTGCAGTTCGAGACCCGCGAGGGCCTCGCCGCGCAGGCGGAGCTCGCCGAACTGGAGGGCCTGCCGCCGCCCGTGGTGGCCGAGATCCGCTGCGGGCACCGGCTCGCCAACCTCGAGCTGCGCCAGGGCCTGGACCGGCGCTGCGGCGTGGAGCACGGCCCGGCCTTCGCGCTGGGCGACGAGGCATCGCTGCTGGCGGCGCTGTTCAACGTGCAGGGCCAGGTGCTGGCGCCGGCGCCAGCCAGCTACGAGAGCTGGCTGGCGCAGCAGCCGCCGCGGGCGGTGCCGCGCTAGGGGTGGCATCGGCGCATGAATCGGCGCAGGGTCCGCCGTATGGGGCTGCCGTATGGGGCTGCCGTATGGGGCTGCCGTATGGGGCCGCCGTACGGGACCGCCGCATAGGTCCGCCGCATAGGTCCGCCGCAGGGGACCGCCGTTCGCGGTCGGCCCCAGGGCATGCCGGAGGGCCGCGTTCAGGCTGCCACGCGCTGGCGCCGCGCCGCCGCCCAGTCCCAGGGCCGCACGAGCGGCGCGATCTCGGCCGCCACCGCCTCGACCTGCGCGACCTCCGCCTCGGTGAGGCCGGCGTTCAGGGTGAGGCGCACCAGCGCGCGGTTGCGGCTGGTGGCCGGCGAGATGAAGACCGCGCCGAACACGCCGCGCGCCTCCAGCGCGTCGCGCAGGGCCAGGGTGGCGACCTCGGTGCCGGCCTCCAGCGCGATGATCTGCTCGCTGCCCTGGGCGATCGGGTAGCCCAGGCCCGCCAGCGTGCCGCGCAGGCGCGCGGTGTGCCGCGTCAGCGCGGCGCGCGCGGCATCGCTGCGCCGGATCACGTGCAGCGTGGCGTGCAGGCCGGCCACCTCATGGGGCAGCAGGCTGGAGCTGAAGATGAACGGGAAGCTGTGCACCGCGAGGTAGTCGCGCAGCTCGCGCGGCAGGGTGAAGATGCCGGCGCGCCCAGCGAAGGACTTGGCCAGGCTGGCGGTGATGAAGTGGACCCGGTGCGTGAGCCCCAGGTGCGCGCACAGCCCGCGCCCCTGCGGCCCGTGCGTGCCCAGGGCATGGGACTCGTCGGCCACCACCATCGAGCCGCCGGCCTCGGCCGCCTCCACCACCTCGGCGAGGCGGCACAGCGCGCCGGTGGCGCTGTAGACGGTGTCCACCACCACCACGCCAGGCCCGTGCTGGGCCATCAGCTTGCGCAGGTGGGCCGGGTCGTTGTGGCGGAAGCCATGGGCCACGGCGCCCGAGGCGCGCACGCCCTCCCACAGCGACATGTGGGCCATCATGTCCAGGTACACCGGCGAGCCGGGGTCGGCCAGGATCTGCAGCAGGCCGAGGTTGGCGGCATAGCCCGACTGGCACAGGAAGCTGTCCTCGGCGCCCAGCCAGTCGGCCATGTCCCGCTCGAAGCGGCCGGCCGGCGTGTCGCCGAACTGGAAGATGCTCGATTGCACCACCGCGCTGCGCGCATGCGCGAGGGCCTGGAGCTGCGCCTGCACGATCTCGGGATGGTCCACCACCGAGAGGTAGTCGTTGCCGTCGAGGCGGATCGCGTCCGGCCCGGGCACGCGCCCATGCGTGAAGAACCGCCCGCCCCACTCGCGGTGGAAGCGGTCATGGAAGTCGCGCGCCAGGCGCTCGCGCAAGGCGGCCGACAGCGGCGCGCCGGTGGACGCGGGCCGGCTGCCGGCCGCGGGGTGGGAAGGGGAAACGGGCGCGGCCACGCCAGCCGCCGGGTCGATCACGCAGTCCATGGGGAACCTCCGCTGGAAGAACACCCTTCCATTGGAGAAACCCCGGGCCGCAGGTGCCCGCGACAACCTGTCAGGCCTGACAGGTCAAGTTACAAAAAGATTGGCGGATTTTTGCTACCGGCACGAGGGCCGGACCAACGGGCCCCCGGGGCCCATGGATCCCGGCCTCAGGCCAGCTTGCCGTGGCAGTGCTTGTACTTCTTGCCGCTGCCGCAGGGGCAGGGGTCGTTGCGGCCGACATGGGCCACCGGGGCGCGGGCGGTGCTCTCGTCCAGCGTGGTCTGCGCCTCGCCGGTCTCGGTGGGCGCGGTGTAGGTCACGTTGGCGATGTGCTCGGCACGCTCCTCCAGGGCCTCGGCAGCCTGGTCGAGCTGCTCGCCGGACTGCACGCGCACGGTCATGAGCACGCGGGTGACCTCGTTCTTCACCGAATCCAGCAGCTGGCCGAACAGCTCGAAGGCCTCGCGCTTGTACTCCTGCTTGGGCTGCTTCTGCGCGTAGCCGCGCAGGTGGATGCCCTGGCGCAGGTAGTCCAGCGCGGCCAGGTGCTCGCGCCAGTGGGTGTCCAGGCTCTGCAGCAGGACCACGCGCTCGAACTGGGTGAAGTTCTGCGCGCCGATCTGCGCCAGCTTGGCCGCGAAGGCGGCGTGGGCGGCGGCGACCACCGCCTCGAGGATCTCCTCGTCGGTGATGGAGGCGGATTCCTTGACCTTGTCCTGCAGCGAGACCTGCACGCCCCAGTCCTCGGCCAGGGTCTTCTCCAGGCCGGCCAGGTCCCACTGCTCCTCGACGGACTCGGCGGGGACGAACTGGCGCACCAGGTCGGTGAAGCAGCCCTCGCGCAGGGCGGTGATCTGGGCCTCCAGGTCCTGCGCGTCGAGGATGTCGTTGCGCTGCTGGTAGATCACCTTGCGCTGGTCGTTGGCGACGTCGTCGTACTCCAGCAGCTGCTTGCGGATGTCGAAGTTGCGGGCCTCGACCTTGCGCTGCGCGCTCTCGATGCTGCGGGTGACGATGCCGGCTTCGATGGCCTCGCCCTCGGGCATCTTGAGGCGGTCCATGATGGCGCGCACGCGGTCGCCCGCGAAGATGCGCATCAGCGGGTCGTCGAGGCCCAGGTAGAAGCGCGAAGAGCCCGGGTCGCCCTGGCGGCCGGAGCGGCCCCGCAGCTGGTTGTCGATGCGGCGCGACTCATGGCGCTCGGTGGCGATGATGCGCAGGCCGCCCAGCGAGGTGACCAGCTCGTGGTCCTTCTTCCACTGGGCGCGCAGTTCCTCGATGCGCGCGGCCTTGGCGGCGGCGTCCAGCGATTCGTCGGCCTCGATGGCCTCGATGGCCTTCTCCACGTTGCCGCCCAGCACGATGTCGGTGCCGCGGCCCGCCATGTTGGTGGCGATGGTGATCATCTTCGGGCGGCCGGCCTGGGCCACGATGTCGGCCTCGCGGGCGTGCTGCTTGGCGTTGAGCACCTGGTGCGGCAGCTTCGCCTTGTCCAGCAGCTGGGAGATGATCTCGGAGTTCTCGATCGAGCTGGTGCCCACCAGCACCGGCTGGCCGCGCTCGTAGCACTCGCGGATGTCGGCGATGGCGGCGTCGTACTTTTCCTTGGTGGTCTTGTAGACGCGATCGAGCTGGTCCTCGCGCTTGCTCACGCGGTTCGGCGGGATGACCACGGTCTCCAGGCCGTAGATCTCCTGGAACTCGTAGGCCTCGGTGTCGGCCGTGCCGGTCATGCCGGCGAGCTTGGCGTACAGGCGGAAATAGTTCTGGAAGGTGATCGAGGCCAGGGTCTGGTTCTCGGGCTGGATCGGCACGCCCTCCTTGGCCTCCACCGCCTGGTGCAGGCCGTCGCTCCAGCGCCGGCCGGCCATCAGGCGGCCGGTGAACTCGTCGACGATCACGATCTCGCGCTGGCCGCCCTCGCCCGCCTGCACCACGTAGTGCTGGTCGCGGAAGTACAGGTGGTGCGCGCGCAGGCCCGCGTACACGTGGTGCATCAGCGTGATGTTGGCCGGGTCGTAGAGCGAGGCGCCCTCGGCCAGCAGGCCGTTCTCGGCGAGCACGCGCTCGGCGGTCTCGTGGCCGCGCTCGGTCAGGTACACCTGCCGGCTCTTCTCGTCGACGGTGAAGTCGCCCGGCTTGGTCACGCCTTCGCCGGTGCGCGGGTCGGCCTCGCCCTCCTGGCGCTCCAGGCGCGGGATCAGGCGGTCGATGGCGATGTACAGCTCGGTCTGGTCCTCGGCCTGGCCGCTGATGATCAGCGGGGTGCGGGCCTCGTCGATCAGGATCGAGTCCACCTCGTCGACGATGGCGTAGTTCAGGCCCCGCTGCACGCGGTCGGCCTGCTCGTAGACCATGTTGTCACGCAGGTAGTCGAAGCCGTATTCGTTGTTGGTGCCGTAGGTGATGTCGCAGCGGTAGGCTTCCTGCTTCTGCTCGCGCGGCATCTGCGGCAGGTTCACGCCCACCGACAGGCCCAGGAAGTTGTAGAGCCGGCCCATCCAGGTGGCGTCGCGGTTGGCCAGGTAGTCGTTCACCGTGACCACGTGGACGCCCTTGCCGGGCAGCGCGTTGAGGTAGACGGCCAGCGTGGCGGTGAGGGTCTTGCCCTCGCCGGTGCGCATTTCGGAGATCTTGCCGTTGTGCAGCGCCATGGCGCCGAGCATCTGCACGTCGAAGTGGCGCATCTTCATGACGCGCTTGGAGCCCTCGCGGACCACGGCGAAGGCCTCGGGCAGCAGGGCGTCGAGCGTCTCGCCCTTGGCCAGGCGGTCGCGGAACTCCTGGGTCTTGGCGCGCAGGGCCGCGTCGTCGAGCTTTTCGAACACCGGCTCCAGGGCGTTGATGCGGTCCACCGTCTTGCGGTACTGCTTGAGCAGCCGGTCGTTGCGGGAGCCGAAGATCTGGGTCAGGAAGTTCTTCATGAACGCGGCGCGTCCCTCGCCGGCGGTGCCGGCGGGGCGCGCAATCCTTTACGGGTTATGCACGGGAAGGCGTCGGGCGCGCGGGCGCGCCGAACAAACCAACGATTTTACCCACGGGTACGCGGCGGCCCGGACCGGCTGGCAAGCCCTTCCGGGATAATCGGGCGAGTCCCGCCCTGCCCCTGCCGATGTACCCCGAACGCCACCGGATCCACCAGCCTGTCACCCTGCTGCAGGCGGCCGAATCCTCGCCCACGCTGGCGGGGCTGGCGGCGCTGGCGCGGGAATCGGGCGAGCGGCTCAAGGCGGTGGAGCCGCTGATCCCGCCGCCGCTGCGCGCGGTGGTCCAGGCCGGGCCGATCGAGGGCAGCGGCTGGTGCCTGCTGGTGCGGGGCAACGCGGCCGCCGCCAAGCTGCGGCAGCTGCTGCCGGCGCTGGCCGCCCGGCTGCGGCAGCGGGGGTGGGACGTGCAGACGATCCGGCTGAAGGTGCAGGCCTGACCGGCAGCTTGCCGGCCGGCCCGCCCTTCGCGCCTCCTCAGGCCTGCTGGATACCCGCCACCACCCAGCCACCGGCGCCGTTGCGCGCCTTGACCAGGTGCCAGGTCTCGTCCAGGTCCTCCGGCGCGGCGCCGGCCTCGTGGCGGATGCTGCCGGTGAAGCGCACGCTGGCCACGTAGCGGTCACCCTCCTCCACCACGGCCAGCACCTGCGCGGCCAGGCCGAAGACCTCGGTGCGCTGGGGCGCGTCGCCGCGGTCGGCCAGGTCGGCCTTCACGACCTCGAACATCTCCGGCGTGAGGTACTCGCGCAGGCGGACCAGGTCACGGGCGTCGTTGGCTTCCTGCAGGGCGGTGAAGTTCGCCTGGGCGGCGCGGGTGAAACCCGCCACGTCGAAATCGGCCGGGATGACGCCGGCCGGCGCCGGGGCGCCGAGGCCGGAGCCGATGCCCGAACCGATGCCCGAACCGATCAGGCTGCCGGTGCGCTGGCCCGCGGGCTCGGCGGTGCGCTGCATCGACAGCGGCGAGCCGGCGTGGCCGCCGCCCGCACCCGCGCCCGCGCCCGAAGCGGCGAGAGCCGGCGTCGCGCCCGCGGCGCGGCGGCGCATGACGAGGCCGACGACCACCAGCACGGCCAGCACCAGCAGGCCGATCAGCATGAAGCTGGCAAGCTCCTCGGCGAAGCCGAAGTGCGAGGCCAGCGCCGCCAGGCCCAGGCCGGCGGCGAGGCCGGCGACCGGGCCGAGCCAGCTGCGCTTGGCGGGCGCGGCGGCGGCGGTGGCGGCCGTCGCCGCCGCAGGGGCCGCAGCCCCGGCCGTGGCGGGCTGCGACTGGGGCGTGGTGGGTGCGGGCGAGGCCGGCTGGCTGCGCGCCGGCGCCGTGACCGACTCGCGCTGCATTCCGCTGGACTTGCCGCCGCCGAGCCGGCGCGCGGCCTCGGCGTCGAACGCAGTCAGGCCGACCGACAGCGCGACGGCCAGGATGGTGAGGGCTTTCTTCATGTGACCTGTCTCCTTTTCAAACACATGGACCCTGCAACGTAACCCATTTCACGCATCGAAAAAAGAAGACAGAGACTGGCGATGGATCAGAAAAAACAGAAGAGTCAGGAATGCCCGCGCCGGACAGGACGCGGACCTCAGGCAGCCACGCCCACCAGGGCCACGGAGGCGAACAACGCCCCCTGGTCCACGTAGCCCTGCGACAGCAGTCCCAACTGCTGCGCCGCCGCCTGGCTCATCTCCTGCGTGAGGCCGTCGGCGCGCAGGTACAGGTGCACGTCGAAAGCGCCCTGCCCCGGAGCCAGCACGCGGCCCAGGCCGGGGTCGGCGGCGGCCACGTAGCAGGCGTAGGGCATGGCCTGGCCGGCGGGGGCGTAGAACCAGTCCCCGGTCAGCGCGTTGCGCCAGGCCGCCAGGGGCAACGTGTCGCTGCCGACGCGGTCGGTGGTGGCGAAGGCCGGCTGCGCGCCGGGCGTCACGGCAAGGGACAGGGTACGGTCGCCATTGGGCAGCAGCGCGCCGTAGACGAGCTTGGCGGGGGTCTCGTTCACGTCGGCCACGGTGACCCGCACGGACTGCAGGCTGGCATTGCCGGCGGCGTCGGCCGCGCGCACCACCAGGTCGTAGAGGTTGTCGCGGTTGGCGTCCTGCGGCAGCTCGTAGTCGGGCGCGGCGGCGAAGCGCAGCGCGCCGGTGGCGGGGTCGAGGCGGAACAGGGCGGCGTCGGCGCCGCCGGCCAGGCCCCAGGTCGCGGCCTCGTCGGCGGCGAAGGTGGCCACCGGCAGGGTGTTCTCCGGCACCGTCTTCGCGCTGCTGGCCGCGCCCGCACCGCCCGAGGGGCCGGTGATGCGCGGTGCGACCTCGTCGAGGTCGGTGACGGTGACGAGCACCGACTGCACGCTGGCATTGCCGGCGGCGTCGGTGGCGCGCACCTGCAGCTCGTGGATGTTGTTGCCGTTGGCGTCGCGCGGCAGCTCGTAGTCGGGCGCGGCGGTGAAGGCCAGCGCGCCGCTGGCGGCGTCGAGCGTGAACAGCCCGGCGTCGTTGCCGCCGGCCAGGCTCCAGGCCACGGCCTCGTTGGCGGTGAAGGTGGCGACCGGCCGCGCGTTCTCCGGGACCGACTTCGCGCTGGCGGCTGCACCGGGGCCGCCCGAGGGGCCGGTGATCACCGGCGGGCTGGTGTCGACCGTGCCGCCGCTGCTGCTGCCGCTGGTGGGCACGCCCGGGTCGACGATGCGGCCGACGGCCAGGTCGTTGTCGCCGAAGGCGTTGTCGGTCAGCGTGAGCTCGATGGCGGTGACGATGCCGCCGCTGGTGATGAAGCGCGCGCCGTCGCCGCCGGGCGTGCGCTGGGTGAAGTCGTACCAGCCGGCCGAGGTGATGGGGCGGCCCTCCAGGTCCACCAGGTTGCCCGCGAGCGCGCCGGCGCTGACGTACTTCTGGTAGCCGGTGAAGGTGCCCGCGGCCACCTGGGCGCGCGAGATGTCCAGCACCACGCGCACCTGGGTGCCGGCGCGCGCCGGGTCGGCGTCCACCAGACCCATGCTTTGCAGCGGCTCGATGGTGAACTGGATCGGGTCCCAGGCGGCGCCGGCGGGCTTCGAGCCGCCGGTGGCGGCGCTGGTGGGGGCCAGCACCTTCACGTCACTGAGCTGGGCGCTGTCGTCGACGGCGCTGCCCGGGGTGGACTGCATCACGGCCACCGACATCACCCTGGTGAAGTCGGTCAGCGTGCCGGCGATGGCGGCGTTGAACTGGTCCACCGTGGTCCAGGCCAGGGTGGTCACGGCGTTCTGGTTGGCGTCGGCGATGCCGTCGCCGTTGAGGTCGCCCTGCACGCCGCCGGCGGTGTTGGCATTGGCGGCCAGGCGCGTCTCGACGCTGGCGCCGATGCCGTCGCGGTCCAGCGTGTCGCGGGCGTCGAACGTCAGCGTGAGCGAGGCGCCGTGGCCGCCGTCCGAGGCCTTGAGGAAGAACTGGTCGATGGTGGCGCTCGCCGCCGGCGTGTAGCTGTAGGCGCCGGTCTGCGTGTTCAGGGCCAGCGTGGAGCCCGAGGCCACGGTCCTGGTGACCGTGGTGCCGGCGGGCACCGCGCTTTGCGAGAAGGTGGCGATGGTGTCGAACGAGAAGCGGATCTTCTCGCCGTCGGAGTCCAGCCAGTCGGTGCCGTTCCAGAACGTGGGCAGGCGGTTCTGGTCCATGCCGCCAACCGCGCCGCGGGTGACGGTGGTGGTGGCGTCGATCTTCACGTTCTCGCGCCGGCTGGTGATGTCGTACAGGCCAGGCGTGCTGTCGATGGTGAAGGCGTTGGACAGGTTGCTGGTGTAGCCGCCGCGTGAGAGGCGGGCCACGTAGTCACCGGCCACCAGCGGGTGGCTGCCGAAGTCCAGCGTGTAGATGCCGCCGGCCTCGGTGGCGGTGAACTGGCTGGCGTTGACGGCGGTGAGGTTGCCTTGGCCATCGCGCAGGAACAGGCTGACCGTGCAGTTCGCCTCGCCGCGCAGCGTGACCACCTGGGTGGTGTCGGCGGTGAGCAGGTCGTAGGGCGTCGGGTCGGCGGGGGTCTCGGTGACGTCGGTGATCACCGGGTCGGTGAGCGAGGCGACATCGGTGATGGACACCGTGCCCGAGGCGCCCGCGCCATTGCGCACGCCGCCGGTGACGGCGCCGGTCACGACCCGGAAGGCCTCGGTCCCTTCGTTGGACAGGTTGTCCTGCGCCAGCGCCACCCGCAGCTGCAGGGAGAGCTGGCCGGCGGTGATGGTGGGCGTGCTGGTGGCCACCGCCACCCAGTTCGCGCCGTCGTACCACTGCAGCGTGCCGCCGGTGTCGGTGCCGACGGTGGCGGTGCCGCTGGACAAGGTGGGCGCGAAGCTCACGTTCGTGTCGCTGGCGTTGGACAGCGACACCGACACCACGGCATACGGCTGCGCCTCGCTGACGGTGACGTGGCTCACGCTGACCGTGGGCCGGTCGTCGGTGCGGGTCAGGTTGGCGTTGGTCGTGCCGTCAGGGTTGTGGATCTGGCCCGCGCCGGCGTCGTCGATGGTGATGGTGCCGGAGGCGGCGGTGCCGCCCGAGGGCGTGGCGGTGAGGACGATGGTCTCGCCGTTGTCGCTGACCGTGTCCTCGACCACCGGGGTGCGCACCAGGAGGCTGCCACCCGCGGGCATCCGGGGCGGGCTGCCGGCGCTGTAGTCGGCCCAGTTCACGCCGCCGTCCAGGGAGACCTGCAGCGCGGGACCGCGGTCGACGCCGCCGCCGGTGGACGTGCCCGACACGGTGAGCGCGATGCTGGAGCCAGGGTTGCCGGTGACGGTCCACACGGCCCAGGGGGAGGCCTCGTTGACGGTGGCCGAGCTCACGCCGGCGGTGCGGTCGTCGTCGAGGCTGGCGGTGCTGGTATCGAGGGTGCCGCTGGTGAAGGTGCCGGGGTAGCGGACGCCCGTGCCGTCGTCCTTGATCGTCGCCGTGCCCAGCACCGCCGAGCCGCCGCCGACGGGCGTGACCTGCAGCTGGAAGGGCTCGCTGCCCTCGTAGCTGGCGTCCTGCTCCTGCCCGATGGCCACGCGCACGTACAGCGTGCCGCCCGCAGGCAGCGTGATGGACGTGGCGTAGTCGTCCCACGTGCTGCTGGTCGCGTTCCAGACCTTCAGCGTCTGCGCCGCCAGGTCCGCCGTGTTGCTGCCGCTGCCTTCCAGCAGCGCCAGGCTCACCACGCGGCCGGCCGTGCCGCTGACGGTGAAGACCGCGTAGTCCGAGGCCTCGTTGACCGTGATCGGGTTGACGGACAGCGTGCGGTCGTCGTCCTTCACCGCGCCGGCGTCGGCCGCGCCCGTGGTGTTGTCCGGGTAGATGCTGCCGGTGCCGCCGTCCACGATCGTCGCCGTACCGGTGGCGGCCGTGCCGCCACCATTGGCGGCGCGCAGGCCGAAGGTCTCGGGGCCCTCGTACACCGCCGGGTTGTCGTTGGCCAGCGCCACCCGCGCCAGCAGCGTGCCGCCGGCGGGAATGGTGGCGGAGGCGCCATAGGAAACCCACGCGCCGTTCACCAGCACCTGCAGGCTCGACGCGTCGTAGTCGCTGGTGGAAGTGGCCGAGCCAGCCACCATCGAGAGGGTCACCACCTGGCCCGCTGCGCCGCCGACCTCGAACACGGCATAGGGCGAGGCCTCGTTCACCGTGATGCTGTTCACCGTGACGGCGCGGTCGTCGTCCAGGTTGCTGGTGCTGGCGTCGGGCGCGCCATTGGTGATGGTGCCGGCGTAGATCGTGCCGGCGCCGTCGTCCCTGATCGTGGCCGTGCCGGTGACTGCGCTGCCGCCGTTGCCCGGCGTGACCACCAGCTGGAAGGGTTCGGCGCCTTCGTACGTCGTGTCCTGTTCTTGCGCGGTGGCCACCCGCACGTAGAGGGTGCCGCTCACGGCGGGCAACGTCGCCGAGGTGGTGTAGTCGTCCCAGGCACTGGTGGTGGCGTTCCACACCTTCAGTGTCTGCGCCGCCAGGTCCGCCGAGTTGCTGCCGCTGCCTTCGAGCAGCGACAGGGTGACGGTGCCGCCCGGCGCGCCGGTGACGGTGAAGATCGCGAAGGACGAGGCTTCGTTGACCGTGAGGTCGTTCACCGTGGTCGAGACCGAGGTGTCCTGGTCCAGCACCGTGGTGGTGTCGGCCACAGGGGAGCCCGCCGTCACCCCACCCGTGTAGATCGTGCCGTTACCGTCGTCGACGATGGTGCTGGTGGCGCTGCCGGCTGCGCCTGCGCCGGTGGCCGTGGACGCCGTGAGCGAGAAGCCCTCGTCCGCCTCGTTGTTGGTGTCGTGCTCGGGGGTGATGTCCACGCGCACGTAGACCTTGCCGTTGCCCGGCACGTTGGGCTGCACCGCGCTGCTGTAGGTCGTCCACGTGGCGCCGTCGTACGAGAACGCCATCGTGAAGCCCGCCACCGTGGCCTGGGCGGCGCCGGCGCCCGCCAGCGACAGCGCCAGGTTCTCGCCCGGCGTCGCGGTGACGGTGAACATCGCGTGGGTCGAGGCCTCGTTCACAGGGCCATGCGCGACGACGCTCACCGAGAGGTCGTTGTCCTTGGCCGCGGCGCCGTCCACCGCGCCGGTGGTGGCGTCGTAGACCGAGCCGGTGCCGTCGTCCACGATCGTCGCCGTGCCCGTGGTGGGCACGCCGCTGCCGTTGGTGGCGCGCAGGCCGAAAGTCTCGGGCCCCTCATAGGCCGCCGGGTTGTCGTTGGCCAGCGCCACGCGCGCCAGCAGCGTGCCGCCGGCGGGGATCGTGGCCGCGGTGCCGTAGGCCACCCACGCGCCGTTCACCAGCACCTGCAGGCTGGCGGCGTCGTAGTCGCTGGTGGGCGTGGCGGTGCCGCCGACCACGGCCAGCGTGAGCACCTGGCCCGCCGCGCCGCCGACCTGGAACACCGCGTAAGGCGAGGCCTCGTTCACCGTGATGCTGCTCACCGTGAGCGCGCGGTCGTCGTCGAGGTTGCTGGTGCTGGTGTCCGGCACGCCGCTGGTGAGGGTGCCGGCGTAGACCGTGCCGGCACCGTCGTCGACGATGCTGCTGTCGCCGGTGAAGGCGGTGCCCGCGACGTTGGCGGCGGTCAGGCGCAGGGTCTCGCTGCCTTCGGAGGCGCCGTCCTGCATGAGGGCGACGCGCACCTGCAGCGTCGCGGCCGGCAGGGTGGCATAGCTGCCGGCGGTGTAGGCCTGCCACTGCGCGCCGTCCCACCACTCGAGGGCGGGCGCGAAGTCCGCGCCGGCGGTGGCGGTGAGGCCGGAGAGCGACAGGGCCACGCGCTGGCCGGTCGCGCCGCCGACCTGGAAGAAGACGTAGGGCGAGGCCTCGTTGGCCGTGGTACCGGTGACAGTGAGGGCGCGGCTGTCGGGGGTGACGGTGAGGCCCAGGACATCGGTGTCCGACAGGCCGCCGGCGTCGACGGTGGTGATGCGCAGCGAGTCGGCGCCCGAGAACCCCGCCGTGGCCCGGTAGGCCAGCGTGCCCAGCACCGTGTTGAGGGCCGCGCTGCTGGCGCCGGAAAGCACCAGCGGGTCGGCCGGGGTGCCGGTGCCGCTCACGGTGATGCCGCCGCTGGCGGTGGCCGACAGCGTGCCGTGGGCCACGCTCAGGGTGACCGTGCCGCTGCTGGCGAGGTTGTTGTCCACGTCGGCGACCGACAGGCCGGTGAGGGACAGCGTCGCGTAGTCGGGCGTGCCGGGGTTGGCCGGGAGGGTGTTGACCGGCGCGTCGTTGACCGACAGCACGTTCAGGGTCAGCGTGGAGGTGGCGCTGAAGGCGGTGCCGTCGCCGACCTGGAAGCCCACCGTGGCATAGGGCGAGCCGTGGGCATCGGCCACCGGCACGAAGCGCAGCTTGCCGGCGGCGAGGTCGGCGGCGGTGATGACCTGGTTGGCCGTGACCGCGACCCAGGTGGTGCCGGTGCTGTTGTACTGCAGCGCGCCGGCGGCGGGCAGCGAGGTGATCTTGACCGAGGCCAGGGCCGTGCCCTCGGCGTCGGCGTAGCTGCCGAAGTCCGGGGCAGACAGCACCAGGGACGTGTCCTCGGAGGTGGTGGCCGCGTCGTCGGTGGTGGTGGGCGCGTCGTTGGCGCCGTTCAGGGTGATGGTCAGCGTCGCGATCGACGAACCCGAGGAGGTGGGCGCGTTGGTGATCCGGTACTGGAAGGTATCGGTCAGGCTCTGGCCCGCGCCCAGCGCGTTGACGGCGGGCAGGCTGTCGTTCGGCGCGTACGAGTAGGCCCCGTTGCTCGAAAGGGTCAGCGTGCCGTACCTGCCGGCGACCGTGGTGCTGGTGCCGATGGCGGTGTCGGCGGCGGCCCCCGACAGGCGCGCGCCGGCGACGAGGGTGGTGGTTCCGGGGCCGGTCGCCGCCGCCGTTTCCTTGTCGTTGGACAGGAGGTTGCCGCTGGCGTTCGCCCCCGCCGACGTGCCGGCTTCGGTGGCGGCGCCGGTGTCGGCCGCGGCCACCGGGTCGTTGCTGCCGGCGCCATACACGGTGATGTTCAGGGTGGACGAACTCTGCGCGCCCGTGCTGTCCTGCATCGTGTAGCTGAACACCTCGACGGCGGACTGGCCAGACGCCAGCCTGGCGTTGTCGGTGGTGGGCGTGTAGGTGTAGCTGCCGTTGGCCCCCAGCGTGAGGGTGCCGTGCGTGCCGGTGAAGGTCTGGCCCGCGGTGACGGTGGAACTGAACGTGTAGGCGCCGCCGGTGGCGACCGAGAACTCCCCGCCCACCCGCACCGCGGTGATGACGCCGTTGGTGTACGTCACCGAGCTGACCGTCATGCCGGCGGTGGTGCCCGGCCCCGAGACCGTCATGCCGGCGGTGATGCTGCCGGCGACCGCGCTCAGGCCGGTCAGGTCGGTGTAGCCGCTGCTGGTGGTGTTGCTGACGGTGGCGGTCTTGCCGCCGGAGGCGTTCTCCGTCGCCGAGCTGGAGTTCTCGAACAGGACGGACGCGTTCGTCGTGAGGAAAGTCGCGAGGTTGCTGATCGCGACGTAGCTGCCCCCGTTGGCGTAGTGCGTGGGCGTGTAGTTGAGGACGATCTCGGAGTCGCTGCCCGTGGTGGTCCGCGTGTGGACAGAGACCAGCGAGTAGCTGCTGCCGTTGTAGTAGTAGAGGCCCCGGTAGTTGTCGCCCGCCGCGTCGGTGGACAGCTTGACGTAGGCCTCTTCGCCGCCGTTGACGGAGGTGAAGCCGCTGTCCCCGCGGAAGATCAGCTTCGCGCTGCCGGCGGTGACCGCCACGGTGCCCGCGCTGGCCGACGCATTGGCCGTGATGCCGACGATGCTCCTGGTGTCGCCCGTGTCCGGGTCGGTGTCGTTGGCCAGGACGTTGCCGGTGGCGTTGTAGCCGGTCGACACGAAGCCGGAGGTGGCGGTGGTGCTCTCTCGCGCGCTGTTGTAGTCGGCGACGGCGATGGGCGCGTCATTCGCCGGCGTGGCGGTGATGGCCAGCGTGTAGCTCGCGGCGCTCGTGGCCGTGCCGTCGCTCACCGTGTAGCCCACGCTCGCATAGGGCGAGCCGCTGGCATCGGCCGCCGGCACGAAGCGCAGCTTGCCGGCCGCGATGTCCGCCGCGGTGATGGACTGGTTCAGGGTGACCGCGCCCCAGGTGCCGCCGCTGTTGTATTGCAGCGCGCCGGCAGCCGGCAGGCTGGTGACCTGCACCGAGGCCAGCGGGTCGCCGTCGATGTCGGTGAAGGTGCCGAAGTCACCGAGGCCCAGTACCGCGATCGCGTCCTCGGCGAGGGTCAGGGTGTCGTTCGAGCCGGTGGGCGCGTCGTTCACCGGCGTCACGTTCACCGTGAGCGTGTAGGTGCCTGCGCCGTAGGCCGCGCCGTCGCTCACCTGGAACTGCAGCGAGGTGTAGGGCGAGCCGTGGGCCTCGGCTGCCGGTGTGAAGCGCAGCTTGCCGGCGGCGATGTCGGCGGCGGTGATCTCCTGGCCGGCGGTGACCGGGGCCCAGGTGCTGCCGCTGCTGTTGTACTGGAGGCTGCCGGCGCCGGGCAGGCTGGTGACCTTCACCTTGGCCAGCGGCGTGGACTCGGCGTCCGCGTAGCTGCCGAAGTCGCCCAGGCCGAGGACGATGGCCGTGTCCTCACGGGTGGTGACGCTGTCGTGGGTCGACGTCGGCGCGTCGTTCACCGGGGTGATCGACAGGCTCAGGCTGGCCGTGGCGGTGCCGCCGTTGCCGTCGGACAGCGTGTACTTCACCAGCGGCACGGTGCCGGCGTAGTTGGACACGGGCGTGAAGGTGTAGGCCCCGGTGGCGGCGAGCGTGAAGCTGCCGACGCCGGGGATGGCGGTGGCCTGCCCCAGGCTGCCGCTGGTGCCGCCGATGGTGAAGGCGGTGACGCTGAGCGTGTCGCCATTGGCATCGGTGTCATTGGCCAGCACGTTGCCGGCGGCCGAGGCGTCCTCGTTCAGGATGGCGCTGTCGTTCACGCCCACCGGCGCGCTGTTCACCGGAAGCACGCTGTTCATCGAGCTGTCGACGCGGTCCGAGCTGCTGCCGATGGCGGCGTTCCCGCTGAAGTAGCTGTTGTCCAGGCTCAGGATGAAGGCGGTGTCGCCGCTCGTGCCGGCGCCGCTGCCGTCGTTGTCCAGCCAGACGTAGAAGCCCTTGACCACGCCGCCGACCTTGATCGGCCGGCTCGCCAGCCCGGTGAAGGTGGTGGTGACGCCATTAGCCTCGTACGACACCGTGCCCAGCACGTTGTTGCCCGAGAACTGCACGCCGGCCTGCGAAAAGGTGACCCGTGTGGTGGACACCGCCGTGGTGTTGATCGTGACGCTGCTGGTCTCCTCGCCGAAGAAGCCGTCGGGCGCGCCGCTGGCGGTGGCCCGGTAGAGGCCCTGGACCTGGAGGGTGACCAGCTGGTGCGGCCAGGCCTGCGCCACGCGGGGGTGGAACGGCAGGGCCGGGGCCTGGCCGCGGCCGCCGGCCAGGCGCCAGTGGCTGCGGCCGGTGCGCGGGTCGCGGCCCAGGGGGCGGCCGGCGGCCCAGACCTCGGCGCCGGTCAGGCGCGCGAGGGTGGCGGTCCAGGCCGTGTCCAGGCCGACGTCGCAGGCCCACAGGGCGATGCGCCGCACGCGCCAGTGCGCCAGCAGGTGCGCGCCGCGCTCCAGGGCCTCGCGGTCGATCCAGTGCCCGGCGATCGACAGGCCGCCGCGGGCGCCGTGGGCCACCAGGTGCAGGGTGTTCAGCGTCTCGCCGGCCAGCGCGCAGGTCAGGGCCTGCAAGGGGTCGGCGGCGTGGCCCAGGGCCAGGGCGGGCAGGCGGGCCTCGTGGAGCAGGGGATCCAGTTCCGTGGCGAGCCCGTCGGCGATCAGCAGTTCGGAGGGGCGGGCGGGCGTGAAGCGGAGGGACATCGGCATCCTGGGCAATTCGGAACGGGCCGCCCAGGGGCCGCGGGACGCGACCCGCAGGCGCGGCCCAAAAGATCTAGAACGTTCGGAATTTTCTCAGAACGGAAGTGGCGTGACCTGCGCTTAAGGAATTCGATAAAAGGCAAAAAGTCCGCACTCTTTGCAGAGATGCGGACTTGAAGATTAAGGAATGAGGGGAATGGGACAGCGAGCCGTCAGGCCATGACCTTGCGCACGTTGTCCGGCGTCATCGGCAGCTGCCGCACCCGCTTGCCGGTGAGGGTGAAGAGCGCGTTGGCAATGGCCGGGGCCACCGCCACCACGCCGGCCTCGCCCATGCCGGTGGGCGGGGCGTCCGACTTCACCAGGCGGGTATGGATCCGCGGCATCTCGCTCATTCGAAGCACCGGGTAGTCGTGGAAGTTGGACTGCACCGCCGCCCCACCCTTCACGGTCACCTGCTCCTTGAGCGCCACCGACAGGCCCCACACCGCCGCGCCCTCGAGCTGGGCGAGCACGTTCTCGGGCTGCACCGCCAGGCCGGGGTCGACGGCGATCCACAGGTCGTGGACCTTCACCTGGCCGCTCTTGCGGTCCAGGGAAATCTCGACCACGCCGGCCGTGACCGTGCCGTGGTAGTCGCCGAAGGCGATGCCCAGCGCGCGGCCGGCGCGGCGCTTGCGCTGCCAGTCGGACATCTCGGCGGCGGCACGCAGCACCGCGTGGGCGCGCGGGTCGTCCTTCGTGAGCTCCAGGCGCAGGGCCAGCGGGTCCACCTTGCGGGCGTGGGCGATCTCGTCGAGGAAGGACTCGATGGCGAACTTGTTGTGGCCCGCGCCGATGCCGCGGAAGGCATGCACGCGCATGCCGCGGTGCTCGCGCACGCCCTCGGAGAGCCAGTTCGGGATGGCGTAGTGCGGCAGGTCGGAGCCGTTCCAGCCGATGTAGTCCTTGCCGCCGGTGGCGGCGAAGCGCGGGGGCGCAGCCACCGCGTCGACGTTCTCGGCCACGATGCGGTGGCGCCAGCCGACGATCTGGCCCTTGTCGTCCAGCGCCGCGCGCAGCACCTGGTGCGTCATCGGGCGCGGGCGGAAGGCGGCGAAGTCGTCCTCCCGGCTCAGGAGCACCTTGACCGTCTTCTTGCTGGCGTTGGCGATGGCCACGGTCTGGCCGACGATGTCGGGCGTGATGCGCCGGCCGAAGCCGCCGCCCATGAGGACCTGGTGGATGCGGATCTTGTCGGGCGTGGTCTTGAGCACGCCGGAGGCGGCCGCCGCCACCAGCACCGGCGCCTGCGTGCCAACCCAGACCTCGGCCGACTGGCCGTCGGGCGCGACGCGGGCGATGCAGTTCATCGGCTCGAGCTGCGCGTGGTAGGTGTGCTCGGTGACGTACGCCGCCTCGATCACCCGGGCCGCGCCGTTGAAGGCGTCCGCCGCGTTGCCTTTCCTGTACGCCTCGCGCGGCTGCGAGTTGGCCGGCGGGTTCTTGGCATGCTCGGCGTATTCGGCCTTGGCCTTCTCGGAGTCGAAATTCGCCGCCGGCGCATTGGCCGTGTTCCAGGTGACCTTGGCCTTGAGCGCGTTGCGGCCCGCACGCGTGGCCTCGACGGTGCGGCCCAGGACCGCGACGCCGAAGGGCATGGGCAGCACCTGCTCCACGCCGGGGATGGCCAGCGCGTCCTGCGCGTTCACGTTCTCGGGCGTGGCGCCCTGCACCGGCGCCTCGAGCACCGCGGCGTAGACCATGTCGGGCACGCGCACGTCGATGCCGTAGACGGCCGTGCCGTTGGTCTTGGAGGCCACGTCGCTGCGCCCGATGTCGGTGCGGCCGACCAGCTTGAACTGCTCCGGCTTCTTCAGGTCGGCCGGCGTGATCTTGGGCAGTTCGGCGGGCAGGGTCGTGAACTTCACGACCTCGCCGTAGGTGATGCGCTGGCCCGTCTTCGCGTGGACCACCCTGCCGGACTCGGTGGACAGCTCGGCGACCGGCACGCCCCACTTCGCGGCGACCGCGTCGAGCAGGACGCGGCGCGCCTGGGCGCCGGCGGTGCGCAGCGGCATCCAGTAGCCCGGCACCGCGATCGAGGCCAGCGAGGCCTGGCCGCCATTGAGCAGCGGGTGCGGGTTGCCGTACACCCGCGCGTTGGCGGGCGCGAACTCGGTGCGCACCTTGGACCAGTCGGCGTCCAGTTCCTCGGCGAGGATCAGGGGCAGCGCGGTGAGTGTGCCCTGCCCCATCTCGCCGGTGGGGACGGTGACGGTGATGGTGTCGTCGGGCGACAGGGTCACCCAGGCATTGGGGCGCAGCGGGCCGTCGGCCTGCGCGCCGGCCTCGCCGCTGGCGGCGGCCAGGCCGGCGCCCAGCGTGACGATGAAGGTCAGGCCGCCGGCGGCAGCCAGGAAGCCGCGGCGGGTGGTCGCCAGGGCGGGGGTCTCGGGGCGGGAGGAGGCCTTCATGTTCAGGCCTCCTTGGCGGCGCGCTGGACCGCCTTGACGATGCGCTGGTAGGTGCCGCAGCGGCAGATGTTGCCGTCCATGTGGCGCACGATCTCGTCGCGCGAGGGGTTCTTCTTCTTCGCCAGCAGCGTGGCGGCCTGCATGATCTGGCCGGACTGGCAGTAGCCGCACTGCGGCACCTGCTCCGCGACCCAGGCCTTCTGCAGGGGATGGGTGCCGTCCTTGGACAGGCCCTCGATGGTGGTCACCTTGCGCTTGCCCACCGCGGAGACCGGCGTCACGCAGGACCGCACGGCCTCGCCATCCAGGTGCACGGTGCAGGCGCCGCACTGCGCCATGCCGCAGCCGAACTTGGTGCCGGTGAGTTGCAGGTGGTCGCGCACCACCCAGAGCAGCGGCGTGGCGGGATCGACGTCGACGGTACGGACTTCGCCGTTGACCGACAGGGAATGCTGGGCCATGTGTCTCCTTGGAGTCTGGTTGTTTGGGCGCGATCGTAGCCATGCCCCATTCCCCGACCAATGCGAAGGGGCGAGGGTTTCCACGGAGGCGCTGTCACCTGCGGCACACCCCGCCCGCGCGAGGCCCGCGCCCGGCCCATACTGCGCCCCGACAGCCACCCCTCCCGCGGAGACACGCCATGCAATTCACCCGCCGCCACGCGCTCGCGCTGGCCCTGGCGCCCCTGGCCACGACGGCCTGGGCCAACGACCCCTATCCCGCCAAGCCGGTGACCATCGTCGTCGCCTATGCCCCCGGGGGCCAGGGCGACGTGTTCGCACGCCTGGTGGGCGAACGCCTGTCCGCCAGCCTCAAGCAAAGCTTCGTGGTGGACAACAAGCCCGGCGTCTCCGGCACCGTGGGCACGCGCATCGCCGCCAAGGCCCGGCCCGACGGCTACACGCTGTTCCTCGGGCAGACCGGCGAGATGGTGGTCAACCGGACCTTGATGAAGGACCTGGGCTACGACCCGATGAAGGAGCTGGCGCCGGTGGTCCTGATCGGCAACGCGCCGCTGGTGATGCTGGCGCCGGCCGACTCGCCGTACAACACCCTGAGCGACTTCATCCGCGCGGCGCAGGCCAGGCCGGGCGAATTCAGCTACGGCTCGGTGGGCGCCGGCACGCCGGGCCACCTCTCGGCGGTGGCCCTCGGGTTGGGCGCCAAATTGAACATGACCCATGTGCCGTACAAGGGGGTGGGCCCGCTCATGACGGACCTGATGGCCGGCCGCCTGAATGCCTTCTTCAGCAGCATCTCGGCGGCCCTGCCCCAGGTGAAGTCCGGCAAGCTCAAGGCGCTGGCGGTGACCACGCCGCAGCGCGTGTCCTCGCTGCCGGGCGTGCCGACGGTGGCCGAATCGGGCCTGCCGGGGTTCAGCTACTCGCTGTGGGGCGGCCTGTTCGCGCCGGCGGGCACGCCGCAGGCGGTGATCGACCAGCTGAATCGGGAGGTGAACACCGCGCTGGCCGCGCCGGACATCCGCGCCCGCTTCGAGGCCGACGGCCTGGCCGTGCCGCGCAACACGCCGGCGGAGTTCGCCGACTACGTGCGGGCCGAGGCGGCCAAGTTCGACAAGCTGGTGCGCGACGCGAATATCAAGCTCGAGCAGTGAGCCGCTGGCGCGCAGGGAGGGGGAAGGTGGTGCCGGTTGTCGGAATCGAACTGACGACCTACCGCTTACAAGGCGGGTGCTCTACCAACTGAGCTAAACCGGCACGAGGGAAATTCTAAGGCCCGCCTGCGCGGGCCCGGCATCACTTGACGCGCTTGAGGGCGGGACGGCCACCGCCCGTGGGCGGCTTGGGCGGCTCGTCACCGGGCTCGGCCACCGTGCCCTCGGAGGGCACCAGCTGCATCGGCGCGCGGTCGGCGCCTTCCGCCTCGGCTGCCGGCGCCTCGCCGGCGATCGGCACCGGCGGCTCGTCGGCCGCCGTTGGGTGCACCGACACCGGGAAGGCCATGCCCTGGCCGTTCTCTCGCGCGTAGATCGCCAGCACGCGGTTGATCGGCACCATGATGTCGCGGGCCACGCCGGCGAAGCGCGCCTTGAACTCGATGAACTCGTTGCCCAGCTTCAGCGCACTGGTGGCGTCGTAGCTGATGTTCAGGACGATCTCGCCGTTCTTCACATAGTCGCGCGGCACCTGCACGGTCTCGTCGACCAGCACGGCGACATAGGGCGTGAAACCGTTGTCCGTGCACCAGTCGTACAGCGCCCGGATCAGGTACGGGCGGGTGGACGTGGACTCGAGGGCGTTCATGGCGCGCGGCGCGATTACTTGCGCATCACCTTCTCGGAGGGCGTCAGCGCCTCGATGTAGGCCGGGCGCGAGAAGATGCGCTCGGCGTACTTCAGCAGCGGCGCGGCGTTCTTGGACAGCTCGATGCCGTAGTAGTCCATGCGCCACAGCAGCGGGGCGATGGCCACGTCCAGCATGGAGAAGTTGTCGCCCAGCATGTACTTGTTCTTCAGGAACACCGGGGCCAGCTGCGTCAGGCGGTCGCGGATGTGGCTACGGGCCTTCTCCAGCGCCTTCTCGTTGCCCTTGGTGGCGCGCGATTCGAGCGTGCTGACGTGGGTGAACAGCTCCTTCTCGAAGTTGAGCAGGAACAGGCGCACGCGGGCGCGGTCCACCGGGTCGCCGGGCATCAGCTGCGGGTGCGGGAAGCGCTCGTCGATGTACTCGTTGATGATGTTCGACTCGTACAGGATCAGGTCACGCTCGACCAGGATCGGCACCTGCCCGTAGGGGTTCATCACGTTGATGTCCTCGGGCTTGTTGTACAGGTCCACGTCGCGGATCTCGAAGTCCATGCCCTTTTCGAACAGGACGAAACGGCAGCGGTGGGAGAACGGGCAGGTCGTTCCCGAGTAAAGCACCATCATGGAAGTGGCTCCTTCAATCAAAAAAGAGTGGGCCGCGAGGCAGCCCACTCTGTGCAAGGCGTCCAGGCCCTCAGGCCTGTGGCGGATCAGAAAGCCGCGTCAGCGGACATTCTTCCAGAAAGCGGCGTTCAGGCGCCAGGCAATCACGGTGAAGACCGACAGGAACAGCAGGACCCACACGCCCACGCGCACGCGGGTGTTCTGGGCCGGCTCGGCCATCCACTGCAGGAAGCCCACCAGGTTGGCGACCGCCTGGTCGTACTGCTGGGGCGTCATGGTGCCGGGGGAGACCTGCTTCCAGCCCTTGAAGACCTGGGTCTCGTGGCCGTGGGCGTTCACCGTCTCGAAGACCGGCTGGCGATCACCCTGCAGCTCCCACAGCACGTGCGGCATGCCCACGCTGGGGAAAGCCAGGTTGTTCCAGCCGGTCGCCTTGGACGGGTCGCGGTAGAACGTGCGCATGTAGGTGTACAGGTAGTCGGCACCGGTGCCGCCGTGGCCGGCGCGCGAGCGGGCGATCAGGGTGAGGTCGGGGGGCACGCCGCCGAACCACTCCTTGGCCTGCTTCGGGTCGATGGCGGCCTTCATGGTCTCGCCGACCTTGTCCGTCGTGAACAGCAGGTTGTCCTTGATCTGCTGCTCGGTCAGGCCGATGTCCTGCAGGCGGTTGAACCGCATGAAGGCCGCGGAGTGGCAGTTCAGGCAGTAGTTGACGAACAGCTTGGCGCCGTCCTGGAGGGCGGGCAGGTCGTTGGTCTTGTTCGGGGCCTTGTCCCAGGCGATGGTGTCGCCGCCGGCGGCCTGCGCGGGCGCAACCGCACCCACGGCCAGGGCCAGGGCGACGAACAGGGAAGAGATGATCTTTTTCATGTGTCGTTGGGCCCTGGGTCTCAATGCGCGGCGAAGGTGACGCGGTCGGGGACGGGCTTGAACTCGCCCTTGGCGCTCCACCACGGCATCAGCAGGAAGAAGCCGAAGTAGAACAGGGTGCCGACTTGCGAGACCCGCTCGCCGATCGGCGAGGGCGGTTGCACGCCCAGGTAGGCCAGCACCACGAAGTTGATCACGAACAGGCCGTACACGTACTTGTGCCAGTCCGGGCGGTAGCGGATCGACTTGACCGGGCTCATGTCCAGCCAGGGCAGGAAGAACAGGATGATGACGGCGCCGCCCATCACGACCACGCCCCAGAACTTGGCGTCGATCGACAGCAGCAGGGCGATGGCCACGGCCGCGGCGATGACGATGCCGCCCTTGAGGAAGCCGGCCAGCTTCGACTTCAGCACGGTGAAGGCGACGGCCAGCACCACGCAGGCCACGAGCACGTACACCATTTGCGTGGTGATGGCGCGCAGCATCGAGTAGAAGGGCGTGAAGTACCACACCGGGGCGATGTGCGCCGGGGTCTTCAGCGGGTCGGCCGGGATGAAGTTGTTGTACTCCAGGAAGTAGCCGCCGAACTCGGGCGCGAAGAAGATGATGGCGGTGAAGACCATCAGGAAGACCGACACGCCCAGGATGTCGTGCACCGAGTAGTACGGGTGGAACGGGATGCCGTCCAGGGGCTTGCCGTTGGCATCCTTGGGGGCGTTGGGGCCCTTGATCTCGACGCCGTCGGGGTTGTTGGAGCCCACGTCGTGCAGCGCCAGGATGTGCGCCACCACCAGGCCCAGCAGGACCAGCGGCACGGCGATCACGTGGAAGCTGAAGAAGCGGTTCAGGGTGGCGTCGGACACCACGTAGTCGCCGCGAATCAGCAGGGCCAGGTCAGGACCGATGAAGGGGATCGCGGAGAACAGGTTCACGATCACCTGGGCGCCCCAGTAGGACATCTGGCCCCAGGGCAGCAGGTAGCCCATGAAGGCCTCGGCCATCAGCACCAGGAAGATGGCGCAGCCGAACACCCACACCAGCTCGCGCGGCTTGCGGTAGCTGCCGTAGATCAGGCCGCGGTACATGTGCAGGTACACCACCACGAAGAACGCCGAGGCGCCGGTGGAGTGCATGTAGCGGATCAGCCATCCCCAGGGGACGTCGCGCATGATGTACTCGACGGAGGCGAAGGCCAGGGTCGCGTCCGGCTTGTAGTGCATCACCAGGAAGATGCCGGTGACGATCTGGATCACCAGCACCAGCAGGGCCAGCGAGCCGAAGAAGTACCAGAAGTTGAAGTTCTTCGGCGCGTAGTACTCGGACAGGTGCTGCTTGTAGCCCGAGAACGCCGTGGGAAAGCGGTTCTCGAACCAGTTGGTCAGCTTCTCGGTGGCCGAGGCGTTGGGAGAGATTTCCTTGAATTCAGCCATGGTCTCAAGCCTTCTTGTCTTCGCCGATCAGGATCTTGCTGTCCGACAGGTACATGTGAGGCGGGACCTCGAGGTTGTCCGGTGCGGGCTTGTTCTTGAAGACGCGGCCGGCCAGGTCGAAGGTCGAGCCGTGGCAGGGGCACAGGAAGCCGCCCTGCCAGTCGTCCGGCAGCGAGGGCTGCGGGCCGGCCTGGAACTTGTCGGAGGGCGAGCAGCCCAGGTGCGAGCAGATGCCCACGCCGACGAAGACCTCGGGCTTGATGGAGCGGTGCGTGTTCTTGGCGTAGTCCGGCGTGGGGTACGCGGTGCGCTCGGAAGCGGGATCGGCGAGCTGGCCGTCGAGCTTGGCCAGGGCGGCCAGCTGCTCGGGGGTGCGCTTCATGATCCACACGGGCTTGCCGCGCCACTCGACGGTGATCTTCTCGCCGGGCTGCAGGGCGGAGATGTCGACTTCCACGGCGGCACCAGCGGCCTTGGCCTTCTCGGAGGGTTGGAAGGTACTCACGAACGGGACGGCGACAAACGCGCCGCCCAGTGCGCCCGCGCAGCCAGACGCGATCAGCCACGTCCGTTTGCTCTTGTCCTCGGGGGTGCTACTCATGGGGGGGTCCTTGACGGAATACGCTTAGATGACGGTCAACCCACGATTGTAGCGAACCATTTCCCCGCGGTTCAATCTCCGGATGGGCTACAGCGTTGCTGATGAGTCATACTTAAATCTCCATTCCAACCGAGGAGGTATCAGCGATGGGACTGCTTAAGGAATTCCGGGAGTTCGCCGTCAAGGGCAACGTGGTCGACCTGGCGGTCGGCGTGATCATCGGCGCGGCGTTCGGCAAGATCGTCGACTCGCTGGTCAAGGACCTGGTGATGCCGCTGGTGGGCCTGGTGGTCGGCCGGCTGGATTTCTCGAGCCAGTTCTTCGTGCTGGGAACCGTGCCCGAGGGCGTGCCGCGCAACCTGGCCGACCTGGCCAAGGCCGGCGTGCCGGTGCTGGCCTGGGGCAACTTCGTGACGGTGGTCGTCAACTTCGCCATCCTGGCCTTCGTGATCTTCATGATGGTCAAGCAGGTCAACCGCCTGCGCCGCGCCGACGAGGCGCCCGCCCCGGCCCCCGCGCCCGCGGCCCCGCCGGAAGACATCATCCTGCTGCGGGAGATCCGCGACAGCCTCAGGAAATAAGGGCACGGGCCGCGCGCACGGCCTCCAGGAAGCTCGACGGGTCGGCGCGGCCGGTGCCGGCCAGGTCGAAGGCGGTGCCGTGGTCCGGGCTGGTGCGCACCAGCGGCAGCCCCAGGGTCACGTTCACGCCCTGGTCCAGGCCCAGGTACTTCACCGGGATCAGGCCCTGGTCGTGGTACATCGCCACGACCACGTCGAATTCGCCGGTGCGCGCCCGCATGAACACGGTGTCGGGCGCATGCGGTCCGCTGGCATCGATGCCCTCGGCGCGGGCCGCCCGCACCGCCGGGGCGATGGCCTCGATCTCCTCCCGGCCGAACAGGCCGCCCTCCCCCGCATGCGGGTTGAGCCCCGCCACCGCGATGCGCGGCGCGCGGCCCAGCGCGCGCGCCAGCGAGGCGTGCGTGATGCGCAGGGTCTCGCGCACATTGGCCTCGGTCACCGCCTCGATAGCCTCGCGCAGCGAGACATGGATGCTCACGAGCACCGTGCGCAGCTCGTGGCTGGCCAGCATCATGCGCACCGGCACCTCGGACACCGGCCGCCCCAGGTGGGCCGCGGCCTCGGCCTGCAGCAGCTCGGTGTGGCCCGGGAAGGCCACGCCGGCGGCGGACAGCGCCTCCTTGTGCAGCGGCGCGGTCACCACGCCGGCCACCTCCCCGCGCAGCGCGGCGCGCGCAGCCCAGGTGACGGCGGCGGCAGCGAGCCGGCCGGCCTCGCGGTCCACCCGTCCCCAGGGCACCAGCGTGCGCGACGGCTCGCCCACCTGCAGCACCGGGATGCAGTGCGGCGGCAGGTCCAGCGCTTCCTGCGGGCGCTCGATCACGGCCACCGGCAGCGGCAGGCCGCCCCGCGCGGCGGCCGCGGCGGCGCGGCGCAGGTGCGGCACGTCGCCGGCGACGAAGCTGCCGGCGAGCAAGGCCGGCTCGGCGGCATAGGCACGCGCGATGATCTCGCCGCCGATGCCGGCGGGGTCGCCCAGGGTGAGGGCCAGCGGCGGGGCGCTTCGGGTCATGCGGGGTTGGGGATGTCGATGAATCGGTGCTCCAGGCCCAGGTCCGCGGCGACGCGGGCCGCCAGCGCCGGCGCGCCGTGGCGCTCGGTGGCATGGTGGCCGCAGGCCAGGAAGCTCACGCCGCACTCGCGCGCGTAGTGGGCCTGGGGCTCGGAGATCTCGCCGGTGATGAAGGCCTGCGCGCCCGCGGCGATCGCCGCCTCGAAATAGCCCTGCGCGCCGCCGGTGCACCAGGCCACGCGGGAGATGGGGCCGCTGGTGCCCTCCACCACCGTGGCCGGCCGGCCCAGCGCGCGCGCGGCATGGTCCGCCAGGGCCTGCGTGGAGGCGAAGGCCTGGCCCGAGGCGGGCGCGCCAAGGAAGCCCAGGTCCTGGTCGCCGAAGCGGGCGTCGGCCGCCAGCCCCAGCACCCGGCCCAGCTGCGCGTTGTTGCCCAGCTCGGGGTGCGCGTCCAGCGGCAGGTGGTAGGCGTAGAGGTTGATGTCGTGGGCCAGCAGGCGGGCCACGCGCTGCTTCATCCAGCCGGTCAGGCGCCCGTCCTGGCCGCGCCAGAACAGGCCGTGGTGGACGACGATGGCGTCGGCCCCCGCCTCGATGGCGGCATCGATCAGGGCCAGGCTGGCGGTGACGCCCGAGACCAGGCGGCGCACCTCGCGGCGCCCCTCCACCTGCAGCCCGTTGGGCCCGTAGTCCTTGAAGCGGCCCGGCTCGAGCAGGGCGTCGAATGCTTGCAGCAGTTGATCGCGGTCGGTCATGGGAGGAACTTGCAACTCTTGCGGATTGTCGGCCAGACCCCAGGTTCTACACTTGTCGAAGTCTTCTTTCGTACGGAACCCCATGCGTCGCTACTGGCTCGTGTTCTCGCAGGCCGTCACCATCCTCCTGGCCGCCTACTTCGTCGTCGCCACGCTCAAGCCCGACTGGATCGGGCGTGCGGGCACCATGAGCCGCACCACCGGCGTGACCCTGCTCGAGGCGCCGTCGCTGCCCGCGGGCGCGGCCCCGCCCGGCAGCCTGCGGCAGGCCGCGCAGAAGGCCTCGGCGGCGGTGGTGAGCATCAGCACCACCAAGGCCACGCGCAATCCCCACGCCAACGACCCGTGGTTCCGCTTCTTCTTCGGCGATCCGGGCAACCAGACCCAGGCCGGCCTGGGCAGCGGCGTGATCATCAGCCCCGACGGCTACATCCTCACCAACAACCACGTGGTCGAGGGCGCCGACGAGATCGAGGTGCAGCTCAATGACGCGCGCATCGCCCGCGGCAAGGTGATCGGCACCGACCCGGACACCGACCTGGCCGTCCTCAAGATCAACCTCGACCGCCTGCCCGTGATCACGCTGGGCAACTCCGACAACCTGCAGGTGGGCGACCAGGTGCTGGCCATCGGCAACCCCTTCGGCGTGGGCCAGACCGTCACCAGCGGCATCGTCAGCGCGGTGGGCCGCAACCAGCTGGGGATCAATACCTTCGAGAACTTCATCCAGACCGACGCCGCCATCAACCCCGGCAACTCCGGCGGCGCGCTGGTCGACGTCAATGGCCAGCTGATGGGGATCAACACCGCGATCTACTCGCGCTCGGGCGGCAGCATGGGCATCGGCTTCGCCATCCCGGTATCCACCGCGAAGCAGGTGCTCGAGGGCATCGTCAAGGAAGGCGCAGTGCGCCGCGGCTGGATCGGCGTGGAGCCGGCCGACCTGTCGCCGGAGCTGAAGGAGACGTTCGGCGTGCGGGCCCGCCAGGGCGTGCTGATCACCGGCGTGCTGCAGAACGGCCCGGCGGCCCGTGCCGGCATCCGCCCCGGCGACGTGATCACCGAGGTGGCCGGCAAGGCCATCTCGAACGTCTCGGAACTGCTCACGCAGGTGGCTGCGCTCAAGCCGGGCGAGGCCGCCCCCTTCAAGGTGCAGCGGCGCGACGATGCGCTGACGCTGGCGGTGACCCCGGGCCTGCGCCCGCGGCCGCCCGCCCCGCCGCAGCGCTGATCGGGTCGCCGACCGGGCCGGGAGGCCGGGACGCCGCGAGCCCGCGACACCGGGACGCGGCCGGGAGCCCCTCGCGGGAATCAGGCGTCGCTGGCGACGCCGCCGTCCTCGGGGGCCTTGGTGTGCTTGATGAAGATCTGCGCGGCCCAGATGCCCAGCTCGTAGAGCAGGCACATGGGCACGGCCAGGGCCAACTGCGAGACCACGTCCGGCGGCGTGACGACCGCGGCGATGATGAAGGCCAGCACGATGAAGTAGCTGCGGAAGGCCTTGAGCTTCTCGATCGAGACGATGCCCATGCGCGCCAGCACGATCACCACGATCGGCACCTCGAAGGCGAGGCCGAACGCCAGGAACATGGTCAGCACGAAGCTCAGGTAGGCCTCGATGTCCGGCGCGGCGGTGATGCTCTTGGGGGCGAAACCCTGGATGAACGTGAACACCTGGCCGAAGACGAAGAAGTAGCAGAACGCCACCCCCACGAAGAACAGCAGGGTGCTCGAGACCACCAGGGGCAGCACCAGCTTCTTCTCGTGGCTGTAGAGGCCGGGCGCGACGAAGGCCCAGACCTGGTAGAGGACCACCGGCAGCGCCAGCATGAAGGCCGCCATCAGCAGGATCTTCAGCGGCACGAGGAAGGGCGAGATGACCGAGGTGGCGATCAGGGTGGCGCCCTTGGGCAGGGTGGCGGTCAGCGGCGCGGCGAGGATGTCGTAGAGCGCGCCGGGCCCGGGCCACAGGGCCAGGGCGGCGCCGGCGATACCCACCGCGATCAGGGCCTTGATCAGCCGGTCACGCAACTCGATGAGGTGCGCAACGAAGGGCTGTTCGGTTCCGGCGAGTTCGTCTTCTTGGTTCTGGGGGTCGGCCATCAGCTGAATTTCCTGGGCCGGTAGCGGGCGACCCGGGCCGCACCGGACTGCACGTGGCGGCGCACGCCGGCACGCGACTTGTACCAGTTGGGAACGGCGCCCTGCTTGAGGCGCCAGTTCTTGCCCGGATGCTTGTATTCGGGAACCGGGGGCTCGAGCGGTGCATAGGCGCTGGAGGCCGCGTCGGCGGCTGCCCCCAGGTCACGCTCGAGGTCGGCGGTGGTGTTGTGGACGGCGGTCTCGACGTCGCGCGCGGCGGTCTCGACCGTTTCCTTCATCTTGCGCAGCTCGTCGAGCTCCATCGACCGGTTGACCTCGGCCTTGACGTCCGCCACGTAGCGCTGGGCCTTGCCCAGCAACGTACCGACCGTGCGCGCCACGCGCGGCAGCTTCTCCGGCCCGATGACGATCAACGCCACCGCGCCGATCAGCGCCATCTTGGAAATGCCGAGATCGATCACTTAGGAAGCAACCCGCCGGGGATCAAGACTTGTTGCGCGCTTCGACGTCGATCGGGGCCTTGTCGGCGGCAGGGGCGGCGGCGCCGGTGACCTGCTGCGACGGGGGCGTGGCAGTGGCGTTGGCGTCGGCGGGGGCCGAGCCGTCCTTCATGCCGTCCTTGAAGCCCTTGACGGCACCGCCCAGGTCCTGGCCGATGTTCTTCAGCTTCTTCGTGCCGAAGACCAGCACCACGATCAGCAGCACGATCAGCCAGTGCCAGATGGAAAACGAACCCATGGAATCACTCCTGAAATAACTGCGTCTGATTTTAGACGCGCAACATGGATGGGGACGGTCGCCGAAAGGTCAACCCTTGAGCCAGGGACGCGGGCCCCCGATCACGTGGACATGCAGGTGGTGGACCTCCTGCCCGCCCTCCGCACCGGTGTTGGTGACGATGCGAAAACCCCCGTCGGGGTAAGGGTTGCAGCCCTGCTCCATCGCCAGCCTGGGCGCCAGGGTCATGAGGCGCCCCAGCAGCCCGGCGTGCTCGGGGCCGACCTGGGCCATCGAGGGGATGTGGGCCTTGGGAACCAGGAGGAAGTGGACCGGCGCCCAGGGGTGGATGTCGTGGAAGGCGAAGAGCTCCTCGTCCTCGTAGACCTTGCGGGACGGGATCTTGCCTTCGATGATCTTGCAGAAGATGCAGTTCGGGTCGTGGGTCATAGGGTTTCAGGAAAGGTCCTGCGGCAGGCGGCCTTCGGCCAGGCGCATCCACCCTCGCAGGCACCGGTACAGGTACCACAGGCCGACCAGGCCATGGGCGACCATGCCCGGCAGGATGAAGAGGAAGTACAGCGGCGAGGTCACGAGCAGCCACAGGACCGTCCACCAGAAGGTGGCGATCATGTAGCGGTGGTGCGCCGCGTACAGCAGGTTGCGGGTGTCGGCGCGCCGCACGTAGTTCATGACCAGCGCGATCAGCGCCAGCGTGCCCAGGGTCAGCCAGGCCAGCGTGTGCATGCCATAGAGCACGTGCATCAGCTGGCGCTCGGCCTGCGGCTCGGGGAACGGGGCGCGCGGGGAGGCGTCGAGGACTTCAGGGTCTTGCATCGTCACCTCCCGGGGGTTGGCGGGCCCTCAGGCCTGGCCGGCCTCGCGGGCCTGGGCCTTGCGCAAGGCCTTTTCCTCGAGGCCCGACAGGCCCTCGCGGCGCACCAGCTCGGCGACCACGTCGGCCGGCGACAGGCCGTAATGGGCCAGGGCGATCATGCTGTGGAACCAGAGATCGGCGACCTCGCCGACCAGCTTGGACTTGTCGCCGCCGTGGTCGCAGTCCTTGGCGGCCAGCACCACCTCGGTGGCTTCCTCGCCGACCTTCTTGAGGAAGGCGTCGGGGCCCTTGTGCAGCAGGCGGGCGACGTAGCTCTTGTCCGGGTCGCCGCCGTTGGCGGCCTTGCGGCTTTCGATGACGGCCGCGAGGCGGTCCAGGGAGTCGGTGGAGGACATGGAGGTCACAGGGGAATCACTTGTAGATGCTGCCCGGGTCTTTCAGCACCGGGTCGACGGGCTGCCACTGGCCGTCCTTGAGGACGCTGAAGAAGCAGCTGTGGCGGCCGGTGTGGCAGGCGATGCCGGGCTCGTGGCCGGTCTGGGTGATCTTGAGGAGGACGACGTCGTTGTCGCAGTCCAGGCGGATCTCGTGCACGGCCTGCACGTGGCCGGACTCCTCGCCCTTGAACCAGAGCTTGTTGCGCGAGCGGCTGAAGTACACCGCCCGGCCCTGCTGGGCGGTGAGCTCCAGCGCCTCGCGGTTCATCCAGGCGAACATGAGGACGTCGCCGGTGGCGGCTTCCTGCGCGATGGCGGGCACGAGCCCGCGCTCGTCCCACTTGACTTGATCCAGCCAGTTCATGATGTGTGCCCCCACGCTCGGCACTGCGTGTCCCCGCTGCACCCCGAGGGGGCGCGAACTTGCTTGGGGCGGCCCGGCGCTGCGTTCATGAAGTGATTGTCCCCCATGCGGGGAACCGCGTCAGAAGGGTCAGAGCCGCACCGGGATGCCGCGCTGCTCCATGTGCAGCTTGGCCTGGCCGACCGTGTACTCGCCGTAGTGGAAGATGCTGGCGGCCAGCACCGCGTCGGCGCGGCCCTGCTGCACGCCGTCGGCCAGGTGGTCGAGGTTGCCCACGCCGCCGGAGGCGATGACGGGCACGGCCACCGCGTCGGCCACGGCGCGGGTCAGCGCCAGGTCGAAGCCGGACTTGGTGCCGTCGCGGTCCATGCTCGTGAGCAGGATCTCGCCGGCGCCGCGGCGGGCCATCTCGGCGGCCCACTGCACGGCATCGAGGCCGGTGTTCTTGCGCCCGCCGTGGCTGTACACGTCCCAGCCCTCGCCGCGGGTGGCCGCGTCCTCGGGGGTGCGGCGCTTGGCATCGATGGCGACCACGATGCACTGCGAGCCGTAGCGGTCCGAGGCGTCGTTGATCACCTGGGGGTTGGCCAGGGCGGCGGAATTGAAGCTGGTCTTGTCGGCGCCGGCATTGAGCAGGCGGCGAACGTCCTCGACGGTGCGCACGCCGCCGCCGACCGTGAGGGGAATGAACACCTGCGAGGCGACGGCCTCGATGATGTGCAGGATCAGGTCACGGCCGTCACTGGTGGCGGTGATGTCCAGGAAGGTGAGCTCGTCGGCGCCCTGGTCGTTGTAGCGCGCGGCGATCTCGACCGGGTCACCGGCGTCGCGCAGCTCGACGAAGTTCACGCCCTTGACGACCCGGCCGCCGGTGACGTCCAGGCAGGGGATGATGCGTTTGGCCAGCAAGGCAGTCCTTCGCTCAGGCGCCCAGTTCGTCGGCGCGGGCCTGGGCCTTGGCGAAGTCCAGGTCGCCGGAGTAGATCGCGCGGCCGCAGATCACGCCCTCGACGCCCTCGCTCTCGACCGCGCACAGCTTCTCGATGTCGGCCATGTTGGACAGGCCGCCGGAGGCGATGACGGGGATGGTGAGGGACTGCGCCAGCTTGACCGTGGCCTCGATGTTGATGCCCGAGAGCATGCCGTCGCGGCCGATGTCGGTGTAGATGATGGACTCGACGCCCCAGTCCTCGAACTTCTTGGCCAGGTCGACGACCTCGTGGCCGGTGAGCTTGCTCCAGCCGTCGGTGGCGACCTTGCCGTCCTTGGCATCGAGGCCGACGATGATGTGGCCGCCGAAGGCGCTGCAGGCGTCCTTGAGGAAGCCGGGGTTCTTCACCGCGGCGGTGCCGATGATGACGTAGCGCAGGCCGCCGTCGATGTACTTCTCGATGGTGTCCAGGTCGCGGATGCCGCCCCCCAGCTGCACCGGGATGTCGTCGCCGACCTCCTTGAGGATGGACTTGATGGCCGAGAAGTTCTGCGGCTTGCCGGCGAAGGCGCCATTGAGGTCGACCAGGTGCAGGCGGCGGGCGCCCTTCTCGAGCCAGGAACGGGCCATGGCGGCCGGGTCCTCGCCGAAGGTGGTGGCCTGGTCCATGTCGCCCTGTTTCAGGCGAACGCAGTGACCGTCCTTCAGGTCAATGGCGGGAATCAGCAGCATGGGAAAACGTGAGGGGAAAGGTCAGGGGTTCCAGTGGAGGAAGTTGCGGTAGAGGGCGAGGCCCGCCTGCGCGCTTTTCTCGGGGTGGAACTGGGTGGCAAAAATGTTATCCCGGGCTACCGCGGCGGTAAAGAAGCCGCCGTAATCGGCCTCGCCCGCGGTGTGGCGGACATCCGACGGTCGCGCGTAGTAGCTGTGGACGAAGTAGAACCAGCTGCCGTCCTCCACCCCGGCCCACACCGGGTGGTCCTGGCGGAAATGGACGCGGTTCCAGCCGATCTGGGGCACCTTGAAGCGGCTGCCGTCGGCCTGGGTGCGGCCGGCGAGGTCGAAGCGCACCACCTCGCCCGGGATAAGACCCAGCGACTCGGTGGAGCCCTCCTCGCTGCGATCGAGCAGCATCTGCATGCCGACGCACACACCCATCAGGGGTTTGTGCGCTGCCGCATGCATCACGGCGTCATGCATGCCGGACTGGTGCAGCTCGCGCATGCAATCGCGCATCGCGCCCTGGCCCGGGAGGACGACGCGCTCGGCGGCCATCACCTCGTCGGCGCTGCGCGCCCAGACGACCTCGACCCCAGTGCCCTGCGCCGCATGGACGACAGCCTGCGTCACGGAACGCAGGTTGCCCATGCCGTAATCAACAACCGCAACGGTTTTCATGCGAGAGGCTTAGAGCGAGCCCTTGGTGGACGGGATGATGCCGGCGGCGCGGGCATCCGGCTCGGCCGCGGCGCGCAGCGCACGGGCAAAGGCCTTGAAGACGGTTTCGCACTGGTGGTGGGCGTTGTCACCGCGCAGGTTGTCGATGTGCAGGGTGACGAAGGCGTGGTTCACGAAGCCCTGGAAGAACTCGTAGGCCAGCTGGGTGTCGAAGGTGCCGATCATGCCGCTCTTGAACGGCACGTGCATCTCCAGGCCGGGGCGGCCGGAGAAGTCGACCACCACGCGCGAGAGGGCCTCGTCGAGCGGGACGTAGGCATGGCCGTAGCGGCGGATGCCCTTCTTGTCGCCGATGGCCTTGGCCACGGCCTGGCCGAGGGTGATGCCGACGTCCTCCACCGTGTGGTGGCCGTCGATGTGCAGGTCGCCCTTGGCCTCGATCTCCAGGTCGATCAGCCCGTGGCGGGCGATCTGGTCGAGCATGTGGTCGAAGAAGCCGATGCCGGTGGACAGCTTGGCCTGGCCGGTGCCGTCGAGGTTGACGCGCACGCGGATCTGCGTCTCCGCGGTGTTGCGGGAGACTTCGGCCTGGCGGGGGAAGGGGGTGGTGGTCATAGGGAAGCCTGCAGGGCCGCGAGCATCTGGTCGTTCTCGGCGGGAGTGCCGACGGTCAGGCGCAGGCAGTTGGCCAGCAAGGGGTGCATTTTAGAAACGTTCTTGACCAGCACGCCCCGGTGCTTCATCCCGGAAAACACGGAGTCGGCCTGGGGCACGCGCACCAGGACCATGTTGGCGTCGCTGGGGAAGGGATGGACGCCCGGCATCGCGGCCAGGGCCTCGATCAGGCGGGCGCGCTCGGCGCGCAGCTGCGCGGCCTGCTGGGCGTAGACATCGGCATGCTCCAGGGCGAACAGGGCCGCCTCCGCATTGAGCACGCTCACGTTGTAGGGCGGGCGGACCTTGTCGATCTCGTGCACCAGGGCGGCCGGGCCCATCAGGTAGCCCAGGCGGATGCCGGCCAGGCCGAACTTGGAGAGGGTGCGCATCAGCAGCACGTTCGGGTGCTTGCCGAGGCGGTCCAGGTAGGTGCGGCTGGAGAACGGCTGGTAGGCCTCGTCGATCACCACCAGGCCGGGGGCGGCCTGGATGATGCGCTCGACCGCCGCGTCATCCCACAGGTTGGCGGTGGGGTTGTTCGGGTAGGCCAGGTAGATGATGGTGGGCTGGTGCTGCGCGATGGCGGCGAGCATGGCCGACTCGTCGAGCTGGAAGTCGGGCGTGAGGTCCACGCCGATGAACTTCAGGCCCTGCAGCTGCGCGCTCATGGCATACATCACGAAGCCGGGCAGCGGCGCCAGGATCGACGCGCCGGGCGTGTCGCAGGCCATGGCGACCAGCGAGATCAGCTCGTCCGACCCGTTGCCCAGCATCAGGGCGCAGCCCTTGGGCAGGCCGGCGTACCGCGCCAGCGCCTCGCGCAGCGCGTCGATGCGGGGGCCGGGGTAGCGATGGAGTTCGACCGCGCCCAGGCGCTTGCCGAGTTCGGCCTGCAGCGTGGGGGACAGCGGGAAGGGGTTCTCCATCGCGTCGAGCTTGACCAGGCCCCGGGCGTCCTGCACCGCGTAGGCGTGCATGGACTGGACGTCCTGGCGGATCAGGCGGGCGAGGTTCGGGGGCAGTTCACTCATGGTCGGTTCGGGCCGGGTTCTTCAGGCGCCGCGGGTCAGGCGCCGTCCTTGAGGCGCATCTCGGCGGCGCGGGCGTGGGCCTGCAGGCCCTCGCCGTGGGCGAGCACGGAGGCGATCTGGCCCAGCACCTGGGCGCCCTGCTCGCTCACCTCGATCAGGCTGCTGCGTTTCTGGAAGTCGTAGACGCCCAGGGGGCTGGAGAAGCGGGCGGTGCTGCTGGTGGGCAGCACGTGGTTGGGGCCGGCGCAGTAGTCGCCCAGCGACTCGCTGGTGTAGGCGCCCAGGAAGATGGCGCCGGCGTGCTTGAGCAGCGGCTCCCAGCGGTGCGGGTCGCGGCTGGAGACCTCGAGGTGCTCGGGCGCGATGCGGTTGCTGATGGCGCAGGCCTCGGCCATGTCGCGGGTGTGGATCAGCGCGCCGCGGCCGGTGAGCGACTTGGCGATGATCTCCGCGCGCGGCATCTGCGGCAGCAGGCGGTCGATGGCGGCCTGCACCGCATCGATGTAGGCGGCGTCGGGGCACAGCAGGATGCTCTGGGCCAGCTCGTCGTGCTCGGCCTGCGAGAACAGGTCCATGGCCACCCAGTCGGCGGGCGTGGTGCCGTCGGCCAGCACCAGGATCTCGCTGGGGCCGGCGATCATGTCGATGCCGACCTGGCCGAAGACGCGGCGCTTGGCGCTGGCCACGTAGGCGTTGCCGGGGCCGGTGATCTTGTCCACGCGCGGCACGGTCTGCGTGCCGTAGGCCAGCGCGCCCACGGCCTGGGCGCCGCCGACCTGGAAGGCGCGGGTGACGCCGGCCACATAGGCCGCCGCCAGCACCAGCGGGTTCTTCTCGCCGCGCGGGGTGGGCACGACCATGATGATCTCGCCCACGCCGGCGACATGGGCCGGGATGGCGTTCATCAGCACCGAGGAGGGATAGGCCGCCTTGCCGCCGGGCACGTAGATGCCCACGCGGTCCAGGGGCGTGACCTTCTGGCCCAGGAGGGTGCCATCGGCGTCGCGGTAGGACCAGGACTCGCCGGAGGCCTTCTTCTGCGCCTCGTGGTAGCTGCGCACGCGGGCGGCGGCGGCCTGCAGCGCCTCACGCTGGGCGGCGGGGAGCCCGTCGAAGGCTGCCTTCAGTTCGGCCTGGGTCAGCTCCAGGTCGGCCATCGAGGCGGCGGGCAGCTGGTCGAAGCGGGCGGTGTAGGCCAGCACGGCCTCGTCGCCGTTGGCGCGCACGTCGTCCAGGATCTCGGCGACCCGCGTCTCGACCTGGGCGTCCGTCTCGGCCGACCAGTGCAGGCGCGCCCGGAAGGCGGCCTCGAAGTCGGGCTGGGTGGTGGACAGGCGCAGGGGCTGGGCGGGCGTGGTCATGGCGGTGGGCAAGTGAAAGGCCGTGCGGGCCGTCTAGGCCGGCCGGGCCGCGGTGGCCGTGGCGAAGGCGTCGATCAGCCGGCGGATCGGGGCCTGCTTGAGTTTCAGCGAGGCCTGGTTGACGACGAGGCGGGAGGAGATGTCCATGATCTGCTCGACCTCGACGAGGTGGTTGGCGCGCAGGGTGTTGCCGGTGGAGACCAGGTCGACGATGGCATCGGCCAGGCCCGTCAGCGGCGCCAGCTCCATGCTGCCGTACAGCTTGATCAGGTCCACGTGGACGCCCTTGGCGGCGAAGAAGTCGCGGGCGATGGCCACGTACTTGGTGGCCACGCGCAGGCGCGCGCCCTGGCGCACGGCGCTGGCGTAGTCGAAGTCGGCGCGCACGGCCACGCTCACGCGGCACTTGGCGATGCCCAGGTCGAGCGGCGCGTACAGGCCCTGGTCACCGTGCTCGATGAGGGTGTCCTTGCCGGTCACGCCCAGGTCGGCGCCGCCGTACTGCACGTAGGTGGGCACGTCGGTGGCGCGCACCAGGACCACGCGCACGTCGGGCTGGTTGGTGGCGAGGATCAGCTTGCGGGATTTCTCCGGGTCCTCGAGCACCTCGATGCCGGCGGCCTTCAGCAGCGGCAGGGTCTCGTCGAAGATGCGGCCCTTGGACAGGGCGAGGGTGATGGTCATGGGCGGTCGGGCCTCACTTCACGCGTTCGATGTCGGCGCCCAGGCCGCGGAGTTTTTCCTCCATGCGGTCGTAGCCCCGGTCCAGGTGGTAGATGCGGTCCACCACGGTCTCGCCCTCGGCCACCAGGCCGGCGATGACCAGGCTGGCCGAGGCGCGCAGGTCGGTGGCCATCACGGTGGCGCCGGACAGCCGCGGCACGCCCTCGATGATGGCGCTCTTGCCGTCGACCTGGATCTTCGCGCCCAGGCGCACCAGCTCGTTCACGTGCATGAAGCGGTTCTCGAAGATGGTCTCGGTGACCACCGAGGCGCCCTGCCCGATCACGTTGAGCACCATGAACTGGGCCTGCATGTCGGTGGGGAAGCCCGGGTACTCGGTGGTGCGGAAGCTCTGCGCATGCAGGCGGCCCTGCGAGCGGATGCGGATGCCGCCGTCCACCGCCTCGACGGTGGCGCCGGCCTCGCGCAGCTTGTCGATCACGGCCTCGAGGTGGTCGGCGCGGCCATGGCGCAGGAGCGCCTCGCCGCCGGTGGCGGCCACCGCGCACAGGAAGGTGCCGGCCTCGATGCGGTCGGCCACCACACGGTGGGTGCAGCCCTGCAGGCGCTCGACGCCCTGGATGTGGATCCGGCTGGTGCCGTGGCCCTCGATCTTCGCGCCCATGGCGATCAGCATCTCGGCCAGGTCGCCGATCTCCGGCTCCATCGCGGCGTTCTCCAGCACGGTCTCGCCCTCGGCCAGGGCGGCGGCCATGAGGAAGTTCTCGGTGCCGGTCACGGTGACCATGTCGGTGCGGATGTGGGCGCCGTGCAGGCGGCTGCGGCCCTCGCGCAGGCGGGCCACCATGTAGCCGTGCTCCACGCTGATCTCGGCCCCCATCTGCTGCAGGCCCTTGATGTGCTGGTCCACCGGCCGGGAGCCGATGGCACAGCCGCCGGGCAGCGAGACATGGGCGCGGCCGAAGCGGGCCAGCAGCGGGCCCAGCGCCAGCACCGAGGCGCGCATGGTCTTGACCAGCTCGTACGGGGCCTCGGGCTTGTCCAGCGCCGCGGCGTCCAGGGTGACGCGATCGCCATCGCGCACGACGGACACGCCCATGTTCTGGATCAACTTGACCATGGTGGCCACGTCCTGCAGGCGCGGCACGTTGGCCAGCGTCACGGGCTGGTCGGTCAGCAGCGCGGCGCACAGCTCGGGCAGGGCGGCGTTCTTGGCGCCGGACACCAGGACCTCGCCCTGGAGCTGGCGGCCCCCGCGAATCAGCAACTTGTCCATCGGGAGGAGGAAATCAGAGGGAGGAAGACGCGGCCCACTCGGCCGGCGTCAGGGTCTTCATCGACAGGGCGTGGACCTCGTCGGTGTGGATTTTCGCACCCAGCGTGGCGTAGACGCGCTGGTGGCGGGCGATGGGCCGCTTGCCCTCGAATTCGGCGGAAACGACGACGGCAGACCAGTGGCGGCCGTCGCCCTCGACCTCGAGGTGCTCGCAGGCCAGGCCGGCGGCGATGATGGACTTGAGTTCTTCGGCGGTCATGGGTCAGCCCCGGATCTTGTAGCCGGTGCGCAGCAGGTGGACGGCGATCGCCGAGACCAC
The DNA here is from genome assembly GCF_052600055.1 of Ramlibacter sp. MAHUQ-53. Classification (NCBI taxonomy): domain Bacteria; kingdom Pseudomonadati; phylum Pseudomonadota; class Betaproteobacteria; order Burkholderiales; family Comamonadaceae; genus Ramlibacter; species Ramlibacter sp. MAHUQ-53. The sequence continues at coordinate 58,605 of NZ_JBQWTS010000010.1, forward strand.
CGCGAACGCGCCGCCCACGATGGCCAGGCTGATCCACGGCGAGACGTCGCTGACGCCGAAGAAGCCGTAGCGGAAGCCGTCGATCATGTAGAAGAACGGGTTGAGGTGGCTGACCTGCTGCCAGAACGCCGGCAGGGAGTGGATGGAATAGAACACGCCGGACAGGAACGTCATCGGCATGATGATGAAGTTCTGGAAGGCGGCCATCTGGTCGAACTTCTCGGCCCACAGGCCGGCGATCACGCCCAGCGCCCCCAGCATGCCCGCGCCGAGCACGGCGAAGGCCAGGATCCACAGCGGGCTGGCGAACTGCGGCGTGATGAACAGCGAGGTGACCACCAGCACGCCGGCGCCCACGCACAGGCCGCGGGCCACCGAGGAGCCCACATAGGCCACGAACCAGGCCCAGTGCGACAGCGGCGTGAGCAGGATGAACACCAGGTTGCCCATGATCTTGCTCTGGATCAGGGACGAGGAGCTGTTGGCGAAGGCGTTCTGCAGCACGCTCATCATGACCAGCCCCGGCACCAGGAAGGCGGTGTAGGAGATGCGGTCGTAGACCTTCACATGGTCCTCGAGCACATGGCCGAAGATCATCAGGTAGAGGATGGCGGTGAGCACCGGCGCGGCGATGGTCTGGAAGGCGACCTTCCAGAAACGCAGGACTTCCTTGTAGAACAGGGTCTGCCAGCCGGTCATAGGGCCCCCACGCTCGCGACGGCCTGTCCTTCGCCGCCCCCCGAGGGGGCGCCCTGCCCGCGGCCCTGCATCACGTCGAGGAACACGTCCTCGAGGTCGGCCTTGCGGATCTCCACGTCCTCCACGCTCAGGCCGGCCTGGCGGATGGCGGCCAGGTGGGCCTCGATCTCGTGGGCGTCATGCGCCGGCAGCTGCACGACGCGCCCGGTGACGCGGGCCTTGGCGAGCAGCGCCGCAGGCAGCTGGTGGCCGTCGGTCTTGAAGCGAAGCACGTTGCTGGAGGCGGCCTTGAGCAGGTCGGAGGTGCGCTCCAGGGCGACGACCTTGCCGGACTTGAGCATGGCGATGCGCCCGCACAGGGCCTCGGCCTCCTCCAGGTAGTGGGTGGTCAGGAGCACGGTGTGGCCCTGGCGATTGAGCCGGGCGATGAACTGCCAGAGGGTCTGGCGCAGTTCCACGTCGACGCCGGCGGTGGGCTCGTCCAGCACGATCACGGGCGGGCGGTGCACCAGGGCCTGGGCCACCAGCACCCGGCGCTTCATGCCGCCCGAGAGCTGGCGCATGTTGGCGCGGGCCTTGTCCGCCAGGCCGAGGCTCTCGAGGAGCTCGTCGATCCAGGCGTCGTTGTTCTTCACGCCGAAATACCCGGACTGGATCTTCAGCGCCTCGCGCACCGTGAAGAACGGGTCGAAGACCAGCTCCTGGGGCACGATGCCGAGCTGGCGCCGGGCGGCGGCATAGTCCCCGCGGACATCGTGGCCGCGCACGGACACACGCCCCGCCGAGGCGCGCACCAGGCCGGCCAGGATGGAGATCAGGGTCGTCTTGCCGGCGCCGTTCGGGCCCAGGAGGCCGAAGAACTCGCCGTCCTCGATGTCGAGGCTCACGCCGTCCAGGGCCTTGAACTCGCCCCGGGCGCCGGAATAGGTCTTGGAGACGGACTGGAAGGAGATGGCGGGCATAGCGGAACCCGCCATTTTAGGTTTACGCAGGCAACAGCTCCGAAACGCCGTAGAGAGACGCCAGGGAACGCAGGCGATCCGGCAGCCCGCGCACGGTGAAGGCCTTGCCCAGGGCCAGGGCCTCGCGCCGGCACTCCAGGAGCACGGCGAGCGCGGAGGAGTCGAATCGGTCCAGGGCCGAGGCATCGGCCACGACGCCGGCCTCGCCGCTGGCGCGCACGGCGCGCGCCAGCATGCCGCAGCAGCCGGCGGCCTCGGCATGGGTCAGGACGGCGGGCAGGACCAGGGTGGCCATCGGGTGCGGGGCGGTTGCGGGGCCGGGCGGGCTTACTTGCGGCCGGCGTTGGAGCGGTTGCGCTCGGACAGCGTGGCGATCAGGCCGTCCACGCCCTTGGCGTTGATCTCGGCAGCGAACTGGCTGCGGTAGGTCTCGACCAGCCACACGCCCAGCACGTTGAGGTTGAAGATCTTCCAGCCGGCGCCCTCGCCCGGGGTCTTCTCGAGGCGGTAATCGAGCTGGATCGGCTCGCCGCGGCCGCGGATCTCGGAGCGCACCAGGACCTCGTTGTCGGTGGCCGCGGCGCGCAGCGGCTTGACCGAGATGGTCTCCTCGCCGACCTGGGCCAGCGCACCGGCGTAGGTGCGCACCAGCAGGGTCTTGAATTCGTCCTGCAGGCGCTTGCGCTGCTCGGGCGAGGCCTGGCGCCAGGCCGGGCCCACCGCCAGCGCCGTCATGCGCTGGAAGTTCACGTTGGGCATGACCTTGCTGTCGACGACCTGGACGATGCGGTTGATGTCCCCCGCCCGCACCGCGGCATCGCTGCGGATGGTGGTGAGCATCTCGTCGGACAGGCGCTTGATCAGGGCATCCGGCGCCTCGTCGGCGGCGTGGGCCGCGGGAGCCAGGGCCACCGCGGCGGCCAGGGCGGCCACCAGGGCCAGGGTGCGTCGTTTCAGGTTCACGGTCATTCCTTGGGTTCCTCGGGGATCTCGGGCGGTTCGCCCTCGAAGATCTCGGCCCGGCGCCTTTGCAGGTACGCGTCGCGCACGAAGGTGTAGCGGTCCAGCGAGATCTCCTCCATAACGCTCGTGGCGCGCAGGAGGTTGGCACGGGTATCCACGATCCGCACGCCCTGGAGCAGGTTGCGGACGCTTTCCGTGTCGGTGCGGCGCACGAGGTCCCCCTTCCAGTCCACCCCCAGGGCGGCGGTGTCCCGCACGGTGGACGGCCCCAGCAGCGGCAGCACCACGTAGGGCCCCGGCGGCACGCCGTAATGGCCCAGGGTCTGGCCGAAGTCCTCGCGGTGGCGTTCCAGGCCGGCCTCGCTGGCGATGTCCAGGATGCCGCCAAAGCCGAAGACGGTGTTGATGCCGAAACGCATGAAGTTCTCTGCGGCGTAGGGCACCTTCAGCTGCAGCAGCGCATTGACGGTGGACCAGGCGTCGCCGAGGTTGGAGAAGAAGTTGTTGACGCCGGTGCGCAGCGGCGCGGGCAGCACGTCGCGGTAGGCGGTGGCCACCGGCTTGAGGACCAGGCCGTCCACGTCGTCGTTGAACCGCATGATGCTGCGGTTGAACGGCTCGAACGGGTCGCGCCGGTCCGGGCCGGCGGCGCACCCGGCCAGCGCGGATACGGCCGCGGCCAGGGCGATGCAGCGGAGGACGTGGCGGACGCGGGCGGTCATCACTTCTTCGGCGTGGCGCCGGCGGCGGGCTTGTCGGCGCCGTCGGCGGCCTTGCTGTAAAGGAACTGGCTGATCAGGTTCTCGAGCACCACGGCCGACTGGGTGCTGGACACGGTGTCGCCGGCCGCGAGGTTCTTGTCGTCGGCGCCGGCCTCGATGCCGATGTACTGCTCGCCGAGCAGGCCGCTCGTGAGGATCTTCAGCGAGCTGTCCTTGGGAAAAGCATAGCGCGCCTCCAGCGAGAGGGTGACGCGGGCTTGAAACGTTTTGTCATCGAAGCCGATGGACTCGACCCGGCCCACCACCACGCCGGCGCTCTTGACCGCCGCCTTGGGCTTGAGGCCGCCGATGTTGTCGAACTTCGCCACCACCCGGTAGGTGGACTGGAAGTTCAGGTTCAGGAGGTTGGCCGATTGCAAGGCCAGGAACAGGATGGCCGCCGCGCCCAGGAGCACGAAGAGGCCGACCCACACGTCATTCTTGGAACGTTCCATAGCAGTCTCTTTCAGATGCTGAACATCATCGCGGTGAGGATGAAGTCCAGGCCCAGCACCGACAGCGACGAGACCACCACGGTACGCGTGGTGGCGCGCGAGACGCCCTCGGGGGTGGGGTGCGCCTCGAAGCCCTCGAGCAGCGCGATGAAGGTCACGGCCAGGCCGAAGACGAAGCTCTTGATGACGCCGTTGCCGACGTCCTTCCAGACATCGACGCCGCCCTGCATCTGGCTCCAGAAGGCGCCGGGGTCGACGCCGATCATCAGCACGCCGACCACCCAGCCGCCCAGGATACCGACCGCGTTGAACACGGCAGCCAGCAGGGGCATGGTGATGACGCCGGCCCAGAAGCGCGGGGCCAGGATGCGGCGCACCGGGTCGACCGCCATCATCTCCATCGCGGAGAGCTGCTCGCCGGCCTTCATCAGGCCGATCTCGGCGGTGAGCGAGGTGCCGGCGCGGCCGGCGAACAGCAGCGCGGTGACCACCGGGCCGAGCTCGCGCACCAGGCTCAGGGCCACCATCAGGCCCAGGGCCTCGGAGGAGCCATAGCGCTGGAGGATGTAGTACCCCTGCAGCCCCAGCACGAAGCCGACGAACAGGCCCGAGACCGCGATGATGGCCAGCGAGTAGTTGCCCAGGAAGTGGATCTGGTCACGCACCAGGCCGAAGCGGCGCACGCAGGGCCCCAGCAGGGACACCAGGCGCGCGAACAGGCGCGCGCCATGGCCGTAGTCGGTGAGCTTGGCACGCACGGCGAAGCCGATGTCGGCGGGCTTCCACCACGTCATCGCGGGGCCCCCAGTCCGAAGTCCTGGTCCACGCCGGGGCCGGGGTAATGGAAATGCACGGGCCCCTCCGGCTCGGCGTTGACGAACTGGTGCACCAGCGGGTCCTGCGAGGCCCTCACCTCCTCGGGCGTGCCCTGGGCCGCGATGCGGCCGTTGGCCAGCACGATCACCTGGTCGGCGATGCGGAAGGTCTCCTCCAGGTCGTGCGAGACGATGACGCTGGTGATGCCCAGGGTGTCATTGAGCTGGCGAATCAGCTGTGCGGAGGTGCCCAGGGAGATCGGGTCCAGGCCGGCGAAGGGCTCGTCGTAGAGGATCAGCTCCGGGTCGAGGGCGATGGCCCGGGCCAGGGCGACGCGGCGGGCCATGCCGCCGGAGATTTCCGCAGGCATGAGGTTGCGGGCGCCGCGCAGGCCCACGGCATTGAGCTTCATCAGCACGATGTCCCGGACCAACGCCTCCGGCAGCGAGGTGTGCTCGCGCAGCGGGAAGGCGACGTTGTCGAAGACCGAGAGGTCGGTGAACAGCGCGCCGAACTGGAACAGCATGCCCATGCGGCGGCGGATCGCGTAGAGGCCGGGCGCATCGAGCGCGCCCACGTCCTGGCCGTCGAACAGCATCTGGCCGGACTGCGCCCGCACCTGGCCGCCGATCAGGCGCAGCACCGTGGTCTTGCCGCCGCCAGAGGCGCCCATCAGGGCCGTGACCTTGCCCCGGGGCACGGTGAAGCTCACCCCGTCGAGGATGGGGCGGTCACCGTAGCCGAATCGCAGGTTGCGGCATTCGACCAGGACACGGGGGTCGGGGGCGTTCATCAGGCTGAAATGGAAAGGCCGGGACAAGCCCGGCCAAGCGCAAGGGTTAACCCGATGATACGAGGCTTTCGGCAACCGGCCGGCGGCCGGTCTTTGAACCTTTGGGTCAACCGGGGGGAATTCAGCGATTAGCGAGGCAGGTCGCTGGATCCCATCAGGAACTCGTCGACCGCGCGGGCGGCCTGGCGGCCTTCGCGGATCGCCCACACCACCAGGGACTGGCCGCGGCGCATGTCGCCGGCGGCGAAGACCTGGGGCACGCTGGTGGCGTAGCCGCCGGTGAAGTCGGTGGTGGCCTTGGCGTTGCCGCGGGCGTCCTTGTCGACACCGAAGCCCTCCAGGATGGAGGCGACGGGGCTGACGAAGCCCATGGCCAGCAGCACCAGGTCGGCCTTCATGACCTGCTCGGAGCCGGGCACTTCGACCATCTTGCCGTCCTTCCACTCGACGCGCACGGTCTTCAGGCCGGTGACCTTGCCGTTCTCGCCGATGAATTCCTTGGTGGCGATGGCGAACTCGCGCTCGCAGCCCTCTTCGTGCGAGGAGGAGGTGCGCAGCTTGTACGGCCAGTAGGGCCAGGTCAGCTCCTTGTTCTCCTGCTCGGGCGGCATGGGCATCAGCTCGAACTGGATGACGCTCTTGGCGCCATGGCGGTTGCTGGTGCCCACGCAGTCGCTGCCGGTGTCGCCGCCGCCGATCACGATGACGTGCTTGCCGTCGGCGCGCAGCTGGCCCTTGAGCTTGTCGCCGGCGTTGACCTTGTTCTGCTGGGGCAGGAACTCCATCGCGAAATGGATGCCGTCCAGGTCGCGGCCCGGCACGGGCAGGTCGCGCGATTGCTCGGCGCCACCGGCCAGCAGCACGGCGTCGAAGTCCTTCTTCAGCTGCTCGGGGGTGATGGTTTCCTTGGCCCAGTTGGTGACCTTGGAGCCCTCGGGCAGCTTGCCGATCATCACGCCGGTGCGGATGGTCACGCCCTCGGCCTTCATCTGCTCGGCGCGGCGGTCGATGTGGGACTTCTCCATCTTGAAGTCGGGGATGCCGTAACGCAGCAGGCCGCCGATGCGGTCGTTCTTCTCGAACAGCGTCACGTCATGGCCGGCGCGGGCCAGCTGCTGCGCGGCGGCCATGCCGGCGGGGCCGGCGCCGACCACGGCGACCTTCTTGCCCGTCTTGCGGGTGGGCAGCTGGGGCTTGACCCAGCCGTTTTCCCAGGCGCGGTCGATGATGGCGTGCTCGATGGACTTGATGCCCACCGGGTCGTCGTTCACGTTCAGCGTGCAGGCGGCCTCGCAGGGCGCGGGGCAGATGCGGCCGGTGAACTCCGGGAAGTTGTTGGTGGAGTCCAGGACCGTGAAGGCATCCTTCCAGTCGCTGCGGTACACCAGGTCGTTGAAGTCCGGGATGATGTTGTTGACGGGGCAGCCGTTGTTGCAGAACGGCGTGCCGCAGTCCATGCAGCGGGCACCCTGCTGCTTGGCCTGCGCGTCATCCAGGGCGATGACGAATTCCTTGTAGTGCTTGACGCGCTCCGCGACGGGCTTGTAGCCCTCCTCGAGGCGCTCGTACTCCATGAAGCCGGTGACTTTACCCATGCTTTCTCTCCGTATCTTTCTCTAGGGCCCGGGGTCAGGCTGCGACGCCGTCACGCACGGCCGCTTGCGCGTTGTTGCCGGTGCTGGCCTCTTCGACCTCGCGCTCGTGCATCTCGATCAGCGCGCGCTTGTACTCGTTCGGGAAGACCTTCACGAACTTGGCACGGCTGGTTTCCCAGTTGTCCAGGAGGTCACGGGCGCGCTTGGAGCCGGTCCAGCGGTTGTGGTCCTCCAGCAGCTTCTTGAGCAGGGCCTCGTCGGCCTGGCCGCCGTGCAGCTTGGTCTTGCCGTGGTGGGCCTTCTTCTGCTCCTCGGCCGACTGCACCTTCTCGAGCGACACCATGGAGGTGTTGCAGCGGGAGGCGAACTGGCCGTCCTCGTCGTAGACGTAGGCCACGCCGCCGGACATGCCCGCCGCGAAGTTGCGGCCGGTCTTGCCCAGGACGACGACGGTGCCGCCGGTCATGTACTCGCAGCCGTGGTCGCCCGTGCCCTCGACCACCGTGGTGGCGCCGGACAGGCGGACGGCGAAGCGCTCGCCGGCCACGCCGCTGAAGAAGGCCTCACCGGTGGTCGCGCCGTACAGCGCGGTGTTGCCGATGATGATGTTCTTCGTGGCTTCGCCGCGGAAGTCGATGCTGGGACGCACGACGATGCGGCCGCCCGACAGGCCCTTGCCGGTGTAGTCGTTGGCGTCGCCGATCATGTACAGCGTGATGCCCTTGGCCAGGAAGGCGCCGAAGGACTGGCCGCCCGTGCCCTCGAGCTGGATGCGGATGGTGTCATCCGGCAGGCCCTCGGGGTGCACCTTGGTCAGGGCGCCGGACAGCATCGCGCCGACCGAGCGGTTGACGTTGATGGCCTTCTCCATGAACTGGACCTTCTCGCCCTTCTCGATGGCCGCGCGCGACTTCTCGATCAGGATGTTGTCCAGGGACTTGTCCAGGCCGTGGTCCTGGTCGGCCACATGCAGGCGGGGCACGTCGGCGGGGGCGGCGGGCACGGCCAGCAGGCGGCTGAAGTCCAGGCCGCGCGCCTTCCAGTGCTCGATGCCGGCCTTCATGTCCAGCAGGTCGGTGCGGCCGATCATGTCGTCGAACTTGCGGATGCCCAGCTGGGCCATGATCTGGCGCACTTCCTCGGCGATGAAGAAGAAGTAGTTGACCACGTGCTCGGGCTTGCCCGAGAACTTGGCGCGCAGCACCGGGTCCTGCGTGGCCACGCCCACCGGGCAGGTGTTCAGGTGGCACTTGCGCATCATGATGCAGCCCTCGACGACCAGCGGCGCGGTGGCGAAGCCGAATTCGTCGGCGCCCATCAGCGCGGCGATGGCGACGTCGCGGCCGGTCTTCATCTGGCCGTCGGCCTGGACGCGGATGCGGCCACGCAGGCGGTTGAGGACCAGGGTCTGCTGGGTCTCGGCCAGGCCGATTTCCCAGGGCGAGCCGGCGTGCTTGATGGACGACCAGGGCGAGGCGCCCGTGCCGCCGTCATGGCCGGCGATCACCACGTGGTCGGCCTTGCACTTGGCCACGCCGGCGGCGATGGTGCCCACGCCCACTTCCGACACCAGCTTGACGCTGATGGAGGCATGCGGCGCGACGTTCTTCAGGTCGTGGATCAGCTGGGCCAGGTCCTCGATCGAGTAGATGTCGTGGTGCGGGGGGGGCGAGATCAGGCCCACGCCCGGCACGGAGTAGCGCAGCTTGCCGATGTAGTTGGAGACCTTGCCGCCGGGCAGCTGGCCGCCCTCGCCGGGCTTGGCGCCCTGGGCCATCTTGATCTGGATCTGGTCGGACGAGGCCAGGTACTCGGCGGTGACGCCGAAGCGGCCCGAGGCGACCTGCTTGATCTTGGAGCGCAGCGAGTCGCCGGCCTGCAGCGGCTGGTCGGCCTCGACCACGTGCTTGCCCAGGATGCCGGCCAGGGTGTCACCCTGCTTGATCGGGATGCCCTTGAGCTCGTTGCGGTAACGCGCCGGGTCCTCGCCGCCTTCGCCGGTGTTGGACTTGCCGCCGATGCGGTTCATGGCGATGGCCAGGGTGGCGTGGGCTTCCGTGGAGATGGAGCCCAGCGACATGGCGCCGGTGGCGAAGCGCTTGACGATTTCCTTGGCCGGCTCGACCTCGTCGATCGGAATGGCCTTGGACGGGTCGACCTTGAACTCGAACAGGCCGCGCAGGGTCATGTGGCGACGGTTCTGGTCGTTGATGATCTGCGCGTACTCCTTGTACGTGTTCCAGTTGTTGGCACGGGTGGAGTGCTGCAGCTTGGCGATGGCGTCGGGCGTCCACATGTGCTCCTCGCCGCGGGCGCGCCAGGCGTACTCGCCGCCGGCGTCCAGGGCGTGGGCCAGCAGCGGGTCGGTGCCGAAGGCCGCCTTGTGCATGCGGATCGCTTCCTCGGCGATCTCGAACACGCCGATGCCGCCGACGCGGCTGGCGGTGCCGGTGAAGTACTTCTCGACCGTCTCGTCGTTCAGGCCGATGGCCTCGAACAGCTGCGCGCCGCAGTAGGACATGTACGTGCTCACGCCCATCTTGGACATGATCTTGGACAGGCCCTTGCCGATCGCCTTGACGTAGTTGTAGATGGCCTTCTCGGCCGACAGGTCGCCCGGCAGGTCCTTGTGGATCGCGGCCAGGGTCTCCATGGCCAGGTAGGGGTGCACGGCTTCCGCGCCATAGCCGGCCAGCACGCCGAAGTGGTGCACTTCGCGGGCGGAGCCGGTCTCCACCACCAGGCCGGCGGTGGTGCGCAGGCCTTCACGCACCAGGTGCTGGTGGATGGAGGACAGTGCCAGCAGCGCCGGGATGGCGATCTTCTCGGCGGACACGCCGCGGTCGCTGATGATCAGGATGTTCTTGCCACCCTTGATCGCGTCCACGGCCTCGGCGTTGATGGAGGCCAGCTTGGCTTCCACGCCCTCGCGGCCCCAGGCCGCGGGGTAGGTGATGTCCAGCGTGTAGCTGCGGAACTTGCCCTGCGTGACGGTCTCGATGTCACGCAGCTTGGCCATGTCGGCGAAGTCCAGGATCGGCTGGCTCACCTCCAGGCGCAGCGGCGGGTTGACCTGGTTGATGTCCAGCAGGTTCGGCTTGGGGCCGATGAAGGACACCAGGGACATCACGATGGCTTCGCGGATCGGGTCGATCGGCGGGTTGGTCACCTGGGCGAACAGCTGCTTGAAGTAGTTGTACAGCGGCTTGTTCTTGTCGGACAGCACGGCCAGCGGGCTGTCGTTGCCCATGGAGCCGATGCCCTCCTCGCCGGCTTGCGCCATCGGGGACAGCAGGAACTTGATGTCTTCCTGGGTGTAGCCGAAGGCCTGCTGGCGATCGAGCAGGGTCACGTCGCTGGCGGGGGAATCACCCGTGCCTTCGGACAGGTCGTCCAGCTTGATGCGCAGGTTCTCGATCCACTGCTTGTAGGGCTTGGAGTTGGCGAGCGAGGCCTTGAGCTCCTCGTCGTCGATCATGCGGCCCTGCTCCAGGTCGATCAGGAACATCTTGCCGGGCTGCAGGCGCCACTTGCGCACGATCTTGTTCTCGGGCACGGGCAGCACGCCGGACTCGGAGCCCATGATCACCAGGTCGTCGTCGGTGATGCAGTAGCGCGAGGGACGCAGGCCGTTACGGTCCAGCGTGGCGCCGATCTGGCGGCCGTCGGTGAACACGATGGAGGCCGGGCCGTCCCAGGGCTCCAGCATGGCGGCGTGGTACTCGTAGAAGGCCTTGCGGCGCTCGTCCATGGTCGTGTGCTGTTCCCACGGCTCGGGGATCATCATCATCACGGCCTGGTAGATGGGGTAACCCGCCATCGTCAGCAGCTCGAGGCAGTTGTCGAAGGTGGCGGTGTCGGACTGGCCGGCGAAGCTGATGGGGTACAGCTTCTGCAGGTCCTCGCCCAGCACGGGGGAGGACATCACGCCTTCGCGGGCCTTCATCCAGTTGTAGTTGCCCTTGACCGTGTTGATCTCGCCGTTGTGGGCGACATAACGGTACGGGTGGGCCAGCGGCCACTCGGGGAAGGTGTTGGTGGAGAAGCGCTGGTGCACCAGACCCAGGGCCGAGACGCAGCGCGGGTCCTGCAGGTCCAGGTAGTACTCGCCGACCTGGTTGGCCAGCAGCAGGCCCTTGTAGACCACGGTACGGCTGGACATGGACGGAACGTAGTATTCCTTGCTGTGCTTGAGCTGCAGGGCCTGGATGGCGGCGCTGGCGGTCTTGCGGATGACGTACAGCTTGCGCTCCAGGGCGTCCTGGACGATCACGTCGGCGCCACGGCCGATGAAGACCTGGCGCAGGATCGGCTCCTTCTCGCGCACGGCGGGCGACATCGGCATCTCGCGGTTGACCGGGACATCGCGCCAGCCCAGCAGCACCTGGCCTTCGGCCTTGATCGCGCGCTCCATCTCCTGCTCGCAGGCCAGGCGGGAGGCATGCTCCTTGGGCAGGAAGATCATGCCGACGCCGTACTCGCCCTGCGGCGGCAGGGTCACGCCCTGCTGGGCCATCTCTTCACGGTAGAGCTGGTCGGGGATCTGGATCAGGATGCCCGCGCCGTCGCCCATCAGGGGATCGGCACCCACGGCGCCGCGGTGGTCCAGGTTCTCCAGGATCTTCAGGCCCTGCTGGACGATCTCGTGGGTCTTCTTGCCCTTGATGTGGGCCACGAAGCCCACGCCGCACGCGTCATGCTCATTGGCGGACGAGTACAGGCCGTGTTCTTGCAGGTGGCTGATTTCGGCGGACGTGGCCATGGGAATTCCTTCGCTAACTTTCACGGGACCGGGAAGGATAGTGCAGCGCAGCAGGATGTCAAACGAATTAAATGGGGTCAGGTTCTTAAATGAAGCGCACCAAAGGTGGGCATCAATTTATTGGGGACAGATCAAATCGCCGAGGTGGTGCGCGGACGGCCGGGACGACCCTTGGTCAGCCGCCGCTCGGTCTGCTTCTGCAGCGCCGCCAGGAAGGCCTCGTCGCCCAACGCCCAGCCATGGAGCGCCGAGGCCACCAGGGCCTTGGCCACCGGCGCCGCCACCCCCTGCGCCACCCGCTCGGCGTACGCCTGCTCCCGGGCGAAGGGCGTGTTGCCCAGCGCCCAGTACAGCGGGTGCGGCGTGACCAGCCGGTCGCTCGCCTGCCCGATGTAGTGCCGGTGGCTGGACCAGGCCCAGTCGGCCGGCGCCTCGACGAGGCCGGCGCGCACCGGGTTGAGGTCCAGGTAGGCCATGCAGGCCAGCAGGTACGGCTCGGGCTGCAGCAGCGCACAGCGGTAGCGGCCCTCCCACAGCGTGCCGGTGCGGCCGGTACGCGCATTGAAGTGCCGCACGTAGCGACGGCCGATGCCTTGCATCATCCGTGCCAGCGAATCCCCCGCACCCGGCGTCGCCAGCAGGTGGAAGTGGTTCTCCATCAACACGTAGCCATGGATGAGCACATCCGCGGCGCGGGCCTGCTCGACCAGCAGCGCGTGCATGAACTGGAAGTCGGTCGGGTCCGCGAAGATGGCCTGGCGGTTGTTGCCCCGATGGACCAGGTGGTGCGGGTAACCAGGCAGGGAAAGGCGGGGCAGGCGGGCCATGCCCGATCTTAGAGGGGTTCCGACCCCGTTTTCAGCCCGGGGAGGCGTCCGACGCCGGCGCGCTGCCCCTGCCCACAGCCGGGAAGGGCCGGGCGGGCCAGGATGCGGCCTCCGCCCTCCCCTGCCCCATGTTCGCCGCCTGGATGATCGGCTTCCTGCTGCTGATGGCTGTCCTGGTCTGGCTGGCCGTCGTGGTCGGGCTGCCCCAGCCCTGGATCGGGCTGGCGGTCGGCGTGCTGGTCGCCCTGGCCATCGGGGTGGCGGTGCTCGTCGCGCGGGGAGCGCCGCGCCGCACGCGCGAGCGCCCGCCCAGGCGCTGAACCCAGGCGCCGAGAACGCCGGGAAGCCGTGGACGAACCCGCCGCGCCAGCGCCGGCCGCGCGCCCGGGGGTCAGGCCGCCGAGGGTTCCGCCTCGTCGGCCGCGGGCGCGGGCTGCGGCAGGCGCCGGAAGCGCACCGCCTCGAGCGACTCCAGCCCGAACTCCGCGAGCACCGCGCGCAGCCGCTGCGCGGCGCTGCGCTTTCGCTGGCCGGTGCGGCGCGCCAGGATCAGCTCGTTCTTCAGGCTGTGCTCCCAGCCGACCAGCTCGGTGACCGTGACCTGGTAGCCGCAGGCCTCCAGGTACAGGCAGCGCAGCACGTTGGTGAGCTGGCTGCCCAGCTCACGGGTGTGGATCGGGTGGCGCCACAGTTCAGCCAGCGGGGTGCGGGACAGCGACAGCGCCTTGTTCTGCCGCAGGCAGCCGGCCACCTCGGCCTGGCAGCAGGGCACCAGCACCATGAAACGGGCGTCGCGGGCCAGGCCGAAGTCGATGGCGTCGTCGGTGGCGGTGTCGCAGGCATGCAGCGCGGTGACCATGTCGACCTGCGGCGGCAGCTCCGGTGAGTCGACCGCATCGGCCGCGCTCAGGTGGAGGAAGCGCATGCGCCCGAAGCCCAGCCGCTGGGCCAGGTCGCGCGAGCGCTGCACCAGCTCGGGCCGGGTCTCGACGCCGACCATCTCCCCATGGCCGCAGGCCTTCAGGAACAGGTCGTAGAGGATGAAGCCGAGGTAGGACTTGCCCGCGCCATGGTCCACGATGACCGGCCCCGGGCCTTCCGCCGGCAACTCCAGCAGCAGTTTCTCGATGAACTGGTAGAGGTGGTAGACCTGCTTGAGCTTGCGGCGCGAATCCTGGTTCAGCTTGCCGTCGCGCGTGAGGATGTGAAGCTCCTTGAGGAGCTCGACCGACTGGCCGGGACGGAGATCGGCGTCCAGCGCGCCGGCGCCTGCGGCAGCGGCCTGGCTTCGGGGCGCGGCCTGTTTCGAGGACTTGCTCATCCTGCGTCCTTCGCCATCAGGCGGGCCCAGCCCTGCGGGCCGAGGCGTCGCATCGTGTCCATGTTGGTCTCGTAGATGGCCTCGGCCTCGGGAAAGGCCTCGACCGCGCGCGCGATGCTGTCCTCGCGCAGCAGGTGCAGCGTGGGATACGGGGCGCGGTTGGTGAAATTGGTGATGTCGTCGGCGTCGGTGCCGGCGAACTGGTAGTGCGGGTGGAAGTTGGCGAGCTGCACCGTACCCTCGAGCTCGCGGCGCTGCAGCAGCCGGTCGGCCTCGCCGAGGAAGCCGGCGAACTCGACGAAGTCGGGGAAGGCCCGGGGCATCATGAGCAGGGTGGTCTCGCGCTGCGCGATGCCGTGCGCGAGCAGGTCGTCGATCTCGCGCTCCAGGACCTCCAGCAGCTCGTTCCAGCCGGTGGCCTCGGTGACGGCGTAGTGGACCTGGTCCTTCACGTGCACGCCCTTGGCGAACGGGCACAGGTTCAGGCCGATGACGGCACGCTCCAGCCAGCGCCGGGTGTCGTCCACGACCTCGTCAGCGGAAGCATTCATCCAGCGGATTTTACGAGGCGGCCCAATCGCCCGGCCAGCCACAGTCCCGCCAGGGCACAGGCGCCCGTGACCCCCCAGCTGAAGGACCAGCCCCCCGTGCGGCTGGCCACCCAGGCCACCAGGGGCGGCCCGGCGAACTGGCCGAAGGACGACCACTGCTGCATCCAGCCCACCGTGGTGGAGACCGCGCCCGGCCCGGGCGCGACACGCACGGCCTGCGAGAACAGCGTGCCCGGCACGAGCCCCCCCACCGCCGAGAAGGCCAGCACCGCCAGGTACGGCCCGATGGCCGACAGCGGACCGGCCGGCCAGACCGGCGCGAACAGCAGCAACCCGCCGAGCCCCATCGTGCCAAAGCCCGCCTGCAGCAGCCGCTGCGGCGGGACGCCCCGCTGCAGCAGGCGGCCGGCGGCGATGTTGCCGATCATGTTGACGCCGGCCGCCAGGGCGGTGGCCAGGCCGGCCGCCGCCGGCGCCAGCCCGGCCTGGGCATAGATGGTCGGCAGGAAGCCGACCACCGACAGCCACTGCGACGAATAGGCCGCGAAGGCCAGCGAGACCAGCCAGGGACCGGGCGCGCGCAGCGTGTCGCCGAGGCGGCCGCGCCAGGCGCCCGGCTCACGGGCCGCCGGCGGCGGGTCGGGCGGCAGCCCCAGCCACAGGGCCAGCGCCATGGCGCCGGACAGCGTGGCGGTCAGCCACCACCACGCCGACCAGCCGGCGGCGGCGATCCAGGCCGGCCCGGCCAGCAGCGCCAGCGAGGTGCCCAGGGGCATGTAGGCGCCCCACAGGCCCAGGCGAGCCGGCAGCGCGGACGAGGCGACGAAGCGCCGGATCAGGCTGGGCGCGGGCGTGACCGCGAGCAGGAAGCCCAGGCCCTCGAGCGCGCGCAGCGCGAGCAGGGCCAGCGGGTCGGTGGTGAGGCCGCCGGCGACGCTGGCCGCCGAGGCCAGCAGGAGGCCGCCGACCATCACCCGGCGCAGGCCCAGGCCATCCGCGGCCAGGCCGACGGCCAGCCCCAGGGTCATCGCCGCGAACTGCACCATGGAGATCAGGAAGCCGGCCTGGACCAGGCTGACGCCCAGCGCCTCGCGCAGGGCCGGCAGCGCCGGGGGCAGCTTGCCCACGTGGATGGCGGCGGTGACGCCGCCGGCGATGACGAGCAGGGAGCGGTCCAGGCGCATGGCGGTCAGGCCAGCAACCGGCGCCCGGTCAGGCGCTCGTGCTCGCGCGCGGCGAAGCGGTCGGTCATGCCGGCGATGTAGTCGGCGATGGCGCGGTGCACGTCCGCCTGCTGCGCGTAGGCCGCCGGCATCTCGGACGGCGCGGCGGCGTAGGCCGCGAACAGCTCCTGCACCACCACCTGGGCCTGGCCGGTGGTGTGGGTCACCTGCGGATGCCGGTAGAGGTTGTGGAAGAGGAAATGCTTGAGCACGCGCGACTGCAGCCGCATGCCGTCGCTGAAGCGCACCAGCGGCGGCGCGCGGCGGGCGGCGTCGGCGTCCTGCGGGTCGACCTCGCGCAACGCGGCACCGGTGGCGGAGATCACGTCATGCACCTGGGCGCTGAGCATCAGGCGGATGGACTCGTACAGCAGGCGGCGGCCCGCCAGCTGCGGGTGCGCGGCCAGCGCGGCGCGGCGGTAGCCGTCGAACAGGGGCACCTGCTCCAGCTGCTCCAGGGTGATGAGGCCGGAGCGCACGCCGTCGTCGATGTCGTGCGCGTTGTAGGCGATCTCGTCGGCCAGGTTGCACAGCTGTGCCTCCAGGCCGGGCTGGGTGCGCTCGAGGAAGCGGCGCCCCACCCCGCCCGGCTCCTGGGCCTCGAGGTGCTCGGCGTTGGCGCGCGAGCAGTGCTTGAGGATGCCCTCGCGGGTCTCGAAGGCGAGGTTCAGGCCGTCGAAGGCCGGGTAGCGCTCCTCGAGCTTGTCGACCACGCGCAGGCTCTGCAGGTTGTGCTCGAAGCCGCCATGGTCGGCCATGCAGGCGTTCAGCGCGTCCTGGCCGGCATGGCCGAAGGGCGTGTGGCCCAGGTCGTGCGCCAGCGCGATGGCCTCGACCAGGTCCTCGCACAGGCCGAGGGGGCGGGCGATGGAGCGGCCCAGCTGGGCGACCTCGATGGAGTGCGTCAGCCGGGTGCGGAACAGGTCCCCCTCGTGGTTGAGGAACACCTGGGTCTTGTAGACGAGGCGGCGGAAGGCGGTGGAATGGACGATGCGGTCGCGGTCGCGCTGGAACTCGGTGCGGTACGGCGTGGGCGACTCGGCATGGCGCCGCCCGCGGCTGCGCGCGGGGTCGCAGGCGTAGCGGGCCAGGGCCATCCCCGCTCCCTCAGCGGCAGCAGCGCTCGATGACCTCGGCCACCAGCGCGTCGGGCGCGGGCCGGACGGCGGCGCGGCCGGGGCCGTCGATGACGACGAAGCGGATCTCGCCGGCCTCGGACTTCTTGTCCAGGCGCATCAGCTCGAGGTAGCGGGCCGCGCCCAGCCGGGGGCCGACGGTGGGCAGGCCGGCGGCGGCGATCAGGCGGGTGCAGCGCTCCAGGAAGGCGGTGTCGACGAGCCCGAGCTCGCGCGACAGGTGCAGGGCCATGACCATGCCGCAGCCCACGGCCTCGCCGTGCAGCCACTCGCCGTAGCCCAGGCCGGCCTCGATGGCGTGGCCGAAGGTGTGGCCGAAATTCAGGATGGCGCGCAGGCCGGACTCGCGCTCGTCCTGGCCGACCACCATCGCCTTGATCTCGCAGCTGCGGCGCACCGCGTGGGCCAGGGCCTGCGGGTCGCGGGCCAGGAGGGCGGGCAGGTGGGCCTCGATCCAGTCGAGGAAGGCCAGGTCGGCGATCGGGCCGTACTTGATCACCTCGGCCAGTCCGGCGGACAGTTCGCGCGGGGGCAGCGTGCGCAGGGTGGACAGGTCGCAGACCACCAGCTGCGGCTGGTAGAACGCGCCGATCATGTTCTTGCCCAGGGGGTGGTTGATCGCGGTCTTGCCGCCCACCGAGGAGTCCACCTGGGCCAGCAGCGTGGTGGGCACCTGCACGAAGGGCACGCCGCGCATGTAGCAGGCCGCGGCGAAGCCGGTGATGTCGCCGACCACGCCGCCGCCCAGGGCGTACAGCACGGTCTTGCGGTCGCTGCCGCGCGCCAGCAGGGCGTCGAAGATGCGGTTGAGGGTTTCCCAGTGCTTGTGCGCCTCGCCGTCGGGCAGGCAGACGGTGCCGACCTGGGCGTAGTGCGGCGCGAGGGCCGCCTGCAGCGCCGCGGCGTACAGCGGGCCGACGGTGTCGTTGGTGACGACCAGGGCCGCATGGGCCTTGGGCAGCGACAGGCCGGCCATGCGTTCGATGAGGCCTTCGCCGATGAGGATGGGGTAGCTGCGCTCTCCCAGTTCGATGCGGACTTCGTCCGCCGGAACGTTCGCGGTCATCGGGCGAGTGTACGCGGCGGCAGGCGCCGGCCTCACCGGGGCGGGGGCCTCAGGCCGGCTTGGCGAGGACGCCGGCGAGCTCCAGCTGCATGACGATGATGTTGACCAGCGTCTGCAGGGTGGGCCGGCCGGTGTCGACGGTGAGGTGGGCCGCCTCGCGGTACAGCGGGTCGCGCTGGCCGTGGAGGGCGCGCAGGCGGGCCATCGGGTCCTCGACCTGCAAGAGGGGGCGCTTGCGATCGTTGCGCACGCGGTTGTAGATCTGCTCGGGGGTGGTGCGCAGGTAGATCACATGGGTACCGGCCCGCAGCTGCAGGCGGTTGGCCTCCCGCAGCACCGAGCCGCCGCCGGTGGCCAGGACCTTGTCCTCGCCGCCGGGGGCGGAGAGGTCGGCGATCACGGCCTGCTCCACGTCGCGGAAGGCCTCCTCGCCCTGCTGCTCCCAGAACACGCGGATGGGGCAGCCGAGCCGGTCCTCGATCACATGGTCGGAATCCACGAACGGCCGAGCCAGCCTGCGTGCGAGAAGCTTTCCAATCGTGGTTTTACCGGAGCCAGGGAGGCCGACCAGGGCGACAGTGGTCAAGGAATGGGTACGGAATGCGAAGTAGTCAGGCCGGACGGCGACTTGGTCGTAATGATAATGGTCTGGGCGGTACAGGTTCCGGACAGGAACACGCTGTGGGTCGAGTAGGTGTCCGTGCTCGCCGACGTACCGAGCGCCACGTCGACCAGGGGAGTTCCCGTCACGCGGGTGACCTGGCAGCCGCTGGCGGGGTTGCTGGGCGCCGCCTCGATGACCGTTCCGGCCGGCATGGGCAGGCTCGGCAGGCTCGCCGTCCCCGGGTAGGGGTGGTCTGCGCTCGACAGGATGAAGCTCACCTGCGAGCCGGAGACGGCCGTGGTCGAGATCCTGCTGGCGGAAGACGCGAAGGCGATGATGGCCTGCTGCCGCACGGTGGTCGCGAGGCCGGCATCACAGGTATTGGCACGGGACGGGAACGCGCCGCCCGCACCGGTACAGGACGTGGCGCCGCCACGCGCGATCACGAATTCGCCGGCATCGTACTGGCCGTTCTCGTTGTCATCACGGTACGCATCACCCTGGTTGACCAGGGACTCGCCCGCATCGAAGCGGTTGTTGCCGTTGGCATCCACATAGTCCTTGGTACCGGTGGTGTAGGCCAGGACGGAGACCCGGCCATTGGCCGGCCGGAAGTTCTGGGAGATGAAGTCCACCGAGCACGAGGCGATGTTGTTCACCCGCTGCGTGGCGCAGCTGTAGCCGACCTGGCCGCCTTCGGCCGTGAAGTTGACGACGGTGCCATCCTCCACCGCGTTGCCCTGGCGATCGGCGAGGCGCACGGTGACCTTGGTCGCGGTGCCATCGATGACCCAGCCTTCGATGTTGTGCGTGGCTACCGACAGGCTCATGTAGCGCTGGGACGGCGGGCCCGAGGCCACGGTGAAATTCTGGGTGTCGGTGAAGATGCTGGCATCGCTCGCCAGCGAGGCGCGCACCCGGGCCGGGCCGGGAATGGTGCCGGAGTTGACCGCCACGGAGACCTCGCCGCTGGCATTGGTCAGGCCGGAGGTGGCCCCCAGCAGCAGCCCCAGCGGGTTCTGGCCGTTCGGGAACCCGAAATTCACGGACACCCCGCTCATGGCGGCACCGGTCGCCGAGGTCACCTTGAAGGTCACGATGGACTGCTCCAGCGCACCCGACCCCGCGACGTAGATCTGGCTGGGAGTGGCCGACTTGAAGGTGACCGAGGTGGCGGTCGGCGCAGCGACCTGCAGGGTCAGCGTGCGCGACGTGGCGCCCGGGCTTGCCGCCGTCACGACGACATTGCCGCTGCAGGGCGAGCCATCCGGCTGCAGCGCAGCGTAGTCGGCGGAGGCGACGCCGCTGCCGTTGGTGGTGACGCTGAAACCGCTGTTGCTGCCGTTGATGCGGCCGCACGAGGCGGCGTAGTTCACGTTGACCGGCGTGGCGCCGGCCGGCACGCCGCCGATGAGGGCGGTGACCGAGAGGCTGGTGTTGCCGCCCGACACCAGGCTGGCCGAACCGGGCGTGATCGCACTGAGCGACAGGCTCAGCGGCGTGATGGCGAAATCGCGCGAGCCCGTGACGGCCGCGCCGTTCACGGTGGCCGACGCGGTCACCGTCGCCGCGCCCACGGCCGTCACCGAGGTGGGCGCAATGGCCACCTCGGCCACCCCCGCGGAGTTGGTCAAGGCCGTCGCCGGGGACACCGTGGCAATCGTCGCTGCGCTGGACGCGAAGGTGACCAGCTTGTTCGCCACCACGGCGCCACTGGCGTCCTTCACCGTCGCACGCGCGGTGAAGCCCCCCTCGACGGAAATGCTCGAGACCGCCGTGCCCGCGGCATTACGCAGTTCCACCGTGACCTGCGACGTGCCTGTGGTCGTTCCCCCGCCCGATTGGGTGCCACCGGTCGAGGTCGTACCGGCACTTCCGCCACCGCCCCCGCAACCCGCCAGCAGCATGGCGACGCCAAGCGAACCCACGAACCCCCTGATCGCATTCAGCAGCATTTGAATGTCCTCTTCTTTTATTTGACGAGCCACGGGTCAGCGCGATGCTGCCCGGTCCGTGATCATCTTGGGCGTAATGAACACCAGCATCTCCTGCTTGTTGGCAGTGCGGCGGCGGTTCTTGAACAGGTTGCCGACGGCGGGCAGGTCGCCCAGCAGCGGCACGCGGGCCTCGTCCTCGGTCTCGGTCAGCTCGAAGATGCCGCCGATGACCACCGTGCCGCCGTTCTCCACCAGCACCTGCGTCTTGATCTTCTTGGTGTTGATGGCGATGCCGGAGGCGGTCGTCTCGCCGCGGCTGTCCTTGTTGACCTCCAGGTCCAGGATGATGTTGCCCTCAGGGGTGATCTGCGGCGTCACCTCCAGCTTCAGCGTGGCGCGGCGGAACGCGATCGAGGTCGCGCCGCTGCTGGTGGACTGCTGGTAGGGAAACTCCGTGCCCTGCTCGATGAAGGCCTTGGTCTGGTCGGCCGTCACGATGCGCGGGCTCGACACCAGCTTGCCCTTGCCGTCCGCCTCCAGGGCCGACAGCTCCAGGTTCAGGAAGCGGTTGGCCGACGAGCTGAACAGGGAGATCGCGAAACTGGCCGGGTTGAGGCCGTTGATGGCCAGGGCCGGCAGGTTGACGAAGTTGGTGCTGGTGGTGTCCAGCAGCGTGGACACGCCCTCGCCCGTGGTGCCGCTGACCGCGTTGTAGGTGCCGCCGAAGGCCACGCGGTTGGAACCGCCCGCGATCGCGTAGCCGGGGTCCCCGCCGCGGATGCCGCGCAGGTCGCTGCCGCCCAGGCGCACGCCCAGCGACTTGCCGAAGGTGTCGGACGCCTCGACGATGCGCGCCTCGATCAGCACCTGGCGCACCGGAATGTCGAGCTTGCTGATCAGGGCCTGCACGTTCTCCAGGCGGGCCGGCACGTCGGTCACGAAGAGCTGGTTCGTGCGGGCCTCGGAGATCACGCTACCCCGGTTGCTCAGGATCCGGTTGGCGATCGGCCCCGACATCAGCTGGGCGGCGATCTCTGAGGCCTTGGTGTAGTTCAGCTGGAAACCCTGGGTGCGCAGCGGCTCCAGGCCCTGGATGGCCGCCCGGTCCTCGAGGTCCTTCTTCTCCTTCGCCGCCAGCTCCTCCTTGGGAGCGATCCACAGCACGTTGCCGGTCTTGCGCAGGCCCAGGCCCTTGGCCTGCATGATGATGTCCAGCGCCTGGTCCCAGGGCACGTCCTTCAGGCGCAGCGTGAGCGAGCCGGTGACGGTGTCGGAGGTGACGATGTTGAAGTTGGTGAAGTCCGCGATCACCTGAAGCAGCGCCCGGACCTCGATGTTCTGGAAGTTCAGGGAGAGCTTCTCGCCGGTGTAGGTGGGGCCCTGCGTCACCCGGTTGGGGTCGACGCGGACCGGGCGGACCTCGACCACGAACTGGTTGTCGCTCTGGTAGGCGCTGTGCTCCCAGGCGCCGCGCGGCTCGATGACCATGCGCACGCGGTCGCCGTTGGGCGTGGTGGTGACGGTCTGCACCGGCGTGCCGAAGTCGGACACGTCGAGGCGGCGGCGCAGCCCCTCGGGCAGGCTGGACTTGAGGAAGTCCACCACCAGCGTCTGCCCCTGCTGGCGGATGTCCACGCCGACCTGGTTGCTCTGCAGGTCGACGATGATGCGGCCGGCGCCATCGGTGCCGCGGCGGAAATCGAGGTCCTTGAGCGGCAGCGTGTCGCGGTTGCGGCTCTCGGAGAACTGCGACGGCGTCGAGGTGGCCACCGGCGCCGAGGCCACCACCGGGTCCAGCGAGACCAGCAGCGACTTGCCCTGGATCTGCGCCTTGTAGGCCGTGGGGGTCTTGAGGTTGAGGACGAGGCGGGTGCGGTCGCCGGCCTGGACCACGTTGACCGAGCGCAGGTTGCCCTGGTTGACCTCCACGGTGTTGCGGCCGAGGTTGTTGGTCGCGCCGGGGATGTCCAGGGCGATGCGGGCCGGGGCCTGGATGGTGAAGCCGGCCGGCAGGGCCTGCAGGGGCTGGGAGAAATCGATGCGAAGGACTTCGACGCCCCCCTGGACCGAACTGCTGACAGCCTCGACCGCGACGCCGGCCGGATCCTGCGCATGCACGACAGCCGATGGCAGGCCGGCGGCCAGCGCGATGGCCAGCACCCAGCCCGGCATCCAGCGCGGGGAGGAAGATGTTGTTTTCATTTGGACCTCTCTTGCAACTGCAGCGTCGCAGCGCGTTCAACCCATTCACCCGCCGGGTCCTGCACGATCTCGCGCAGCACGACCTCGGTCTCCGTCACCCGGGTGATCTTTCCGTAGTTCTGCCCCAGGTACATGCCGGGACGCACCTGGTAGATGAGGTTGTCGACCCGCACGAGCGCGACCGGGCGCCCCTGCCGGATCATGCTGCCCACCATGACCATGGTGTCCAGCGGATAGCTCTCCAGCGGCTCCTTGCGCCGGGCCATCTCGGGCGCCACCAGGGCCGAGCTCGCGGCCGACTGGCCGGCCGCCCGGCGCAGCGCCTGCGCCAGCTTCTGCGAGCTGAACGGGTCAGTGGCCGCGGCCTCGGTGTAGGCCTGCGGGGTGAATTTCTTCGGCTCGGGCAGGGGCTCGACCTTGGGCTTGGTCTGGGCGCGCTGCTGCTGCATCCAGGCCTGGATTTCCTGCTGGCCGGATGCGCCGCAACCCGCCAGCACCGCCGCCACGACCAGCGCGCCGGCGGACAGGTGCAGCACGCGCAGCGGGCTCAATTGCAGGGCGGCGCTCATTTCTTGGCTCCCGGCTGGTTCTTGCGCTGGGCCGCGACCTCTTCGGGGTCGAGGTAACGGAAGGTCTTGGCCGTGGCTTCCATCTGCAGGGAGCCGTCGCGCGCGGGCGTCACGGCGATGTTGTTCAGCGTGACGATGCGCGAGAGGTTGGCGATGTCGGAGGCGAAGGAGCCGATGTCGTGGTAGCGCCCGGTCACGCGCAGCGCGATGGGCAGCTCGGCGTAGTACTCCTTGACCGTGACCTGGCCCGGGCGGAACAGCTCGAAGTACAGGCTGCGGCCCAGGCCGGCCTGGTTGATGTCCGACAGCAGCGCGTCCATCTCGGCCTTGCCGGGCAGCTGCTTCTCCAGCTGGGTCACGTACTGCAGCACCTGCTCGCGCTGCTGGCGCAGCACCTCGAGGTTGACGGCCTGCCCGAGCTTGCCGGTGTACTCGCGCTTGAGCTGCACCTCGCGCTGGACCTCGGCCTCGAGCTCGTCGTGCGTGCTGCTGATGAACACGTACCAGAGCAGGACGACGATGCCCACGACGATGAAGGCGCACAGGGTGGCGCGCGGCGCGGCCGGCCAGGAGGCCGGGTCGTTCGGATCGAGCCCGCGGAACTGGGCGGTCAGGCGCGCCCAGCTGGCTTTCAGGTCGGTCTTGGGGGGATTGCGGGTGGCCATGGGTTCAGGTCCTGGCTGGGGCCGCCGGGGCGCTGGCAGGGGCGCTGGCCGGGGTGGCGGGCGGCTTCACGTCGCTCGCACGCAGCACCTTGACCTTCATGTTGAAGTTGGCCACCCGGCGCTGGTCGCGCGTGCTGAGGGTGACGTTGCCGGCGACGATCTCGATCAGCTCCGGCTGGGTCAGCCAGGGGCTGTTGTTGCCCAGGTTGCGAAGCAGCTCGGACACCCGCTCGTTCGACTGGGCCACGCCCAGGAGGGTGACGGTCTGGTTGTCCTGGCGGAGGCTGGTGAGGTAGACGCCGTCGGGCAGCTGCCGCACCAGCTCGTTGAGGATGTGGACCGGCATGTTGCGGTCGGCCTGCAGGTCCTCGACAGCCTGCTGGCGGGCCCGCAGGGCAGCGATCTCGCGCTGCAGGTTGGCGATGTCCTTGATCTGGGCGTCGAGCTTGACGATCTCGCCGCGCAGGAGCTCGTTGCGCCTCTGCTGGGCGCTGATCTCCGCCAGCTGGTAGAGGTAGAAGGCGCCGGCGAGCGCCAGGCCGCCCACCACCGAGGCGGCCAGCGACAGGTAGAACAGCTCGCGACGGCGCTTGCGGGCCGCTTCGCGATGGGGCAGGAGGTTGATGAGGATCACTGCGCAAACCTCCGCATGGCGAGCCCGCAGGCGGTGAGGTACGAGGGGGCCTCGCGGCGCATCTTCTTCTCGCGCACGGTCTCGGCGATGTGCATGCCCTCGAAGGGATCGGCCAGGCTGCAGGCGAACGAGGTGTGGGCGGTGACGGCCTGCGGCAGGCCCGCCAGGCCCGCCGAGCCGCCCGCGAGCAGGATGTGGTCCACCCGGTTGTGCGGGGTGCTGGTGAAGAAGAACTGCAGGGCCCGCGAGACTTCCTGCGACAGGCTGTCCACGAAGGGGCGCAGGACGCCCGGGCCGTAGTCGTCGGGCAGCTCGTTGCTGCGCTTCTTGGCCTCGGCCTCCTCGAGGGAGAAGCCGTACTGGCGGACGATCAGCTGGGTCAGCTGGGCGCCGCCGAAGGCCTGGTCACGGTCGTAGAGCACCTCGCCGTTGCGGATCACCTGCATGCCGGTGCTGAAGGCGCCCACCTCGAACAGGGCCACCATGGTGTCGGCGCCGCCACCGGGCAGGGCATCGATGAGGCGGCCGGCGGCCAGGCGGGACGCGTAGGACTCGATGTCCAGGATGACGGGCTTGAGGCCGGCGGCCTCGGCCAGGCCCTGGCGGTCCTGGACCTTCTCCTTGCGGGAGGCGGCGATCAGGACCTCGACATCCCCGGTGGAGGTGGGGCTGGGGCCGATGACGCAGAAATCGAGGCTGACCTCGTCGAGCGAGAAGGGGATGTACTGGTTGGCCTCGGCCTCGACCTGGACCTCCAGGTCCTGCTCCGACAGGCCGCCGGGCAGGATGATCTTCTTGGTGATCACGGCCGAGGGCGGCAGGGCCATGGCGACGTGGCGCGCGCGGGTGCCGCTCTTCTTGACGACGCGGCGCATGGCGTCGGCCACCTCGTCGAATTTCTCGATGTTGCCGTCGGTGATGCACCCCCGCTCCAGCGGCTCGATGGCGCAGCGTTCCAGGATGTATCGGCCCTCGCGGTCCTGGCCCAACTCGACCAGCTTGACGCTGGAAGAACTGATGTCCAGGCCCAGCAGGGGTGCGGGTTGGTGGCTAAACAAGGGGCCCAAGGAAATCAAGGAGTTCTCCGTCTGCGGCCGTCACGAGCTGCAACATACTTAAGATTTCACTTCAATCCTAGCAGCAAGAAACTTGACGGCATAGGCCCGCCACCTGCGTTGGCTCAAGTCGTTGCCTAAATCTGACGAGCACCGCGGCGATACTACGAAGTCGCTATTGCGATGCCAGTCCCCCGTCCCCCGGATAATTCCGGGCGCGACCATTGAAGCCCGTTTATGCCCCTCGACACTCCTGAAGACAAGCCCCGCGCCGCCGGCCACCGCAGCCTCCTGGTCCGCCTGCTGCTCTGGGGCGCGGGCGCGGCCCTGGCCGCGGGCGCCAGCCTGGTGATCATCGTGGCGGTCGCCCTGGCCGTGGCATACCCCAACCTGCCGGACGTGTCCGACCTGTCCTCGTACCGGCCCAAGCTGCCGTTGCGGGTGTTCTCGGCCGACGGCGTCCTGATCGGGGAGTTCGGCGAGGAGCGCCGCAACATGACCCCGGTCGCCGAGATCCCGAAGGTCATGAAGGACGCGGTGCTGGCCATCGAGGACGCCCGCTTCTACCAGCACGGCGGCGTGGACTACGTGGGCCTGGCCCGCGCCGCGCTGGCCAACCTGGGCCGGGCCAAGAGCCAGGGCGCCTCGACCATCACCATGCAGGTGGCGCGCAACGTCTACCTCAGCTCCGAGAAGACCTTCACCCGAAAGCTCTACGAGATCCTCCTCACGTTCAAGCTGGAGCACCAGCTCACGAAGGACCAGATCCTCGAGATCTACATGAACCAGATCTACCTGGGCAACCGGGCCTACGGCTTCGCCGCGGCCGCCGAAACCTACTTCGGCAAGCCCCTGCAGGACCTGAGCATCGCCGAGGCGGCGATGCTGGCCGGCCTGCCCAAGGCGCCGTCCGCCTACAACCCGATCAGCAACCCCAAGCGGGCGCGCTCGCGACAGCTCTACATCATCGAGCGCATGGCCGACAACGGCTTCATCACCCTGCAGCAGGCCGACCTGGCCAAGCGCCAGGAGCTGAAGCTGCGCACCGCCGCCGACCCGATGCGGGTGCATGCCGAGTACGTGGCCGAGACCGTGCGCCAGCTGGTCTACGCGCAGTACGGCGACGAGACCTACACCCGCGGGCTGAACGTCTACACCACCGTCAAGTCGGACCACCAGGACGCCGCCTACCGCGCCCTGCGCAAGGGCATCATGGACTACGAGCGCCGCCAGATCTACCGCGGCCCCGAGAAGTTCGTCGAGCTGCCCGCCGACCCCAAGGAGCTGGACGACGCGGTCGACGACGTGCTGTCCGACCACCCCGACAACGGCGACGTGATGTCCGCCGTGGTGCTGGAGGCCAGCCCCAAGCGCATCCTCGCGGTGCGGGGCAACAGCGAGCCCTTCGAGATCACCGGCGAGGGCCTGAAGCCGGCGCAGTCCGGCCTGTCCGACAAGGCGCCGCCCAAGATCAAGATCCGCCGCGGCGCGGTGATCCGGGTGACCAAGCAGCCCAAGGGCTGGGAGATCACGCAGCTGCCCGAGGTGGAGGGCGCGTTCGTGGCACTGGACCCGCGCGACGGCTCCATCCTCGCGCTGGTGGGCGGCTTCGACTTCAACAAGAACAAGTTCAACCACGTGACCCAGGCCTGGCGCCAGCCCGGCTCCTCGTTCAAGCCCTTCATCTACTCGGCGGCCCTGGAGAAGGGCTTCACGCCGAGCACCGTGGTCAATGACGGCCCGCTGTTCTTCGACGCCGGCGTGACCGGCGGCCAGCCCTGGGAGCCGAAGAACTACGACGGCAAGTTCGAGGGCCCGATGCCGCTGCACACCGCGCTGGCCAAGTCCAAGAACATGGTGTCCATCCGCATCCTGCAGGCGGTGGGCGCGCAGAACGCGCAGGAGTGGATCACCCGCTTCGGCTTCGAGGCCGAGAAGCACCCGCCCTACCTCACCATGGCCCTGGGCGCCGGCTCGGTCACGCCGATGCAGATGGCCACCGGCTACGCGGTCTTCGCCAACGGCGGCTACCGCGTCAACCCGTGGCTGATCTCCCGCATCACCGACCAGCGCGGCAAGCCGCTGGTGGAGAGCCCGCCCCCGGTGGCCGCGGACGCGGCGCGCGCGATCGAGCCGCGCAACGCCTTCATCATGAACCGGCTGCTGCAGGAGATCACCCGCTCGGGCACCGCCGCGCGGGCCCAGGCCGAGCTGAAGCGCCCGGACCTGTACGGCAAGACCGGCACCACCAACGACTCGATCGACACCTGGTTCGCCGGCTACCAGCCGACGGTGGCCGCAGTGGTCTGGATGGGGTACGACACGCCCAAGTCGCTGGGCGACCGCGAGACCGGCGGCGGCCTGTCGCTGCCGATCTGGATCTCGTTCATGGAGGCCGCCCTCAAGGGCGTGCCGGTGGCCGAGCCGGCCGCGCCCGAGGGCGTGGTCAACGTGGGCGGCGAGTGGTACTACAACGAGTTCGCCCGCGGCGGCGTGAGCAGCATGGGCGTGAACGAGGCGGGCGGCCTGAACCCGCCGCCGCGTCCGCTGCCGCAGGCGGACGAGCGCAAGAGCATCCTGGACCTGTTCCGGAACTGATCGCGGCCCGGGCCGCGCACCGCGCGGCCGGGGTTCAGCCCGCGGTGAACGCCAGCGGCTGGCCCGCCTGCTCGCTGGCGCAGCGGCTCAGGTGGGCAAAGAACTCGCCGTGGCCCTTGGTGTCCATCCACTGCGCGCCGTCGAACTTGTAGTGGAAGCCGCCCGCGCGCGCGGCCATCCACACCTCCTGCAGCGGCTTCTGCAGGTTCACGATGATCTGGCTGCCGTTCACGAAGGTGATGGTGACCATGCCGCCCACGCGCTGGTTGTCGAGGTCGGCGTCGGTCTCGTCGTTGAGGCGGTCGCAGCAGGACTCCAGCCGGCGCAGCAGCGCCTCGGCGCGGTCCATGTATTCGAGGTCGGTCATTACAATTCGTCGATGTTCGCGTGGTTCCAAACGATTCTAGTCACGGGCCTCTCGCTGGCCGCGGCGCTTGCGCTGTCGGCCTGCGGCCAGAAGGGTGACCTGTACCTGCCCGCCGGCTACCCGCAACCCGCCGCCAAGGCCTCGCCGGCCGCCGCCCCCGCTCCCCTGCCCGCCCTTTCGCCTGCCTCTTCCCGCCAGCCATGACCCAGCAACTTCCCGGAACCCCGCACCTCGCCTGGCGCGGCGATGAACTCTGGCTGGAGGACGTGCGCCTGGCCGACCTGGCCAGGGCCCATGGCACGCCCCTGTTCGTCTACTCCAAGGCCGCCATGCTGTCCGCGCTGGCGGCCTACCAGCGCGGCTTCGCCGGCCGCAAGGCCACCATCCACTACGCGATGAAGGCCAACTCCTCGCTCGCCGTGCTGCAGGTGTTCGCGCAGGCCGGCTGCGGCTTCGACATCGTCTCCGGCGGCGAGCTCGAGCGCGCGCTGGTGGCCGGCGGCGACCCGGCCAGGATCATCTTCTCCGGCGTCGGCAAGACCCGCGCCGAGATGCGCCGCGCGCTGGAGGTCGGCATCGGCTGCTTCAACGTGGAGAGCGAAGCCGAGCTGGAGGTGCTCAGCGAAGTCGCAGCCGCCTGCGGCGAGACCGCGCCGGTGAGCATCCGCGTCAACCCCAACGTCGACGCCAAGACCCATCCCTACATCTCCACCGGCCTCAAGGGCAACAAGTTCGGCGTGGCGCATGAGCGCACGCTGGAGGTCTACAAGCGCGCCGCCAGCCTGCCGGGCCTGCGCGTGGTCGGCATCGACTGCCACATCGGCTCGCAGATCACCGAGGACAGCCCCTACCTGGACGCCATGGACCGCGTGCTCGACCTGGTCGACGCGATCGAGGCCGCCGGCATCCACCTGCACCATATCGACTTCGGCGGCGGCCTGGGCATCGACTACAACGGCGACACGCCGCCCACCGCCGATGCACTGTGGCAGCAGCTGCTGGCCAAGCTCGACGCGCGCGGCTACGGCGAACGCCACCTCATGGTGGAACCCGGCCGCTCGCTGGTGGGCAACGCCGGCGTGTGCCTGACCGAGGTGCAATACCTCAAGCCGGGCGAACAGAAGAACTTCTGCATCGTCGACGCGGCGATGAACGACCTGCCCCGCCCGGCGATGTACGAGGCCTTCCACGCCATCGTGCCGCTGCACCGCCGCGCGGCGGCGGCGGCCCATACCTACGACGTGGTGGGCCCGGTGTGCGAGAGCGGCGACTGGCTCGGCCGCGACCGCGACCTCGCGGTGCAGGCCGGCGACCTGCTCGCCGTGCTGTCCACCGGTGCCTATTGCATGAGCATGTCCAGCAACTACAACACCCGCGGCCGCGCCGCCGAGGTGCTGGTGCACGGGAACCAGGCCACGCTGATCCGCCAGCGCGAGTCGGTGGCCGACCAGCTGCGCAGCGAGCGCCTCATCCCCTGACGGGCACGGCCGGCGCCGCGCGGCGCCGGCGCTCGCGCCACCAGCGCGCCAGCCGCCACCCCAGCAGCAGCGAGACCAGGGCGGCATACACCGCCACCTCGCCCAGGTTGTTCTTGGCCGCGCGCATCCACAGGAAGTGCAGCAGCGCGAGGAAGACGATGCCGTAGACCGCCCGGTGCAGCTGCCGCCAGCGCGCGCCGCCGAGCCAGCGCACGGCGCGGTCGAACGAGGTCGCGGCCAGCAGCGTGAGGCCGGTGAAGCCGGCGAAACCCACCAGGATGAAGGGCCGCTTGGCGATGTCGCGGGCGATGTCGGCGGCGTCGAAGCCCATGTCGAACCAGGCGTACGCCAGCAGGTGCCACACGGCGTAGAAGTACACGAACAGGCCGGCCATGCGGCGCATCCGTGCCAGCGCCGGCAGCCCCAGCACCACGCGCAGCGGCGTCACGGCCAGGGTGATGCACAGGAAGCGCAGGGTCCAGTCGCCGGTGGCGCGCACCAGGGCCTCGGCGGGGTTGGCGCCCAGGCGGTCGGCGAAGGCCGCGAAGGCCAGCCAGGCGAAGGGCGCCAGCGACAGCGCGAACAGCGCCGGCTTGGCCCAGCGGCGAAGCAGCCACGCATTGGCGCCGGCCGTGACCGTCCTGCGCAGGAGGGTCACGTGGCCCCCCACGCTCGGCACCGCGTGCCCTGACTGCCCCCCGAGGGGGTGCGAGCTTGCTTGGGGCGGCCCGGCGCGGCGAACGCTTTGGCCCCCACGCTCGGCACTGCGTGTCCTTCGCTGCCCCCCGAGGGGGTGCGAGCTGGCTTGGGGCGGCCCGGCGCGGCGCTCATCCAAGCCGCCTCAGTAGAACTTGCGCAGGTCCATGCCGGCGTAGAGCTGGCCGACCTGGGCCTCGTAGCCGTTGAACATCAGCGTCTTGCGGCGCTTGGCGAACAGGCCGTCCTCGCCGATGCGGCGCTCGCTGGCCTGGCTCCAGCGCGGGTGGTCGACATTCGGGTTGACGTTGGAATAGAAACCGTACTCGTTGCGCGCCGCCTTGTTCCAGGCGGTGGCCGGCTCCTTCTCGGTGAAGCGGATGCGCACCAGCGACTTGGCGCTCTTGAAGCCGTACTTCCAGGGCACCACCAGCCGCAGCGGCGCGCCGTTCTGGTGGGGGAGCACCTCGCCGTACATGCCGAAGGCCAGCAGGGTGAGCGGGTGCATCGCCTCGTCCAGCCGCAGGCCTTCCACGTAGGGCCAGTCCAGCACGCTGGAGCCCACGTTCGGCATGGTCTTGGGGTCGGCCAGGGTGGTGAACTCGACGAACTTCGCGCTGCCCAGCGGCTCGACCTTCTCGACCAGTTTCGACAGCGAATAGCCCACCCAGGGAATGACCATGGACCAGCCCTCGACGCAGCGCAGGCGGTAGATGCGCTCCTCCTGGGCGGAGAGCTTGAGCAGGTCCTCGATGTCGAAGCGGGCGGGCTTCTTCACCAGGCCGTCGACCTCGACGGTCCAGGGCCGCGTGCGCAGCGTGTGCGCGCGCCTGGCCGGGTCGGCCTTGTCGGTGCCGAACTCGTAGAAATTGTTGTAGGTGGAGGCGTCCTGGTAGCTGGTGAGCTTTTCCATGGTCACCGCGCCGGCCACCGGCGACGGCGTGGCCGCCAGCGCGGCCAGCTTGCCGGGACGCTGCGCCTGGGCGAAGGCCTCGCGCTGGGCCCAGCCGGCCAGGGCCGCGCCCGCCGCGCCGCCGGCCAACCAGCGCATCAGGTCACGCCGCTGCAGGTAGGCGGACTGCGGCGTGATCTCGCTGGACAGGGGATGGACGAAGCCGTCGCGATGGGTCTGGATCAGCATGAATCACCTCAAGGGAAGACCGGGTTCTTACCATGGATCCATCACCACGCGCGTCAGGTCAGAGATTCCCGTAGCTGTGGAGTCCGGAGAGGAACATGTTCACGCCCAGGAAGGCGAAGGTCGTGACCACCAGGCCCACCAGGGCCCACCAGGCCGAGACCGCGCCGCGCAGGCCCTTCATCAGGCGCATGTGCAGCCAGGCCGCGTAGTTCAGCCAGACGATCAGGGCCCAGGTCTCCTTCGGGTCCCAGCTCCAGTAGCCGCCCCAGGCCTCGGCCGCCCACAGGGCGCCCAGCACGGTGGCGATGGTGAAGAAGGCGAAGCCGACGGCGATGGACTTGTACATCACGTCGTCCAGCACCTCGAAGGCCGGCAGCCGCTCGGCGATGCGCCGGCGCAGGGCCAGGATGCCGCCGACGATCAACGCGGCAATGCCGAAGTACACCGCCCAGTAGCTGCTCAGGCCGCCGACCGCGCCCTTGCGGAACACGATGGGCTCGAAGCACAGCACCACGCCCAGCGCCCACAGCGGCGCCAGCTTCCACCAGCGGGTCTCCTGCGCGTGCAGCTTGACCAGGTAGGCGAAGGCCACCATGGCCGACAGCGCGAAGGTGCCGTAGCCGATGAAGTTGGCCGGCACGTGCAGCTTCATCCACCAGCTCTTGAGGGCGGGCACCAGGGGCTGGATCTCGTGGGCCTCGCGCACCACCGTGTACCAGAGCAGGAAGCCGACCGCGGCGCTGACCACCAGCATCACGAAGGCACCCAGCGACCGCGTCGCGTACTGCTCCTCGAAGTACAGGTAGAACAGGGCCGTCATCCAGCAAAACAGCACGAAGACCTCGTACAGGTTGCTGACCGGGATGTGGCCGATGTCCGGGCCGAGCTGGTGGCTCTCGTACCAGCGCACCATGGTGCCGATGAGGGCCATGCCCACCGCCGCCCAGGCCACGCCGGAGCCGATGCGCTCCATCGCGCCGGCCTGGCCACGCGCGAACATGCCGATCCAGTAGAAGACCGTGCTCATGAAGAACAGCATGGACATCCACAGGATGGCCGACTGGCTCGACAGGAAATACTTCAGCCAGAACACCTGGTCGGCACGCGCCAGGTCGCCCTGGTAGCTGGCGATGGCCAGCAGCGAGAAGCCGGCCACCACGGCCATCAGCGTGCGCAGCGGGCGCCAGAACCAGCCGAGCCAGACGGCGCAGGGCATGGCGCCCAGCAGGATGCCCTTCTCGTAGACATCCATCGAGCCCTGGTAGCGGGTGAACGCGAACAGGCCGCCGGCCAGCACCAGCAGGGCGAAGGCCCAGTCGAGCCAGTTGCGGCGGGCGAAAAAGCCCTCGTTCAGCGTGAGCGTGGTGGTGGCCGTGGTCATTCTTTCACTTCGAGGAGGCGGGTGCGCAGGTGGGCGAACTCGCGATCGGCATCCAGGGTCTTGCGGTTGGAGGACAGCGCCATCGTGGCGTGGCTGCCGCCCTCACGCGGCGCGAGCCAGACCCACAGGCGGCGCTCGCGGACATAGAGCATGGCAAACACGCCGATGATCAGCAACGCACACCCCAGGTAGACAATGTTGCGGCCAGGGGCACGGGCCACCTGGAACACGCTGGCCTGGACCTGGGTGAAGTCCTTGAGCTGGAACACCATGGGCGCGGGGTACAGCGGCACGTCGCTCAGGGCCAGCACGGCCTGGTTCATGAAGGCGGCGGTCTCGTCGCTCGGCACCAGCGCCTTCTCGCCGGCGCGCGCGCGGGCCAGCTGCGCCAGCTCGAACAGCGCGCCGTTCAGGATCCGCACCACCACCTCGCCGGCGCGGGCGCGCTCGGCCTCGGGCACGTTGACCTCCATGAAGTCGGAGATGGCCTGCAGGCCGGCAACCGGCTTCGCACCGGCGGCCGCCGCCTCGGCGCCGGCGAACAGGCCCAGCGCCCGGGAAGCCGAGGCGGACAGCTGCTGCGCCAGCTCCGGGCGGGCCGGGTCGGTGGCCCTGGCGGCATAGCGGCGCACCGCCTCCTCGCGCAGCTTCGGGTCGGCCAGCGCCTCGCGCAGGCGCAGGAAGCCGTCGAGGCGTCCCTGGTCGTCGGCCGGCAGGCGCAGGTAGCGGAAGTTGTCCGAGGGGTTCTCGCGCATGCCCAGGAGGAACACCGGCGCGGCGCCCTCCTCCAGCTTGACCGGCAGCATGTAGTTGTGGAACTCGCGGGCCTGGCCGGCGGCGTCGCGCAGCTTGTAGGTGATGCTGGGGCCGACGTTGCGCAGCTCCTTCTTCGTGCTGGTCTTGTGGCCGGCGCCCAGGCGCGACTCGATGGAGCCGGCCAGGTCGACCTTGCGCACGTCGGCGCCCGAGGCGGCCGGGGCTGCGGCGTCGCCGAGGTTCTCGACGTTGATCACGCGCAGCGCGGTGTACTCCAGCGTCATCTTCTCGGCGCCCTCGCCCGGGCCGCGGCTCAGGGGGGTGCTGCCGCCGATGACGCCCTCGACCTCGAAGCGCTTGCCGCCCGCCAGCGGCACGGCCTCCAGCTTCACGCGCGAGCCGCCGTCGTCGAAGCTGGACTGGTAGATCTCGATGCCGCGGTGGCGCGCCGGGTGGTTCACCTCCACGCGCGCCGGGATCTTCTCGCCGGTCTCGCGGTCGTGGATCACGATGTCGCTGGCGAACAGCTTGGGCATGCCGGTCGAGTAGTACTCGACGATGAACTTCTGCAGCTCGATCGCGAAGGGCAGCTCCTGCAGCAGCACGCCGTCGCTCTGGTTCAGGATGGCGGTGTGCGACTGCGTGCCCTCGGACACCAGCAGGTTGCCGCGGAAGGTGGGGTTGGTCAGGGGCAGGCGGTGCTGCGCCGGCACGTCGGCGATCATGCCGCCGCCGGTGAAGGGGGTCTTGCCGCCGAACCACATCTGGGCGCGCACGATCAGGTCGCCGTCGAACAGGCCGCCCAGGCACACCAGCACGATGGCGGCGTGGGCCGCGATGTAGCCGATCTTGTTGGCCGCGCCGGCGCGGGCCGCGACCATCCAGCCCGCCTCGCCGCGCTGCTGCAGCTTGACCTTCCAGCCCGCGCGGGCCAGGCCCTCGCCGATGCGGCGCGCCGCCGCCTCGGGCGCGCCGGCCAGGTCACCCTGCGCCTTGTGGTGGAAGGCCTCCAGGCCCTGCACCCGGATGTTCTCCTTGTGCGAGCGCAGGTCGGCGACGATCTTGGGCGTGTTGCGGGCGATGCACAGCGAGGTGCTCACCACCAGGAAGGCCAGGATCACCAGGAACCACCAGGCGCTGTAGACGGCATTGAGCTGCAGCGCGGTGAACAGGTGGGCCCAGAAGGGGCCGAACTGGTTGACGTAGTTGACCGCGGGTTCGTGCTGCTTGAGGACGGTGCCGATCACCGAGGCGATGCAGATCACCGTCAGCAGCGCGATCGCGAAGCGCATCGAGGCGAGCAGCTCCATCGCCGCGCGCAGGACCTGCGAACCGGAGCGCACGGAAAGGCCCTGGGAGGAAGACGTCATGGAGAGGAGATGCGAGCGTCGGAAAGGAAAAAGGCGGGCGCCCTTGCGAGTCCCGCCTGTTCGATGTGCTGGTGCGGGCTTGGTTCCCGCCGGGCTCAGCGCAAGCCGGCCACGTAGTCGGCGACCGCCTTGATCTCGCGGTCGTTCATCTTGGCCGCGACCTGCGACATCTGCACGCTGTTCTTGCGGCCGCCGTCGCGGAACGAGGTCAGCTGGGCGATGGTGTAGTCGGCGTGCTGGCCGCCCAGGCGCGGGTACTGGGCGGGGATGCCGGCGCCGTTGGGGCTGTGGCAGCCGGCGCAGGCGGCGACGTTGCGGTCGGCGATGCCGCCGCGCCAGATGCGCTCGCCAAGGGAGACCAGCTCCTTGTCCTTGGCGAAGCCGGGCTTGGCCTTCTGGGTCGCCAGCCAGGCGGCGATGTTCTTCATGTCCTGGTCGGACAGCTGGGAGGCGAAGCCCTGCATGATCGGGTTGGCGCGCTTGCCGGACTTGAATTCCTGCAGCTGCTTGGCCAGGTACTCCGGGTGCTGGGCGGCCAGCTTGGGGTTGGCCGGGGAGCCGGAGTTGCCGTCCGCGCCGTGGCAGGCGGCGCACACCGCGGTGTAGCGGGACTCGCCGGCGGCGAGGTCGGGCTTCGCGGGGGCGGCCGGGGCGGCGGCCAGGGACATGACGGGCGCCGCCAGCAGGGCAGCCATCAACAAGGAGGCGAACTTGAGGGAGGCGAACTTCATGGTGGTGTTTGGGTCAAGGCGCAAAACCCCGGGATTCTACAATGCCGATCCAGGCCACCCCGGCCGACCCCCTCGAGCCCCCATGACCCAGCCCCCGGGCGCCAGCGCCTCCTCCCCTCCCGCGACGCCCGCCCCCGGCGGCATCACCCCGGCCCAGGCCCTGGGCTGGATGCACACGGCCCGCTTCCTGACCACCGCGCCCAAGCTGGAATTCCTGCCGCCGCACGAGCACCCGGAGATCGCCTTCGTGGGCCGCTCCAACGCCGGCAAGTCCACCTGCATCAACACCCTCACCCAGCAAAAGCGCCTGGCCTTCGCCTCCAAGACGCCGGGGCGCACCCAGAGCATCAACCTGTTCTCCCTGGGCAAGCAGGGCGTGACCGACGCGGTGCTGGCCGACCTGCCCGGCTACGGCTATGCCGCCGTGCCCAAGCAGGACAAGCTGCGCTGGCAGCAGGTGATGGCCAACTACCTCATGACCCGCCAGAACCTGCGCGGCGTCGTGCTCCTGTGCGACCCGCGCCACGGCCTGACCGAGCTGGACGAGATCCTGCTCGAGGTGATCCGCCCCCGGGTGGAGGAGGGCCTGAAGTTCCTGGTGCTCCTGACCAAGTCCGACAAGCTGAACAAGCAGGAGCAGGCCAAGGCCCTGTCGATCGCCCGGCTCAATGCCGGCGGCGGCGAGGTCAGGCTGTTCTCCGCCCTGAAGAAGCAGAACGTGGACGATGTCGCCCACCTGCTGTGGCAGTGGACCCATGCGCAGGACGGCGCGCCGGCGCCCGAAGCCCCGCCGCCCGAGGCCTGATCAGTACAGCGAAGGTTCGCCCTCGGGGCGGGTCTTGAAGCGCTTGTGGACCCAGTAGTACTGGGCCGGGCAGGCGCGCACCTCCTGCTCGATCCACGCGTTCATGCGGCGGGTGTCGGCCACCGGGTCGTCCGAGGGGAAATCGGTCCACGGCGGCAGGAAGCGCACCACGTAGCCCTGCCCCCCGGGCAGCAGGCGCGCCACCACCGGCTGCACCGTCATGCCCAGGCTGCGGGCCATGCGCGAGGGCGCCACCAGGGTCGAGGCCGGCACGCCGAAGAACGGCACGAAGGCCGCGTCGCGGCCGCCGAAATCCATGTCCGGCAGGTTGAAGAAGCCGGCCCCGCCGCGCACCGCGCGCACCAGCGGGCGCGCCGTCTCGCTGCGGGCGAACAGCTCGGTGCGGTCCGGGGCCAGGCGCAGGCGGGCGCGGCGCATCGCGGCGTCGAACACCGGGTTGCTCTGGGTCTGGTAGATCGAGGCGATGCGCCGCTGCAGGTTCAGCTGCACCGCGACCCCGGCCACGTCCAGGCCCATGAAGTGCGGCACCAGCCACATCACCGCGCCCTCGTGGCGGTCGGCGAAGCCGGCGTCGCCCTCGATGCGGATCAGGCGCGCCAGCCGTGACGGCGGCGCGAACCACAGCAGCCCGCGCTCCAGCACGCTGCGGCTGAACCAGCGGAACACCTCCCGGCCCACCCGCTCGCGCTCGGCGGCGTCCCACTCGGGAAAGCACAGCTCGAGGTTGCGCAGGGTCACCCGCCGGCGCGAGCCGGCCAGGCGCCACAGCAAGGCCCCCAGGGCTTGGCCGCAGGCCGCCTGCACCGGCAGGGGCAGCCAGTGGAAGGCCCACAGGAAGGCCAGGGTGGCGTAGCCGCCGGCGCGCGAGGTCCAGGTGGTCATGCCCCGCGCTCCTCGCGCGGCTGCTTGTAGCGCGCGTAGCTCCAGAGATACTGCTGCGGGCACTCGCGGATCAGGCGCTCCATCTCGGCGTTGATCGCCACCACCGCGTCGTCCAGCGAGTCCGGCAGCGGCGCCTGAAGCTCGCGCACGTGCAGCACGTAGCCCCGGCCGAAGGGCAGGCGCTCGCCCCACACCAGGCGCACCTCGGCGCCGGTCTGCAGGGCCAGGCGGGCGGCCAGGGTCATGGTGTAGGCCGGCTTGCCGAAGAACGGCGCCCACTGGCCCATGCCCTCGGGCGGCACCTGGTCGGGCAGCAGGCCGACGCCGCGGCCCTGGCGCAGGGCCTTGATCATCTGGCGCACGCCGGCCAGGTTGGTGGGCACGGCCTCCAGGCCGGGGCGGTTGCGCGAGGCGGCCACCAGGGGCGCGATCCAGGCCTTGCGGGCGGGGCGGAACAGCACCGTCAGCGGGCCGTGGGCCTGCAGGTGGCGCACGGCGATGGCCTGCGCGGTGATCTCGAAGCACCCCAGGTGCGGCGTGAGCAGCAGCACGCCGCGGCCGCTGGCGTAGGCCGGCTCGAGGCTGCCGTCCCAGGTGACCCGGGGCATGGTCCCCATCCACAGGCGGGGCAGCTCACCCACCATCCGGCCGATGTGGCCGACCGCGGGGCGCACGCGGGCGAACGGGTAGCCGGCCTGTGCGGCATGTTCCACCAGGCGGCGGCGGTAGGTGGGCGAGAGCAGGAACACGAGCCAGCCCAGCGCAGCGCCGAGGCCGTGGAGCAGCGGCAGCGGCACGTGGGAGAGCAGGCGGAACAACGACAGCATGCGGGTGGTTAAAGGAAATCCGTACGGGACCTGGGGGCAGGCCGGGCGCTAGAATGCCTGGGTCGCCGAGTTACTGAACTACTTGCAGGGCGACGTTAAACATCCACTGCTAAAGCGTTCGCCGTAGCTCCCGCGAAGGCAACGCGCCCTTCAACCGACGGAGTATCTCAAATGGCGAACGACTATCTCTTCACCTCCGAATCCGTGTCCGAGGGCCATCCCGACAAGGTGGCCGACCAGATCTCGGATGCCATCCTCGACGCGATCTTCGAGCAGGACCCGCGCAGCCGCGTGGCCGCCGAGACCCTGACCAACACCGGCCTGGTGGTGCTCGCGGGCGAGATCACCACCAACGCCCACGTCGACTACATCCAGGTCGCGCGCGACACCATCAAGCGCATCGGCTACGACAACACCGAGTACGGCATCGACTACAAGGGCTGCGCGGTGATGGTCTGCT
The DNA here is from genome assembly GCF_052600055.1 of Ramlibacter sp. MAHUQ-53. Lineage (NCBI taxonomy): Bacteria > Pseudomonadati > Pseudomonadota > Betaproteobacteria > Burkholderiales > Comamonadaceae > Ramlibacter > Ramlibacter sp. MAHUQ-53. The sequence continues at coordinate 97,714 of NZ_JBQWTS010000010.1, forward strand.
ACGACAAGCAGTCCAACGACATCGCCCAGGGCGTGGACCACGCCTCCGACGACTACCTGAACATCGGCGCCGGCGACCAGGGCCTGATGTTCGGCTACGCCTGCGACGAGACGCCGGCGCTGATGCCCGCCCCGATCCACTACGCCCACCGCCTGGTGGAGCGCCAGGCGCAGCTTCGCAAGGACGGCCGCCTGCCCTTCCTGCGGCCGGACGCCAAGAGCCAGGTGACCATGCGCTATGTGGACGGCAAGCCCCACAGCATCGACACCGTGGTGCTGTCCACGCAGCACAGCCCCGAGCAGAGCGACGGCCACCACATGAAGCCCTCGTTCGTCGAGGCGGTCATCGAGGAGATCATCAAGCCGGTGCTGCCGCAGGAGTGGCTGAAGGAAACCCGCTACCTGATCAACCCCACCGGCCGCTTCGTCATCGGCGGCCCGCAGGGTGACTGCGGCCTCACCGGCCGCAAGATCATCGTCGACACCTACGGCGGCGCCTGCCCGCATGGCGGTGGCGCCTTCTCCGGCAAGGACCCGTCCAAGGTGGACCGCTCGGCCGCCTACGCGGCGCGCTACGTGGCCAAGAACATCGTCGCCGCCGGCCTGGCCCGCCAGTGCCAGGTGCAGGTGGCCTACGCCATCGGCGTGGCCCGCCCCATGAACGTGACCATCAACACCCAGGGCACGGGCGTGATCGCCGACGAGAAGATCGCCGCCATCGTGAACGAGCTGTTCGACCTGCGCCCGAAGGGCATCATCCAGATGCTGGACCTGCTGCGCCCCATCTACGGCAAGACCGCCGCCTACGGCCACTTCGGCCGCGAGGAGCCGGAGTTCACCTGGGAGCGCACGGACAAGGCTCAGGCGCTGCGTGCAGCGGCCGGCCTCAGCTGAGGGCGGCTCGGGCGCAGCCCGAACCTGAGACTTGGGGGCGTGCTCCTATCGCGAAGCGATGTGAGCGAGCACCACAAGGCCCCACGCTGCGTGCAGCGGCCGGCCTCAAGCAAGGCAAGGCCGCCGTCACCGCGCACCGGCCCGCTCCCGCACGCGGGCCACCACCCCCTCCTTCAAGGCCACGTACGTGGCCTTGTCCATTTCATGCAGCTGCTGCGGGTAGCGCTGCGCCGCGTCGAACCACGCCTCCACCCGCTGGCGGGGCGTCGCCTGCAGCGTGCCGAGGGTGGCGTCGATCGCCAGGTAGTGGCGCATCGCATTGCGCTCCACCACCCCGCGCAGGCCGCCGACCGGCCGGGGCCGGCCGTCCTCTCCCGGCTCGGTGCTGAAGCCCACCTTGCCGGCGCCCGCCGTCGCGAGGTAGGCGCGCATCGCCATCCGGCCCGGCAGCCCGGCGCCGTAGGCGTACCCGAGCCGCAGGAAGCTGCGGCCGCCGGCCAGGGGCATCGCCGCCACCGAGATGCGCAGGTCGCGCGCCCCCATCGGGCCCCGGTCCGCCTCGAGGCGGACCTCGAGGTAGTCCGGCGCCTCGGCCACCGTGCGCACCGACAGCCGCAGCGCGAAGGCCTGCTGCGGCGGCTGGTCGGGCCGGCGCCCCACGCGCAACGCCAGCACCGGTCCGGCCCCGGCCGGATCGCCGCGCGCCGCCGCCCCGCCCTCCCGGTCCTGTGGCACCTCCTCGCAATCGAGCGTGTTGAACGGCAGCACCAGGACCTCGCACCAGCGTCCGGGCGGCCGCAGCGCCTCGCGCACCGCCGCGAACGGGTGCTCCAGCTCCGCATGCACCTCGCCGCGCAGTTCCTCGCCCTGCGCCTGCGACGCCACGTGGATCGGGCGGCCGAACTCGTTGCGCCGCAGGGCCGGCAGCAACTGCGCATGGCGCTCGCGCAGGGCCTGCGCCTGCGCCTGCGCGAGCGCCGGGGATGGGGCCGCCGGCCCCGCCAGGAGCGCGGCGGCCAGCCCGATCGCGGCGGGGCCTCGCGGCATGGCCCTCACACCGCCTCGGCCGCGCCCGGCGCGGGCGCAGGGTCGTCCAGCACCTGCAGCACGTCGAGCTGGACCCCGCCCGTGAACAGCAGGTGGGGCCGCACCGCGTAGGCGAAGCGCCCGCGCGGGCCCAGGTCCAGCACCAGCCGCAGCCGGGGCTCGCGGGGCCCGGGCGCGGCCTGCGCCGCCTCCCAGGCGCGCACGAGCCGGGTGCGCACCAGGGTGTCGTCGCACTGCACGGCGGACAGGCGCGCGTGGTTGCGGGCCACCGCCATGGCGTCGACATAGCCGGGCGCGCCGTGGTGGCGGGTCTGGAAATTGGGCGTGAGGTCGATCGACAGGCACAGGTCGCCGCCGTCGGACTCGAGCATGAAGCGCCGGCCCACCAGCGCCTCGCTGGCCTCGCCGTTGCCGAAGGCCAGCTGCAGGTGGGCCAGCGTGCGCCGCAGGGACTGCCGCATGGCCCCATGCTCGCGTGCCCGCCGGCCGGGCCGCTGTAGGACGGCGCGGCGCGCCCGTGTCCGGGCCCGCAGGCGCGCCGGGGGGCTTCGGCGGGCTCCTACACCGGCTCCCCGGCTTCGCTGACGGGGGCGTATCGCGGCCGGGTCGCACCATCGATGGATCGATGTATTCCCTCCCACCCCACGCGCAGGAGACCGCCATGGCAGCTGAAGAACGTGACCCGAACCGCGACCCCCTCAGCGACGAGAGCGGGTCACATCCCGTAGGTACCGGCGTCGGCGCGGCCGGCGGTGCGGTGGCCGGCGTCGCCGCCGGCACCGCGGCCGGCCCGCTGGGCATGGCCGTGGGCGGCGTCGTCGGCGCCGTGGTCGGCGGCCTGGCCGGCAAGGCCGCGGCCGAGGCCCTCAACCCCAGCGAGGAAGAGGCCCACTGGCGGGACCGCTTCACGCAGGAGCCTTACTACCAGCAAGGCCGCAGCTTCGAGGACTACGGCCCCGCCTACCGCTACGGCGCCGAATCGCGCGCCAGCATCGAGGACGACTGGGACACCGCGGCCACCCGGCTGGAGTCCGGCTGGTCCGGCGCGCGCGGCAGCTCCACGCTGGACTGGGACCAGGCACGCCCTGCCAGCCGCGCGGCGTGGGACCGGGCCGACACGATGCGCACCGGATCCGCGGGCGGCACGGGCACCTCGGGCAGTACGGGCACCATGGGCGCTGCCGCCTCCACGGGCACCACCGGCACCGGCGGTGCGGCCGCCACCGTGGGCGAGGCCCAGCAGGCCGGTGACGACTCCGGCAGCCGCGAGGACGTGCTGGACGTGCTGGAGGACCTGGTCGAGTGCTGCAAGGACGGCGAGTACGGCTTCCGCGAGTGCGCGGACCACGCCAAGCGCGAGGAGTTGCGCGCCACCTTCCGCGAGCGGGCCGAGGACTGCCAGCGCGGCGCGCGCGAACTCCAGGACTGCATCCGCCAGCTCGGCGGCCAGGCCGACGACAGCGGCAGCGCCCTCGGCGCGGTGCACCGTGGCTGGGTCTCGGTACGCGCCATCCTCACGACCCACGACGACGAGGCCATGCTCACCGAGGCCGAGCGCGGCGAGGACAACGCCCTCGCCCGCTACCGCAAGGCGCTCCAGAAGCCCCTGCCCTCGGAGGTGCGCGAGGTCGTCGAGCGGCAGCTGCAGGGCGTGCAGCGCAATCACGACGAGATCAAGAGGCTGCGCGATCGCATGCGGTCCGCCGGCTGAAGCCACGCGCACCGGCCGGCCTCGGCCGGTGCCTTTCCCGCCCCGTCCTTGCGGCATCCGCGAGACCTTGAGGTCCCGCGGATGCCCGGGCTTTTTTCAAACCTGAAGGAGTGATCACCATGGCAACCAAGAGCAACTCGCGCGACACCACGGGTGCGCCCGATGGCGACCTCAACGCCGGCACCGCGGCGGTGGCGGACCTCACGCGCCAGCAAATGGCCAATACCGCCACCACGGCCTGCGCGATGCTGCGCGCGATGGACACCTTCCACCAGACGCAGCAGCACATGATCCAGCGCGCCGCGCTGCTGCAGGAGCAGACGGCGGACCGCCTGCGCACCGCCAACAGCCCCGCGGAGCTCATGGCGATCCAGTCCACCGTGATGCTCTCGGGCCTGAGCGAGGTGGCGCAGTACGCGCAGGAGCTGCTGCTCGCCTCGCTGAAGGCGCAGAACGAGTTCCTCAAGCCCGCGGAGCAGACGCAGCAGATGGCGGGCAGCACCGCGAACGCGGCGACCGCGCCGCTGTTCCAGGCCTGGCAGTCGGTCTTCACCGCGCCGATGCACGCAGCCGGCATGGGCGGCGCGCGGCACCACTGACCGACAGCGGCCAGAACGGCTGCACCGCCACCGCCACCGCCACTGCGGCTGCGGCTGCGGCGTCCGCGCCCTCATGCGTCAAGCCGCTGCAACTGCTTCGGCTTGACAGGAGACACGGTGACTCAGCCCCTCAGCGCCAGCAGCACCGCGCCCGCCCCCGCCACGCCGGCCGCCAGGACGGCGAGGTAAGCCGCCGTGACGCGCGCGCCCACGGCGCGCCCGCCCAGTCCCCAGGCCAGGCCGGCCTTCATCACCATGTTGGAGAACGCGGCGACCAGCATCACGCCGGCCGTGGGCCCCGCAGGGAGCTCGCCGGAGGCGTGCATCTGGACGCTGGAGATCAGGATGGCGTCGACGTCGGCCAGCCCCGACAGGAAGGCCACGCCATACAGGCCCGCATTGCCCAGCGCCTCCCGCGCCGCGCGCGAGGCCACGGCCACCACCGCGAGCGCCAGGCCGAAGCCCAGCGCCGTCGACAGGTCGAACAGCCGGGCCTGCGGCGGCACCGGCGCGGACTCGCCGTCGCGCGCCACGCGCCACTGCCAGGCGGCGACCGCGAAGCAGGCCAGGCCCAGCCATGCCAGCAGCCCGCCCAGTCGCAGGGCGAGGTCGGGCTGGAGCAGGGCCACCACCGTGGCCATGCGGATGAACATCATCCCGCAGGCCGCGACGATCGCCGCCGAGGCGGCGGGCGCCAGGGCGGCCTGCTGGCGCACATGCCGCGAGAGCGTCACCGTCGCCGCGGTCGACGAGGCCAGTCCGCCGAGCAGGCCGGCCCACAGCAGCCCCTGTCGTTCGCCGCGCAGGCGCACGGCGAAATGCCCCGCGAGCGCGAGCGCCGCGACCAGCACCACCGCCAGCCACACCTTGAAGGGATTGACCGCGCCGTAGGGCCCGAGGCCCTCGTCCGGCAGCAGGGGGAGCACCACGGCGGACAGCACCGCCAGCTGCAGCACCGCGTTGAGTTCGGCGGGCTGGATGCGGCGCAGCCACCGGTGCAGCACGTCCTTCATCCCGAGCAGCAGGGTCACCACCACGGCCGCGGCCACCGCCAGCACCTCCTGGCCCTGCGCCGCCAGGGCGCCCAGCGCGAAGGTGACCAGGGCGGCGACGGCGCTGGTGATGCTCACCGTGCCCGAGTCCTTCGCGGCCCGGCGGAAGGTCACCGCGAACAGCGCCGCGATGCAGGCCAGGCCGACCCCGAGCAGCAGCACCGAGGCCTCTGCGACCAGGGCGAGCACGCCGCCCATGAGGCCGATCAGCGCGAAGGTGCGCAGACCGGCGACCCGCCCGCCCTCGCGCACCTCGCGCTCACGCCAGCCCCGCTCGAGGCCGACGAACAGGCCGATCGCCAGGGCCGTGCCCAGGGCACGCGCGGCGGTCAGCAGGTCAGGCTCGGTGGGGGACATCGCTGGCCATGATAGCCAGCGATGTCCCCCGGCGCCCCGCCGGGCGCGGTCAGGCGTTCTCGCCGGCGCTGCGCTTGGCGGCGCCGGGGCCGCCGGCGGTGCGCACGCTCAGGATCATGGTGACGGCCAGGATCGCCACCACCACGCCCAGCGACACCAGGGCCGGGATCTTGAACACGTCGACCAGGCACATCTTGGTGCCGATGAACACCAGGATCACGGCCAGGCCGTAATTGAGCAGGTGGAACTTGCCCGCGACCGCGGCCAGCAGGAAGTACATCGCGCGCAGGCCCAGGATGGCGAACACGTTGCTCGTGAGCACGATGAAGGGGTCGGACGTGATCGCGAAGATGGCGGGGATGGAGTCCACCGCGAAGATCACGTCGGTGAGCGCCACCAGGCAGATCACCATGAACAGGGGCGTGGCGATCTTCTTGCCGTTCTCCACGGTGAAGAACTTCTCGCCGTCGAAGCCCTGGCTCACGGGCATGAGCTTGCGAAGCAGCTTCAGCGCGGGGTTGTCCTCCAGGTCGCTTTCCTGGCCGGCGGCCCACCACATCTTCAGGCCGGTGAGGATCAGGAAGGCGCCGAAGACATACAGGATCCAGTGGAAGTTGGACAGCAGCCAGCCGCCCACCAGGATCATGATCGTGCGCAGCACGATGGCGCCGATGATGCCGATCATGAGCACCCGCTTCTGGAACGCGGGCGGCACCGCGAAGTAGGTGAAGATCAGGAGGAAGACGAAGATGTTGTCCACCGCCAGCGACTTCTCGATCAGGTAGCCGGTGAGGAACTCCAGCGACTTCTCGTTGGCCAGCGCGGTGGAGCCGCTGGTGTCGCGCACCGCCCACCACAGCAGGCCGTTGAAGGCGAAGCTCAGGGCCACCCACACGATGGACCAGTTCAGGGCTTCCTTGACCCCGATCTCGTGGGCCCCCTGCTTCTTCAGGACGACGAAGTCGACGAACAGCGACACCAGGACGATGCCGATGAAGGTGGCCCAGAGCCAGGCCGGTGCGATGGTTTCCATGTTTGCGAGGGAGTGAAGCAGGCGAAGCCCGCACGATAGGGATCCATCGCTCCTTTAAAAATGTCGATTTCCTTGAAGATCATTTCGGAAAAGGCGAAGATTCGCGCATGAGCCTCGGATTCAGCTACCGCCACCTGTACTACTTCTGGGTCGTCGCCAGGGAGGGCGGCATGTCCCGCGCCGCCGAGCGCCTGGGGATGGCGGTGCAGACCGTCTCCACCCAGGTGCGCGAGCTCGAGGCCGACCTGGGCTGCGCGCTGCTCAAGCCGGCGGGCCGGGGCGTGGCGCTGACCGAGGCGGGCCTGGCCGCGATGCGCCAGGCCGACCAGATCTTCCAGCTCGGCGAGGCCTTGCCGGCGGCGGTGCGCGATGCCGCGGGCGCGCCCGGCGTGCGCCTGGCGGTGGGCATCCCCGACGGCCTGCCCAAGCTGGCGGTGCGGCACCTGCTCGAGCCGGTGATCCATGAGCCGCACCTGCGTCTCCTGTGCCACGACGGCGAGTTCGAGGACCTGCTCGGCGAGCTGGCATTGCACAAGCTGGACCTGATCCTGGCCGACCGCCCCGCGCCGGCCAACCCGAGCCTCAAGCTGTACACCCATGCCCTGGGCGGCTCGGCCATCGCCTGGTATGCCTCGCGCGAGCTGGCGCGTACGCTGAAGGCGGTGCAGCGCAAGGCCGGCTCGCTGGCCGAGGCGCTGGCGCAGGTGCCGGTGCTCCTGCCCACCGGCCACGGCGTGCTGCGCGATCGCATCGACCACTGGTTCGAGCGGCACGGGGTGCGTCCGCGCATCGCCGGCGAGTTCGAGGACAGCGCGCTGCTCAAGACTTTCGGCGCCAGCGGCCTGGGCGTCTTCCCCTCGGCCACGATGGTCGACGAGGAGCTGCACGCGCGCTACGGCGTCGAGCAGGTGGGCCCCTGCGAGGGCGTCGAGGAGCACTTTTTCGCGATCACCTGGCAGAAGAAGGTGGAGCACCGGCTGGTGCGGCGCCTGACCGGCCCGCGGGCGGCCTGACCGGCCCGCCCGCGTCGACAGGCTGCCGCCACGGCAGCGGCCGGGCGGGAGACGCGGTGAATCAGGCGTCCAACCGCAGCTGGGCCTCGTCCAGCCAGTACTGGAGCGCCTCGTAGAAGCCCTCCCAGACGCAGCCGTTGCAGCCGCGGCCGCAGCAGGTGGTGGGCTCGGGCGGTGGCGGGCGCATCGCCACGCCGGCGGCCGCCACGCGCGCCTGCACCTGCGCGATGCGCGCGCGGGCGGCGTCGACGTTGGCGGGGACCCGGGGCGGGGGCTGCAGGCTCACGGGGCGATTGTGCCGCCGCCTCCGGGCCGGCGCGGATCGACCCGGGCCGGGCCTTCCGCGGCGCGGCGCATCGGCCTACGATGGAGCCGTCATCGCCGGGTCCGGAGGACGCCATGGAACATGCCGACATTCGCAGGGTGCTGGTGCTGGGCGCGGGCAAGGTGGGCAGCACGGTGGCCGACATGGTCGCCCAGGTCCACGGCCTGCCGGTCACCCTGGCGGACCGCGTCCCGGCCCACGCCGCGCCCGATGACTCGCTGGTGCAGCGGGTCGCGGCCGACCTCGCCGACGACGCCTCGCTCGACGCCCTGCTCGCCGGCCACGAGGCGGTGATCAACGCCCTGCCCTTCTACCTCGCCGAGCGGGTGGCCCGGGCCGCGGCCTCGCACGGCGCGCACTACTTCGACCTGACCGAGGACGTCGCCGCCACCACCGCCATCCGCCGCCTCGCCGTCGACGCCCGCGCGGTGCTGATGCCGCAGTGCGGCCTCGCCCCCGGCGTGATCGGCATGCTGGGCGGCCACCTCGCGCAGCGCTTCGAGACGCTCTACGACCTGCGCCTGCGGGTCGGCGCCCTCACGCGCAACGCCACCAACAGCCTGCGCTACAACTTCACCTGGAGCATCGACGGCGTCATCAACGAGTACTGCAATCCCTGCGATGCCATCGTGCAGGGCAAGCCGGTGCAGGTGCAGCCGCTGGAGGGCCACGAGACCTTCACCCTGGCGGGCGAGGAGTTCGAGGCCTTCAACACCTCGGGCGGCCTGGGCACGCTGTGCGAGACCCTGGCGGGCCGGGTGCGCAACCTCGACTACAAGACCATCCGCTACCCCGGCCACCGCGCGGCGATGCAGTTCCTGCTGCACGACCTGCGCCTGGTGGAGCGGCGCGACCTGCTGCGGCAGGTGCTGGAGCATGCGGTGCCCCACAGCCGGCAGGACCTGGTGATCGTCTTCGCCTCGGCCACCGGACTGCGCGAGGGCCGCTTCGAGCAGGAGACGCGGCTGGCGCGCATCACCGGCGGGCTGCTGCGCGGGCAGCGCCGCACCGCGATCGAATTGACCACGGCCGCCGGCGTGGTGGGCGTGTTCGAGCTGCTTCGCGCCGGCCGGCTGCCCTCGCAGGGCTTCGTGCGGCAGGAGCAAGTGCCGCTGCCCGAGTTCCTGGCCACGCAGGTGGGGCACTACTACGTGGAGCTGGACGATGGGGAGCTCACCCCGGCGGCGCGGCGGCAGGTCGCCTGACCCCAGGCCGCGGGGCGGGCGGCGTCAGCCGCGGTCCTCGTAGACGCCGAGCTTGCGGTGCAGCGGGGACTCGTCGGCCAGGAAGACGAAGGCCGGCTGGCCGGCCGAGAGGTTGCGCAGCGTGACCGCGGTGTAGCCCGGGGCGCAGCAGGTGTCCGCCTCGACCATCGTGAACGGCGCGCTGCCCTCCACGGTCACTTCGGCGCGGCCCTCGATCTGGTGGAACACCTGGGCCGGCGAGCGCGCCGGCAGGCGCAGGGTCTGGCCCGGGCGCAGCATCAGGGCGTAGAAGCCCAGGATGTTCTCGGCGTCCTCGCCGGTCTCCGGATTGACGTAGGTGACCTGCACGCACTCCTGGTCGGGCCGGTCCTGGGCCAGCGATAGCAGCGCCGCGCGGGCATCGGCCCACGGGTAGCGCAGCATCGGGTAGCGCTTGTCCGCGCGCTGGAACACCGTGGTGGGCGCGACGCCGCCGCGCGCATAGCCGCGGTCGCCGTGGGCCGGCTTGACGTGCTGGCGCTGGCCGTCGACGTGGTAGCTGGCCTCCATGTAGTACACCAGGGGCAGGTCCAGCACGTCGAGCCAGACCACGGGCTGGTCGCCGTCATGGCCGTGCTCGTGCCACAGGCCGGTGGGGGTGAGGATCAGGTCGCCGCGCACCATGGGGCACTTCTCGCCTTCCACCGTGGTCCAGGCGCCCTCGCCCTCCACCACCATGCGCACCGCGTTGGGCGTGTGGCGGTGGCTGGGGGCCCACTCGCCGGGCAGCAGCAGCTGCAGGCCCAGGTACATGGCGGCCGAGGCCTGCATCTTCTCCAGGCCATGGCCCGGGTTGGCCAGCACCAGCACGCGCCGCTCGGCCTTCTCGATCGGGGTCAGTTCACCGGACTTCAGCAGCAGCGGCTTGATCGCCGCATACGGCCAGTGGGTGGGCCGGGTCTGGCGCGTCGGCACCTTCGGCGGCAGCACGCCGCGCAGGCTGGGCCACAGCGGCACCAGGTTCAGCTTGCGCAGGTCTTCGACGTACTCCTGGGGCAGGTCAGCGAGGGATCCAAGGTCTTTCATTGCGCCCCCTCCGTCGCAGTGGACAGGCAGTTGGCCACATTCCAGCCATACAGCCACTCGAGCGCATCATGGAAACGCGCCTGGGAGCGACCTCGCCACAGCTCGTTGCGTACCAGGCGCTCGACGCCGCTGGCATGGTACAGGCGGCCCATCTCGCGGCTGGACAGCACGATGCGCGCGGTGCGGGCGACGCGTGAGCGCTGGTACAGGTCCAGCGCCTTCGTCCAGTCGTTGTCGTTCACGCGCAGGGCCTCACCCAGGGTCACCGCGTCCTCCATCGCCATGCAGGCGCCCTGCGCCATGTACTGCGTGGTGGGGTGGGCCGCATCGCCCAGCAGGGTGGCGCGGCCATGAGTCCACTGCGCAATGGGGTCGCGGTCGGCGGTGGCCCACCGCTTCCAGCTTTTGGGCAGCTCGATCAGCTGGCGCGCCTGCGGGCAAATGCCCTGGAAATAGCTTTCGACTTCTTCCTTCGATCCTTCGGTCACGCCCCACTCCTCCTGCCGGCGGCTGTGGAAGGTCACGACCACGTTGTACTGCTCGCCCCCGCGCAGCGGGTAGTGCACCAAGTGACAGTTGGGGCCGACCCACAAGCTGGAGGCATTCCACTGCAGGTCTTTGGGAAAGTCCTTCTTGTCGACCACGGCGCGGTAGACCACGTGGCCGGTCACGCGCGCCGGGTCGCCCACGTACTGCTGGCGCACCACCGACTTCACGCCGTCCGCACCGACCAGGGCCACGCCCCGGTGGGCCTCACCCCGCTGGTCGAACACCGTGACGCCCCGGCCGTCCTGCTCGATGCGCTCGACGCGGGTCGAGGTGAGGCATTCCACCTGCCCGCTGGCCCGCGCCGCGTCAAACAGCGACAGGTGGATATCGGCGCGGTGGATCACCGCATAGGGATTGCCGAAGCGCGCGCGGAACGCCTCGCCGGCCTCGATCCGTGCGACTGTGGCTCCGTCGACGGCATCGGTCATCACCATGTAATCGGTGTAGACCGCCAGGGCGCGGGCCTGGTCGCCGATGCCCAGGGCATCGAAGGCGTGGAACGCATTGGGCCCCAGCTGGATGCCGGCGCCGATCTCGGCGATCTCGGGCGCCTGCTCCATGACCTTCACACGGAAGCCCTGTCGCACCAGCGCCAGGGCGGCAGACAGGCCGCCTATGCCGCCACCGGCAACCAGGACAGGCAGGGACGCATCATTCATTCGACTCTCTCCAGGACATTGAAATTCGGGCGTCAATCGGCACGCAGGTTCAGCCGGTCGAGGACCCGCTGCCAAGTCTTGCGGTCCTCGGCGATGTGCCGTGCCAGCTGCTCGGGCGTCCCCGGGCGGGGGTAGGTGCCCAGCTCGCGGGAGCGGGCCACGACGTCGGGCCGCTGCAGGACTTCGCCCATATCCCGGTTCAACTGGGCCAGCACGTTCGCATCGACGCCCTTCCTGGCGATGACGGCGAACCAGCCCGAGGCGACGGCGCCTGGGACCGTCTTGCTGGCCAGGGGGAACTGCTCGAGCCCGGGCTCGACGCGGTCGCCCATCGAGGCGAGGACCCTCAGCTTGCCGCCCTGCACGTTGCCGGCGACCACGTTGTAGGAGTCGACCATCATCTGCGTCTGTCCGCCCAGGGTGCCCTGGATGGCCTGGGCGCCACCGGGGTAGTGCACGTTCAGGAACTGCACGCCCGACTGCATCGCCAGCAGCGAGGCGGCGAGGTGGGGTCCGGTGCCGCGGCCGACATCCGCGACCTCGAGGCCTTGCGGGCTGGCCTTGGCGGCGGCCAGCGCGTCGGCCAGCGTCTTGTAGGGCGAGTCGGCGGGCACCGCCAGCACGAAGGGCAGGACGGCGGCCAGCGTGACGGGCACGAAGTCGCGATTGAAGTCATAGGTGACGCCCTTGATGATGCTGGGCGCCACGGAGATCGCCGACCCCTGCACGAAGCCGAACGTGCTGCCATCGGCCGGCGCATTGAGGATGGCGGTCATGCCGATGACGCCGCTGCCGCCGGGCTTGTTGTCGACCACGATCGGCTGCCCCCATTTCTCCGTCAGCTTGGTACCCACGAATCGGATCAGGACGTCGGGCGCCGAGCCCGCGGGGAAGGGCACGACGAAGCGCACCGGCGAAGCGGGCCACTTCGCGGCAGGGACCTGGGCCGAGGCACCGGAGGCCACCAGGGCAAGGGCCAGGCTCAACGCTGCACGGCGGGATCGGGACATGGGGTTCAAGGTGTCTCCTCGTGGATGTTGGATGGATGTCGTTCGGGCGGGAGCGTCAGTTGCCGCGGACCGCCACCTCCAGGCGGCCGAGGCCGGTGATCTGAGCGACCATTCGGTCGCCCGGGAAGACCTGCGAGACGCCCTCGGGCGTGCCTGTCATCAGGATGTCGCCTGGCTGCAGCGTGTAGAAGGACGAGGCGAACTCGATCAACGCCGCCACCCCCAGCACCAGGTCACGGGTATTGGCGCGCTGGCGCACCTCGCCATTGACCTCGATCAGCAGTTCCAGCGCGTTCACGTCCGTCACCTCATCGGCCGTCGTCAGCCAGGGCCCGAGCACCGTGTAGCCGTCGGGGGACTTGCGCATGCTGCGCTCCTCGGGGCCGCGCACCGTCATGTCCAGGCCCACGCAGTAGCCGGCCACGTGCGAGAGCGCGTCGGCCGCACGGATGTGGCGGCCGGCCTTGCCGATCACCGCGACCAGCTCGATCTCGTGGTCGTTGCGGCGGTCCGGGCGTGCGATCGCGACCCCGGCACTGGCGCCCACCACCGAGCTGTTGGCCTTCAGGAACAGGCCCACGCGCTGGATCTCCCCGATCTGGTTCTGGTGGTGGATGCCGGAGTCCTCGCGGGCCTCCTGCAAGTGCTTGAGGTAGTTCACCGGCGCAGCGACCACCTTGCCCGGGTTGGCCACCGGGCTGAGAAGCGTCACCGACCCCACGGCATGCCGTGCGCCGCCGCCGTGGGCGGCCACCTCGCGAACCCGTGCGCACACCGCGTCCAGGTTGGCCACCAGCAGGTCGTGGCGGGGCATCGGGTAGCGGCATGCGGGCAGTACCTGCAGCGCCTCGGTCACATCCAGGATCTCTTCGCCCTGCACCAGGCCCAGGCGGTCGTCATTGAAGCGGCAAAGTTTCATGTGGTGTGTTCGTCGGTTCCTCGCCCGGCGGGCGTTGAAGCGAACTCTAGGCAGCCGCCACTATCAATACAATGGAACGACCTTCATATCCTCAATCGGATTTATCAATAATCAGGACCGGACTTGAGCGACCTCGACCTGCGCCACCTGCGGATCTTTCTCGCGCTGCACGCCGCCCGCAACGTCACCCGAGCGGCCGACGCCGTCGGCCTGAGCCAGTCCTCGGTGAGCATCGCCCTCGGTCAGCTGCGCTCGCACTACGACGACCCGCTGTTCGTCCGCACCTCGGGCGGCATGCACCCCACCCCGCGCGCTGAGGCACTGGCACCGGTGGTTCGCCAGGCCCTGCAGCTGCTGGACCAGGGCCTGGAACGGCCCGCGGCCTTCGAGCCTGCGGGCATCACGCGGCGCTTCCGCATCTGCATGACCGACGTGGGGCAGATGACGCTGCTGCCGCGCCTGCTCTCGCGCGTCCACCAGGCCGCGCCGCAGGTGACCCTCGAAGTGGGCGACCTGACCCATGACACCGCCCGCCAGCTCGAGACAGGCGAGGCCGACCTGGCCATGGGCTTCACCGCCGAGATCAAGGCCGGCCACTACCAGCAGAAGCTGTTCGACGAGGGCTTCGCCTGCCTGGTCTCGCGTGACCATCCGCGCATCGGCGAACGCATGACGCTGGCACAGTTCCAGCGCGAGCGCCATGTGAAGGTGATGCTGCCGGCCACGGCCCACTCCATCGTCGACCGGATCCTCGAGCGCAAGGGCGTCCAGCGCACCTTCGGCGTGAGCGTGCCATCGTTTCTCGGACTCAGCGAGGTCCTGGCCAGCTCCGACCTGGTCGCCATCGTGCCCCTGCGCCTGGGAACGATCTTCGCCTCGCGCAACCGGGTGAAGATCGTCTCGCTGCCCTTTCGGTTTCCGACGTACCTGGTGAACCAGTATTGGCACGACCGCTATCACCGCGACCCGGGCAATGCCTGGCTGCGGTCGCTGGTGTACGAGACCGCGCAGGGGCTGCCGCTGCCCCGCAAGGCCGCCGAGGCGGCGCGCTGAGGGTCAGCGGGCACCCGCCTCGTCCACCCAGCCGCCCCCCAGCGCGCGATACAGCTGCACCTGGTTCTGCAGGCGCGCCAGCCGCACCTGGATCGCGGACTGCTGCACCGCGAACAGCGAGCGCTGCGCGTCGAGCAGCTCCAGCGAGCTGGCGACGCCGGCGTCGTGACGCAGCGTTGCCAGGCGCAGGCGCGCGGCCTCGGCCGCGGCCTGGCGCTCCAGCGCCTGCTGCTGCTCGCCGAAGGTGGCGCGGCCCGCCAGGGCGTCGGCCACCTCGCGGAAGGCCGACTGGATGGCCCGCTCGTACTGCGCCACCGCGATGTCGCGCGCGGCCTCGGCCGAGCGCAGGTTGGCGCGGTTGCGGCCGGCGTCGAACACCGTGAGCAGCGCCTGCGGCGCGGCGGCATACGCCCAGGTGCCGCCGGCGAACAGGTCGGACAGGTCCTTGCTCGCCAGCCCCAGGCTGGCGGTCAGCGAGATGCGCGGGAAGAAGGCCGCGCGGGCCGCGCCGATGCTGGCGTTGGCCGCCACCAGCAGCTGCTCGGCCTGGCGCACGTCCGGGCGGCGCGCCAGCACCTCGGAAGGCACGCCGGCCGGCAGGTCCGGCAGCGCAAGGGCGGCGAGGTCCACGCCGCGGCCGGCATCGGCGGGCGCGGGCGCCCCGAGCAGCAGCGACAGCGCGTTCAGGTCCTGCGCCCGCTGGCGCTCCTGCTGCGCCAGCGCGGCGCGGGCCGACTCGGCGAGCGACTCGGCCTGGCGCAGGTCCAGCGCGGACGAGGCGCCGTTGTCGAAGCGCAGCTTGACCAGCCGCAGCGAGTCCTCGCGCGTGGCCAGGGTCTGGCGGGTGAGCGCCAGCAGGGACTCGTCGGCGGCCAGCTGCAGCCAGGTGCTGGCCACGCCCGCCAGCAGCACGGACTGGGCCGCCCTGCGGCCCTCCTCGCTGGCGAGGTACTGCGCGCCGGCGGCCTCGCCCAGGCTGGCCAGGCGCCCGAACAGGTCGATCTCCCAGGCCGTGACGGTGAAGCCCGCGGTGTACGAGGTGGTGGTGCCGCCGCTCGAGTTCGGCGCGCGCGAGCCGGCCACGCCGGCCCCCACAGTGGGGAAGCGGTCGGCCTCGCGCACGGTGACCTGGGCGCGGGCCTGGGCCACGTTCAGCAGGGCGATGCGCAGGTCGCGGTTGTTGCGAAGCGCGGTGGCCTGCAGCGCCTGCAGGCGCGCGTCGGTGAAGAAGCGCTGCCAGGCCAGGGCGTCCGCCGGCGCGCCCTCCGGGGCGGCGGCGTGGGGCCACTGCGCGGACACCGGCGCGGCGGGGCGCTCGTAGGCCGGCATCAGGCTGCAGCCGGCGGCCAGGGCCGCGACCGCGGCCACCAGGGCGAGGCGGAAGGTCGTGCGGCTCATACCTGGTCTCCTGCGCGCGCGCCCGGGGGCGGCTCGGCGTCGTTGGCGTGGGTGTAGAGGCGGCGCTGGCGCTCGCTGTCCTTGAACAGGCCGCGCACCACCACGAAAAACACGGGGACGAAGAACACCGCCAGCACCGTGCCGGTGAACATGCCGCCGATCACCGCGGTGCCGATGGCGCGCTGGCTGGCCGAGCCCGCGCCGGTGGCGATGGCCAGCGGCAGCACGCCCAGGCCGAAGGCCAGCGAGGTCATGAGGATGGGGCGGAAGCGCAGGTGCGCGGCGGCCAGCGCCGACTCGACCAGGCCCTTGCCCTGGGCCTGCAGGTCCTTGGCGAATTCGATGATCAGGATGGCGTTCTTCGCCGACAGGCCGATGATGGTCACCAGGCCCACCTGGAAGTAGATGTCGTTGGCGTAGCCGCGCAGCCAGGTCGCCACCAGCACCCCGAGCACGCCCAGGGGCACGACCAGGATCACCGCCAGCGGGATCGACCAGCTCTCGTACAGCGCCGCCAGGCACAGGAACACCGCCAGGATGGCGAAGCCATAGAGCACCAGCGCCTGCGCGCCGGCGAGCTTCTCCTCGCGCGACTGGCCGGTCCACTCGTAGGCGAAGCCGGCGGGCAGCTGGGCGGCCAGGCGCTCCATCTCGGCCATCGCGGCGCCGGTGCTGTAGCCCGGGGCGGGCGCGCCGGAGATGCGCATCGCGGGGTAGCCGTTGTAGCGGACCGCCTGCATCGCGCCGGAGACCCAGCGCGTCGACGCGAAGGCCGACAGCGGCACCGGCTGGCCCTTGGCGTTGACCGCGTTCAGGCGCAGCAGGTCGGCCGGCTGCATGCGCGCCGGCGCGTCGGCCTGGACGATCACCCGCTGCAGGCGGCCGCGGTTCGGGAAGTCGTTGATGTAGGCCGAGCCCAGCGCGGTGGACAGCACGCTGTTGATGGCGTCGAAGGACACGCCCAGGGCCTGGGCCTTGTCGCGGTCGATGTCCAGCTGCAGCTGCGGCGCGTCCTCCAGGCCGTCGGGGCGGACCTGGGTGATGACCTTGCTCTGCGCGGCCATCCCGAGCAGCTGGTTGCGCGCGTCGAGCAGGGCCTGCGGGCCGTTGCCGGCGCGGTCCTGCAGGCGGAAGGTGAAGCCGGAGGCGGTGCCCAGCTCGGGGATGGGGGGCGGGCTCAGGGGGAAGATGAAGGCGTCGCGCACCGCCATGAGCGCGCCGAAGGCCCGGCCGGCCACGCCCTGCGCGGAGTGGGCCTCGCCCTTGCGCTCGTCCCAGTCCTTGAGGGTGACGAAGGCCAGCGCCGCGTTCTGGCCCTGGCCGGAGAAGGAGAAGCCCAGCACGCCGACCATGCTCTGGACCTCGGGCTGCTTCAGGATGAAGCCCTCGACCTGCTCCATCGCCGAGCGGGTGCGCTCCTGCGTGGCCCCCGGGGGCAGCTGCACGTTCACCAGCATGTAGCCCTGGTCCTCCGCCGGCAGGAAGGAGGTGGGCAGGCGCAGGTACACCACGCCCGCGACCGCGGCGATGGCGCCGTAGACGACCAGCGAGCGGCCGGCCTTGCGCAGCAGGCGCGCGACCAGCGACTCGTAGCCCTTGGCGGTGCGGGCGAAGCCGCGGTTGAAGGCGCCGAAGAAGCCGCGCTTCTCGTGGTGGTGGCCGGCCTCGACCGGCTTGAGCAGCGAGGCGCACAGGGCCGGCGTGAGCGACAGCGCCATCAGCGCGGAAAAGGCGATGGCCGAGACCATCACCGCCGCGAACTGGCGGTAGATGTTGCCGGTGGAGCCGGCGAAGAAGGCCAGCGGCACGAACACCGAGATCAGCACCACGGTCACGCCGATGATGGCGCCCTGGATCTGGCCCATGGCCTTGCGGGTGGCCTCGCGCGGCGGCAGCCCCTCCTCGCTCATGATCCGCTCGACGTTCTCCACCACCACGATGGCGTCGTCCACCACGATGCCGATCACCAGCACCATGCCGAACATGGTGAGCACGTTGATCGAGAAGCCCAGGGCCAGCAGCGAGGCGAAGGCGCCCAGCAGGGCCACCGGCACGACCAGGGTGGGGATCAGCGTGTAGCGCCAGTCCTGCAGGAACAGGAACATCACCAGGAACACCAGGATGACGGCCTCGACCAGGGTCTCGACCACCTGGGAGATGGAGATGCGCACGAAACGCGAGCTGTCGTAGGGCATGTCCCACTTCATGCCGGCGGGGAAGTAGGCCGCCAGCTCGCCCATGCGCTTGCGCACCGCGTCGGCGGTGGCCAGGGCATTGCCGGTGGGCGCCAGCTGCACGCCGATGCCGGTGGAGGGCTTGCCGTTCAGGCGGGCGGAGGTGGCGAAGGTCTGGGCATTGAGCTCGACGCGGGCGACGTCCTTCAGGCGCACGGCGGCCCCGTCGGCGCCGGCGCGCAGGACGATGTTGGAGAACTGCTCCACGCTCGAGAGCTGGCCGTTGACGACCACGGTGGCCGAGATGCCCTGGCCGGCGATGTTCGGCAGGTCACCGAGGGTGCCGGCCGAGACCTGGGCGTTCTGCGCGCGGATCGCGGCGTTGACCTCGGCGGCCGAGAGGTTGAAGGCGGCGAGCTTCTGCGGGTCGATCCACACGCGCATGGCGGCCTCGGTGCCGAACAGCTGGGCCTGGCCCACGCCCGGCACCCGCTGGATCTCGGGCAGCACGGCGCGGGCGGCGTAGTCGCCGAGGTCGACCGGCGTGAACTTGGGGTCGTCCGAGGAGAGGATCGCGAACAGCAGGAAGTTCGAGCGGGACTTCTCCACCCGCACGCCCTGCTGCGTCACCGCGCTGGGCAGGCGCGGCGAGGCGCGCGCGAGGCGGTTCTGCACGTCGACCTGGGCCAGGTCGGGATTGGTGCCGGGGTCGAAGCTCAGGGTGATCTGGCCGGTGCCGTTGGCCTGGGCCACCGACTCCATGTAGATCAGCCCGGGCGAGCCGTTCATTTCCTGCTCGATGATGCTGATCACGCTCTCCTCGAGCGTGCGCGCCGAGGCCCCCGGGTAGGTGGCCGAGACCACGATGGCGGGCGGCGCCACCGAGGGGTACTGGGCGATCGGCAGCTGCTTGATGGCGACCGCGCCGAGCACGATCAGGAACAGCGCGATGACCCAGGCGAAGACCGGGCGGTCGATGAAGAACTTGGCCATGGCGCGGCCTCAGGAACGCTGGGAGGCGGCGGAGGCCGGGGCAGCCGGGGCGGCGGAAGCGGCCGGCGCGGGGGCGGAGGCCGGGGCCGAGGCGCCGCTGGCCGCGGCCGCCGGCTTGCCGCCGGTCCAGGGCACGGGCTTGACCGGGGCGCCCGGCATCATCTTCTGGAAGCCGTCGACGACCACCTGCTCGCCGGCCTTCAGGCCGTCGAGGATCACCCACTGGCCGGCCTGCGCATCGCCCACCTTGACCGGCCGGGTCGCCACCTGGCCGCCCTCGCCCACCACCATCACCGTGTCGCCCTGCGGCGTGCGGGTGACGGCCTGCTGCGGCAGCAGCACCGCGTTGCCGGCGCGGGCCTGCTCCAGGCGGACGCGGACATACAGGCCCGGCAGCAGCTGGCCCTTGGGGTTGGGGACCTCGGCGCGCAGCGTGACCTGGCCGGTGGCGGGGTCGACGGTGAGGTCGGAGAACAGCAGGCGGCCCGCCAGCGGGTACTCGCTGCCGTCTTCCAGCAGCACCCGCACCGCGGCGCCCTCGGCCCGGGCGGCGCGCTGCAGGCGGCCCTGCTCGAGGGCGCGGCGCAGGGCCAGGGCCTCGTTGGCCGACTGGGTGAAGTTCACGTACAGCGGATCGATCTGCTGCACCAGCGCCAGCGGCGTGGACTCGGCCTGGCCGACCAGTGCGCCCTCGGTGACCAGGGCGCGGCCGATGCGCCCGGCGATGGGCGAGGTGACCGAGGCCTGGTCCAGGTTGATCTGCGCGGTGGTGACGGCGGCCTGCGCCGCGGCCACCTCGGCCTCGGCCTGCTTCTGCGCGGCGACCGCGTTGGCGTACTCCTGCTTGCTCACCGCGTTGGCCTCGACCAGCGGCTTGTAGCGGTCAGCCAGCGCGGCGGCGGCGGCCAGGTTGGCCTGGGCGCGGGCCTGCGAAGCCTGGGCGCTGGCCAGGGCGGCCTTGTATGGCGCCGGGTCGATGCGGAACAGGAGCTGGCCGGCCTTCACGTCGGAGCCCTCGCGGAACACCCGCTCCTGCACGATGCCGGTGGCCCGGGCGCGGACCTGCGCGACGCGCGAGGCCTCGAGGCGGCCGGGCAGCTCGGTCTGCAGGCCCACGGTGCCCGGCGTGACGGTGACGACTCCGACCTGGGCCGGCGGCATGCCCCCGCCCTGCGGCCCCCCGCCCTGGCCGGGCCCCTTGCTGCAGGCGGACAGGAAGACGGCAGCGGCCAGGCAGGCGCCGGCCGCGAGGAATCGGAGAGGGCTCTTGGGCATGGGGATCGGTGGAGCCGGCCGTGACAGTGACCGGACCGCGCAGTGTATCGACGCGCCCCGGCGCCACCGTGTCAGTTCGGTAAAGCCCGCCCGTTGCCCGAAGGCCATTCGCGCCGCCGCTTGCCAGCGGCCTCAAAGCGTGTGCACATCCACCTCGATCCGCCCCAGGCCGGTGATCTGCGCCACCATGCGGTCGCCCGGGAAGACCTGCGAGACGCCCTCGGGCGTGCCCGTCATGAGGATGTCGCCCGGCTGCAGCGTGTAGAACGACGAGGCGAACTCGATCAACTGCGCCACCCCCAGGATCAGGTCCCGCGTACTGGCGCGCTGGCGCACCTCGCCATTGACCTCGATCAGCAGCTCCAGGTTGCCGACATCGCCGACCTCGTCGGCCGTGGTCAGCCAGGGACCCAGCACGGTGTAGCCGTCGGGCGACTTGCGCATGCTGCGCTCCTCGGGGCCGCGCACCGTCATGTCCAGCCCCACGCAGTAGCCCGCCACGTGCGACAGCGCCTGCGCCGCGGGGATGTGGCGGCCGGCCTTGCCGATCACCGCCACCAGTTCGATCTCGTGGTCGTTGCGCCGCTCGGGCCGCGCGATCGCCACCCCGGCGCTCGCCCCCACCACCGAGCTGGTCGCCTTCAGGAACAGGCCCACCCGCTGGATCTCGCCGATCTGGTTCTGGTGGTGGATGCCCGAGTCGTCACGCGCCTCCTGCAGGTGCTTCATGTAGTTCACCGGCGCGGCCACCACCTTGCCCGGGTTGGCCACGGGGCTCAGGAGCTTCACCCCGGCCAGCGGGCGGCGCACGGCGCCGGGCTGCGCCGCGAGCTGGCGCACCCGGGCGCACACCGCCTCGAGGTTCGCCACCAGCAGGTCATGCCGCGGCAGCGGATAGCGGCAGGCGGGCAGCACCTGCAGGGCCTCGGTGACATCGAGGACCTCCTCGCCCTGCACCAGGCCAAGGCGGTCGTCGTCGAAGCGGCAAAGTTGCATGCGATACCTCCGTGGAATGCGCGGATTCTGGCCGAGCCCTCGGCCCGCGGGGGTCTCCCGGGTTACTGCGCCGGCCGGTATGATGCGCCGCACCAATCCGGGGCCCCCGGGGCCCGACCGACTGCCATGTTCCGCACCCTGCTCAAATCCAAGATCCACCGCGTCGCCGCGACCCACGCCGAACTCCACTACGAAGGCTCCTGCGCCATCGACGAAGACCTGCTCGATGCCGCCGACATCATGGAGAACGAGCAGGTCCACATCTGGAACATCAACAACGGCGAGCGCTTCGTGACCTACGCCATCCGCGCGCAGCGTGGCAGCGGCATCATCTCGGTCAACGGCTCCGCCGCGCGCCGCGCCAGCGTGGGCGACCTGCTGATCATCGCCAGCTTCGCCCAGGTCCACGAGACCCAGGTGAAGGAGCACCAGCCCAAGCTGGTGTTCGTGGACGAGGCCAACCGCCAGAAGGAACTGCGGCACGCCGTGCCCGTGCAGCAGCCCTGACGCCGGCCCGGGCCGCACGCCAGGAGCGATTCCATGAAGATCGATTTCGACGGCGTGCAGGCCTTCGTCGCGGTGGCCGAACTGGGCGGCTTCAGCAAGGCCGCGAGCGAACTGCACATCACGCAGACCGCCCTGACACGCCGCATCCAGAAGCTGGAGGCCTACCTCGGCCTGCGCCTGCTCGATCGGACCACGCGGCGCGTGGACCTGACCGCCGTCGGCCGCGACTTCCTGCCCCAGGCCCGCGCCATCGTCCAGGAGATGACCGCCGCGGTGGACCGGCTCAAGGACATGTCGCTGCGCGCCCGCGGCCACTTCACCCTGGCCTGCATCCCCTCGATGACCTCGCACGTGCTCCCCAAGGTCATCCAGCAGTACGCCGGGCAGTACCCGGACAACCGCATCCGCCTGCTGGACGGCGCCTCGCAGGAGGTGCGCGACGCGGTGCTGGCGGGCCAGGCCGAACTGGGCATCGCGGTGCAGGGCGAGAAGCACCCCGACCTGGCGGAGACCGTGCTGCTGGCGGACCCGCTCGTCTTCATCTGCCGCGCCCCGCACCCGCTGCAGGCGCGGCGCTCGGTGACCTGGGCCGACATGCGCGACGCCGACCTGATCGGCGTGAGCAGCTTCACCGCCACCCGCGTCTTCATGGACTACCAGCTCGCCAAGCGGGGCATCCGCCTGCATGGCAACTACGAGGTGCAGCACCATGCCACCGCGGTGAACTTCGTGGCCGCCGGCGTGGGCAGCGCGATCCTGCCCTCCTCCACCTTCCGCAAGGGGGACCGCCCCGGCGTGCACAAGATCCCGCTCACCCACCCGGTGGTACGGCGCAAGGTGGTCCTGCTGCGGCCTGCCCGCGGCACGCTGTCGCCGGCCGCCCAGGCCTTCGCGGACCTGGTCCGGGGCGTCCGGATCGACGACTAGGGTGTGTCATCGGATTCCCCGGCCCGGGGAATCCGATGACACACCCTAGGGCCGTCTCGGCCACTTATGCGCCAACCGCAACAATAGCGCCCGGTTTTTCATTTCACTCATGAAGGGGGCCTCGGGAGAATCTGCCGGTCTTTCAACCGAGCGAAGAATCCCATGGGCACCGACGTGCTTGTCATCGGCGGCGGCAACGCCGCCCTCTGCGCGGCCCTGATGGCCGCCGAAGCGGGCGCCAGCGTGATGCTGCTGGAATCCGCGCCGCGCGCCTGGCGCGGCGGCAATTCCAGCCACACCCGCAACCTGCGCTGCATGCACGACGCGCCGCAGGACGTCCTGGTGGACGCCTACCCCGAGGAGGAGTTCTGGCAGGACCTGCTCAAGGTCACCGGCGGGCTCACCGACGAACACCTCGCACGCCTGACCATCCGCGCCTCGTCCACCTGCCGCGACTGGATGCGCAAGCACGGCGTGCGCTTCCAGCCGCCGCTGTCCGGCGCGCTGCACGTGGCCCGCACCAATGCCTTCTTCATGGGCGGCGGCAAGGCCCTGGTCAATGCCTACTACCGCAGCGCCGGGAGGCTGGGCGTGCAGGTGCGCTACGAGTCCCCGGTGGACCGCATCGAGTTGCGGGACGGCCGCTTCGTCGCCGCCTGGTGCCGGGGCGAGCGCATCGAGGCGAAGGCCTGCGTGCTGGCCGCCGGCGGCTTCGAATCCGACCGCGCCTGGCTGCGCGAGGCCTGGGGCCGCAACGCGCACGGCGAGTGGCCGGCCGACAACTTCCTGATCCGGGGCACGCGCTTCAACCAGGGGGTGCTGCTTCGCCACCTGCTCGACGACCACGGCGCCGACCGCATCGGCGACCCGACGCAGGCGCACATGGTGGCCATCGACGCCCGGGCGCCGCTGTACGACGGCGGCATCTGCACCCGCATCGACTGCGTCTCGCTGGGCGTGGTGGTGAACCGGGAGGCCCGCCGCTTCTATGACGAGGGCGAGGACTTCTGGCCCAAGCGCTACGCCATCTGGGGCCGCCTGGTGGCGCAGCAGCCGGGGCAGATCGGCTACTCCATCATCGACGCCAAGGCCATCGGCCGCTTCATGCCGCCGGTGTTCCCGGGCGTCAAGGCGGACAGCCTGCCGGAGCTCGCCGCCAAGCTCGGCCTGGACGTTCCCACCTTCACCCGCACGCTCGCCGACTACAACGCCGCCTGCCGCCCCGGCACTTTCGACCACACCGCGCTGGACGACTGCCGCACCGAGGGCGTGGCCCCGGCCAAGACGCACTGGGCGCGCCCCATCGACACGGCGCCGTTCTACGCCTATGCGCTGCGTCCCGGCGTGACCTTCACCTACCTCGGGCTGAAGACCGACGAGACGGCCGCCGTCCGCTTCGGCGGCGTGCCCAGCGACAACCTGTTCGTGGCCGGCGAAATGATGGCCGGCAACGTGCTGGGCAAGGGCTACACCGCCGGCGTCGGCATGAGCATCGGCACGGCCTTCGGCCGCATCGCCGGAACGCAGGCGGCGCGCGCCGCGAAGCAGCAAGGAGTCACCGCACATGCAGGCGCTTGAAGCCCTCACCCGCGACGCCTGCGCCCTGGCGCAGGGGGACGTCGTGCTCACCGGCCCGGAAGCCGAAGTCGCCCGGCAGATGCAGATCTGCAATGCCTGCCGCTACTGCGAGGGCTTCTGCGCGGTCTTTCCGGCGATGACTCGGCGGCTGGAGTTCGGCAAGGCCGACATCCACTTCCTCGCCAACCTGTGCCACAACTGCGGCGCCTGCCTGCACGCCTGCCAGTACGCGCCACCACACGAGTTCGCGATCAACGTGCCGCAGTCGATGGCCCGGGTGCGCGGCCAGACCTATGCCGACTACGCCTGGCCGCCCGCCCTCGGGGCGCTGTACCGCCGCAACGGCCTCACCCTGTCCCTGGCACTGGCGGTGGCGCTCGCGGCCTTCATGGCGCTGGCCGCGGCGATGAAGGGCTCGCTGTGGGGCGCCGATGCCTCGGCGGGCTTCTACGGCATCTTCCCGCACAACCTGCTGGTGGCCCTGTTCGCCCCGGTCTTCCTGTTCGTCACCTTCGCCCTGGGCATGGGCGTGCGCCGCTTCTGGCGCGAGGTCACGCCGGCCACCAGCGGCCAGCCCGCGCGCCTGCCCGAAGCGGCCGAGACCGCGCACGACGTGCTGCGCCTGAAGTACCTGGACGGCGGCCACGGCGACGGTTGCCACAACGACGACGACGCCTACACCCTGGCGCGCCGCCGCGCCCACCACCTCACCTTCTACGGCTTCCTGCTGTGCTTCGCCGCCACCAGCGTGGCGACCCTCTACCACTACCTGTTCGGGTGGGCCGCGCCGTACGACCTGCCGTCCCTGCCCAAGCTGCTGGGAGTGGCGGGCGGCGTGAGCCTGGCGGCCGGCACCGCCTGGCTGTGGCGCCTGAACCTGCGCCGGCAGGCGGAACATGGCGACGCGGCGCAGCGGCCGATGGACCGGGGCTTCATCGCCTTGCTGTTCCTCACCGCCGCCAGCGGACTCGCGCTGTGGCTTGCCCGCTCGACGCCCGCGCTCGCCTTGCTCCTGTGCGTCCACCTCGGCGCGGTGATGGCGCTGTTCGCCACGCTGCCCTATGGGAAGTTCGCCCACGGCGTGTTCCGCACCGCGGCGCTCCTGCGTCACAACGTCGAGAAGCGCCGCCCCAACCCGGTCGGCCTGGCGGCCGACTGAACCCGCCCCATCCTGCCCTGGAGGACCTTCCCTTGAAGAAGCGACTGATCCTGAGTGCCGTCGCCGCGTGCGCGACGGCCGCCACCCTGCTGGCCGCGGCCCCTGCCCGCGCGCAGGCCGCCCCCGACTTCCCGCCGAAGAAGGCGGTGACCATCGTGGTCGGCTTCGCCGCCGGTGGCGCGGCCGACAGCGCGGCCCGCCAGATCGGCAAGAAGCTCGGCGAGAACCTCGGCATCGGCGTCATCATCGACAACAAGCCGGGGGCGGGCGGCAACATCGCGCACCAGTTCGTGGCCCAGGGCCCGGCGGACGGCAGCGTGATCCTGTTCGGATCGGTCGGCCCGCTGGCGATCGCCCCGCACCTGATGAAACTGCCCTACGACCCGCAAAAGGACCTGGCGCCCATCACCATGGGCGTGAATTTCCCGAACGTGCTGGTGGTCCATGCGGGCACGCGCATCAGGACCTTCGCCGAGTTCATCGCCTACGCCAAGGCCAACCCGGGCAAGCTCGACTACGCGTCCACCGGCCCGGGTTCGGCGTCGCACCTGGCCGGGGAACTGCTGGACGACATGGCCAGGATCGACACCGTGCATGTCCCGTACAAGGGGGGCGCGCCGGCCCTGCAGGAC
The DNA here is from genome assembly GCF_052600055.1 of Ramlibacter sp. MAHUQ-53. Taxonomy (NCBI): domain Bacteria; kingdom Pseudomonadati; phylum Pseudomonadota; class Betaproteobacteria; order Burkholderiales; family Comamonadaceae; genus Ramlibacter; species Ramlibacter sp. MAHUQ-53. Next base: position 123,843 of record NZ_JBQWTS010000010.1, read on the forward strand.
CTGCTGGCCGGGCGGGTCGCCGCCTACTACTCCACGCTGTCGACGGCCCAGGCGCACATCGACAGCGGCAAGCTCATTCCCCTGGCGTCCACGGGCGCCCGGCGGCTCGCCGCCCTGCCCAAGGTGCCGACGATCGCGGAGTCGGGCTACCCCGGCTACGTGGCCACCAACTGGTACGCCTTCGTGGCGTCAGCCAAGGTGCCGGCGCCGGTCCTGGATCGCTGGAACAGCGAGCTGGTGAAGGTGCTGAAGGACCCGGCCCTGTCCGAGGCCCTGAGCAGCCACGGCCTGCTGCCCCAGCCGGGCACCCGCGATGAACTGGCCCGGGAGATCGCGCGCGAGTCGGCCCTGTGGGGCCGCGTGATCCGGGAGCGCAAGATCACGACGCCCTGACTTCCGCGGCGGCGTCGTCGCGGTCCGCCGGCAGCGTGCTGCCGGTGACGGCCAGGCGGCGCGCCAGCACGCTCATCTCGCGGTAGATGCGGCCGGCCTCGGGATGCCAGTGCGCGACGCGGTCGCCCTGCGCCAGCACCACCGCCGTGTCGCCGCGCGCGGCGGGGCCGACGATGGAGCCGGCCGGGCCGAGGGCCAGGGTGTTCTCCACGGTGGCGCGCAGCAGGGCCTCGTTGACCTTGGGCACCAGGGCCGGCGGCACGCCGGCCTCGGCCCAGGCCTCGCGGGCGATGGCCTGCAGCACGATCATGAAGTTGCTGCAGATCACCGCGGCCCCGTGGTACAGGGGCTTGTGCTCGCCCTGCACCTCGAAGCACTCGCCGCCGATGGCCTCGAACAGCGGGCGCAGCGCGCCCTTCGCCGCCGCATCGCCCTCGAGCCCGCAGGGCGTGCCGGGGAAGCGGGCGGCGCCCGCCTCGGGTGAGGCGAAGTTCAGCACCGGATGCACGCTGGCCGCCAGCCACCCCAGCGCCTGCAGCGGCGCCATCGCGGACGCCGGCAGGAAGCCGCTGCAGTGGAAGGCCAGGGCCGGGCGTACCTGGCCGCGCGCGCGCAGCGACTGCGCGAGCTGCGCGGCCACCTCGGCCACCTGCGAGTCCGGCACGCTGAGCATCCACAGGTCGGCCTCGCGCAGGTCGTCCAGGCCGGCGGCGGCGCGGCCCGCACCGATGAAGGCCTGCGCGCGCGCCACGCTGTCCGCGCGGCGGGCCAACAGGTCCTGCACTTCGCACAGCCCGCGCGCGTGCCACAGGCGCGCCAGCGCCTGGCCGACCCGGCCGGTGCCGATGACGTTGAGTCGTTGCATGTCGGCTCGGCGCCCGTCAACGGGCGAAGGCGGCAGCCGCGAGGACGGCGGCGCCTCCGGCGATGCCGGCGCGGGTCGGGAGGTGTCTGCGATCCATGGGATGTCTCAGGTTGTCGTTGGGCCTTCCGGTGAGCGGGCGCAGGGCATGCAGCCCGCGTCCAGGATGCCGCAACTCTACGCGACCCCTGCGGCACCTCGGCGCCCCATCGCCGCGGAGCCAGCGCGGCGGAAGACGACGACGGCAACTTCGACAAGGTCACCGTCATCGCCGAGAAGGCCGTCCTGCGCGGCATCGGCGAGCACCATCACAGGCTCCGGTTCACGTTCTGGCTGCATCGCAGCGCGGGAGGCGGCGCGGGGCCGCCCTGTGTGCTGACAATGAATACCTGTAGAGCCGGCATTCATGGATCTGTTCGCCTGAGAAGGAGGCGCAATCCGTACTGCTCGACCAGGTATTCATCAAGCTGGATGACACCCGGCTCCGGGAGTTCACCGCCTTGCTGGATGCCTCCGGCGGCATCCGATCCCGGGCTGGAGCGCCCGCGCGCGGTCAAGGCGCCCTGGAAGGCGGGCCGATGACCCTCCACGCCCCGGCACCGCTACCAGCCGAGGCCCAGGTCCAGGGGTTTGGCTACGGCGAGTCGGTGCTGGACGAGTTGCTCGAGCCCCGGGCCCTGGCCCACCGGGGCAGCCGTGCGAGCCGCACCTTGGTCGTCACGGACGATGACCGACGGGTCATGGGCTACGACGCGCTCGCTGCGCATGGCCTAGGAGCGCGCGACGAATCCAGTCAGGCTCGCCCTAGCCCAGGACGGACAGGACAGCTTCGTGGAGCGCGGGCCGGACGATCGCTCCCAAGTACTCGGTGGGAAGGTCGCTCGGAATGATGAGGTCGTAGGTCGTTCGGCGCTCACCCACGGCGATCTGCAATTTCGCCTTCACGTCGCGCGGCAAATCGGCAAAGAGCGACTCCGGCGGAGTCTGCAACCGGCGCTCGAACTCCAGGTGCAACCGCGTCCCGGTCGTCCTGCCGTCATTTCGCAACCGGGCGATCGGGCCCTCCAGGAAGCGGCCGGGCGCCTCGGCACGTTCTTCACGGCAGGGCAAGTAGATCGTGATGCGGGTCTTGGTGGACCTCATCCCGACGCGTCGGCCAGCGCCTTCGATGCGAAGGGCGTCCTCCTCCAGGCAGTGCAAGATCGCCTGGAAGAGCCGTTGCGCCAGCGCCTGACTGCGCGCCTTGCCGCTGGGCCAACGGGTCCAAAACGCCGGAAGGTCGACTTCCGCCATCGCGTTGTCGGCGTCTCGGCCGAACTCTTCCGTGCCAATGCTGAAATCGTTGGCGATGAACATGACCAGGGACCGCAGCAGAAGTCCCGCATGGCTGGAGGCCGGATTGATGCGGCCCCAGTGTTCGTTCTCCAGCATCGTGCGGGCCAGCTCCGTGATGGAAGGCACATGCGCCTCGTCAGACGCCGCCCACGAGTAATTCATCTTTTGGTCGACGCTCCCCTCGGGAATACGCAGGCGCTCCCAGGAGGCCCGCACCGCGGCGCCGCTGAGCCGGCAGGGCCGGGGCGTCAGATAGACCAACAGGATAGGCACGGTGCTCCCCTGCTCCAGCGACTCTTCATCCACGCTGTTGCGGAGCAACTGGTATTCGTCCCACAACTGCGTCGGATCGGCCGCACCGTCGGAGATCTTGTTCTCGATCGCGACCACCAGGCGCAGTTGGTCGTGGGGCAGGTACAACCGGATGACGATGTCCAGGTCCCGCCGGCTCATGCGCGCGTCCGGTGCGCCTGACTGGCCCAGTCGCATCGGCAGGCGCTCTTCGAGACTGACCTGGACCCGGTCGAAGGCCTTGATGGCCTCCAGCATCGTCTGCGGTCGATTGCGCGGGCGGATATCGCTCCACAGGTCCAGGCGGGTGATCGCCTCGCGACAGGGCTCGAGAAACTCGCCCAGGAACGCGCGAGCGTAGCCGTGCGAACCGTCGGGATTGAGCAGGAACGCCAGCACAGAACTCATGTTCGGCTCGTCGACGCGCCCGTCTCCCTTGCAGAAGATCTCAAAAATATTCAATTTTCCGCTTCCCTCTTAGGTGGCAGTTTCGGCCTGTCCGCGCGCACGCAAGGAATAGTTTTTAAATTACCAATGCATTAGCCGGATGAATCCATTGACCCTACGTATTTCCATTCGATTCGTCGATTCTCGACTTCACCGATATTGGCTTTTTACCAAGGCTTGCGGTAATCTTTTTCAGGCTCAGGCTCGAATGGCATCGCATTCATTGGTAAATCGATGTCGATTCGGGAAAACGTTCCACCCTCCGACGTCCGCCCGGCCCGCTACCGGTGCATTCCAGCCAGTGGATGCGTCAGGGGCTGGTTCAAAAGGACCCCTCCGTGTTCATGAGGAAGTCTGATGCTCAAGCCGCTCACCAAGTCCCGGTTCAAGATCGCCTTGGAATGCCCGACGAAGCTTTACTACGAGTCCCGTCCCGGCGACTACCGCAACCAGATGCGAGAAAATGCCTTCCTCGCAGCCCTGGCGGATGGTGGCCACCAAGTCGGCACGCTCGCCAAATTCAAGTACCACCCAGACCCGATCGGCCAGGCGATCACAGTCGAGGCGAACGGCTACGATGAGTCGGTGGCGCAGACCCACCAGCGCCTGGCGGTCCCAGGCCGGGTCGTGGTCGCGGAGGCAGCCCTGCGCCACGACCACTATTTCGTTCGGGTTGACCTGCTGATTCGGGATCAGGAGCGCAAGCGCATCGAGCTCATCGAGGTCAAGTCCAAGGGGGTGAGCGAGCAGGACGTCGCCGGGCAATTCACTGACAAGGCCTGGCGGCCTTACCTCTATGACGTGGCGTTCCAGGCGGAGGTGGCTTCCCGTGTGTTTCCCGGCTGGCAGATCGTTCCCAAGCTGGTGCTCATGGACAAATCGGTGGCCTGCGACGTCGAGGCCTTGCACCAGCAGTTCCCCGTCGTCTTTGACGCCGACGGACGTAACGCCCGGGTGGAGGTCGCTGCGGGCCTGGACCGGGCTGCGCTCGGGTCGCTCGACATCCTGAGGGAGGTGGACGTGAGCGACTTGGTGCAAGGCTTGCGGGCTGCACCGGTGGACGTCACGGGCGCACCCCCCGAGCAGGTCGCCAGCCTGCCCGCCTTCATGGCGTGGGCGGCCGGGCTTCAGCACCAGGAAATCCGTCATTTCGGGGGCATGAGCAAGGCCTGCAAGGACTGCCAGTACCGTGCGACTGAGGGCGATCCTCTGCGCAGCGGCGTGCATGAATGCCTCGAGGAGGCCATCCGGCGGGGCCTGCTCGATACGCCCAAGGCGAGCGTCGATCGCAGCCAGCCGCTGGCCATTGACCTGTGGGGCGCGATGGCGGGAAGGCCGGGCATTGCGCAGCGGGTACTCCAGGCACGCCGGGCGCTGCTGGCCGATGTGCAGGAGCAGGACATCGCCCCGGCACGGGTCGCCCCGGCGATTGGTTTCACGCCTCTGGAGCGTCGGCTGGCCCAGGTTCGCGCAGTTCGCGAACCCGACTTCAGCTTCGAGATCCGGGAGGACCGCCTGGCCGAGATGGACCGCTGGGAATGGCCATTGCACATGATCGACTTCGAGACTTCGGCTCCCGCCGTGCCCTTCTTCAAGGGAACCCGGCCGCATGAGACCCTCGCCTTCCAGTTCAGCCATCACGTCATGGAAAAGGACGCCGCCGGGCATGTGACGATCCGGCACGCCTCCCAGTGGATCTGCACGGATGCAGGCGTCTTTCCGAGCATCGAGTTCGTTCGCCAACTGCGCGCGGCCCTCATGCCGCAGGGTCGCCTGATGGGCACGGTTTTCAGGTACCACTTCCACGAAAACTCGGTACTGAGGAAACTGCGCCCACTCGTCGCGGCAAGCGCCCAGGCCGATGCCCCCGAGTTGATCGCCTTCATCGACCTCATCACCGGCCCAGGGGAGGGCGCTGACGCCCCGGCCCGTGAGATGGTGGACCTGCACCGCCTGGTCCAGGAGGGCTATTACTCGGCACGAGCCGGGGGCAGCGTCTCCCTCAAGTACATGCTGCCCGCCATCTTGAACGATGCCCCCGGCCTGCGGCAGTTGTACGCCCGAGCCGGCATCTACGGCCGCGGGTTGCCGATCGCGAGCTTGAACTTCGACGGCACAGGTGGGCACGTGTGGTTGCAGGACGGTTGCGGCGGAGACCCCTACAAGACGCTGCCGCCCATTTTCGGGGCCGGCTTCGACGCGCTCGACGCCATGCTCCTTCGGCTTCGCGGGTCCGACGGGGAAGACGGAGCCATCGCCCATGGGGGCGCGGCCATGACGGCCTACAACTACACCCAGTTCTCGCGGCTGGCACCCGCACAACGGCAGGAAATCGAGGCAGCACTATTGCGCTACTGCGAACTGGACACCCTGGCCATGGTGATGCTGGTCCAGGGCCTGATGGAACTGCGGGGGCGGCCCCTGCCATTGGCAGGTTTGGGCGGGTGATGCCGTCCACGTCCCGCCCGCTGGCTTGCGCGCGTCGATCCACGCACCGACGCCGGTTGGTTCGCCAGCAAGGCATAGGCCGGCGCCCTGGGGACCGGGCCGTCGTCATTGAGTTAAGGTTAAGTTCATACGCCACACCGGACAGTACTTACCGCGCGGGTCTAACGCGAAGGCTCGACATGCGCACGGCCCCAGAACACGCGCCGGATCTGGCTGTTTTTGGAATGGGAAGCAAAGTGGTATTTCGCCGATGACGCTTGAAGAAACTCTGCAATTGCTGGTCAAGGCGCCGGCCCTGGACAAACAGCAATTGGATGCCGTCGCCATGGCCTGGCTCTCGGCCGTCGCGCGATTCGATGAGATGGACGGCCAGGAGCAGGCCTTCTTCAAGGAATCGTATGACGCTGCGTTGCGGCTGCTGGTCACGCGCTTGCGCAGCGGCCTGGACTCGCACCCCTGCGAGCGGCTCCTTGAACTCGTCAAATCTGCGCCCTTCCATGAGCAAGCCGATGCGCAGCGGTACAACGGGCTCGCCGAGAGCATCCAACTGGAGGGGATTGCTGCGGACACCCAGGACACGCCATCACCGGCGGGCCCACGCGTGGCGATGAATGTGGCGGTGCAACTCGCGGCCCTGGGGGCCGCGGCCAGCCTGCAGGCGATCAGGCTGCAGTTGCCTGCCCTGGCGACGCGGGACATCAACCAACTCGATCGCGTCGTGCGAGACCTCGGCACCCTGGGGTCGGGCCTTGCGGACCAGGAGGCGGCCTGACCATGGGCGTCGTACTGACCACTGTTCCGCCAGCGGCCGCCGCTTCTTTCTGCCGGATGCACGCCATCCCAGCGCACACCTCGGTTCCCCTGGCGTTGGGCTTTGACCTCAAGACCACCGGGCATCTGCGCCACAGCGGCACCACGGTGGTCCTCTCGGCGCCCCTGACGACGGTTGTGCATATCGCCCGGTTGGTTCGACAGACCACCGGCTGCAAGGCAGTCGAGTTCGCATGGCCCGAAGGCGCGGGCGTCGTGGTGGGAGAGCGCACGCTGGTGACGACGCTCCCGCCCGAGGGCTATCACGCGATGAGTCGCAGGGCCGCCTGCCAGAGCTTGCTGGACGAGGGGCTTTCCCAGGAGGATGCCGAGGCTTTGCTGGATGATGAAGGCGGCGCCTATGACCACGCGCCGGAGTTTCGCGATGCGCTTCAGCATGCCTGGCAGGCCCTGGCGGTTCGGCTGGGCCGCTACCCCAGCAAGAGGCAACTGGGCCGCCAGGCCCCGTTCGCCACCTTGTTCAGCCTGGGCTACGACACCGAGCACTATGGTGCCGCAGACCTCGCCGTCATCGACCAGGCCATCGACCAGATGCGGGGAAACGGCCCCAGTTACACCGACCTGGCCAAGGCCCGGGCCTTCCTGGCCTGGACCCCTGGGGAACCACGGCGCGAGCACCGCGACCGCATCAGGCTGTTCTTCGAGAACGCGCCGAGGCAATTCCTGGACCGGGTCCGGCACTTCGAGGCCTTGATCCCGGCCACAGGTGGATGGGTGGTGGCGTACGCGTCGGCCCGGGTGCGTGGCAGCGTCTCGGTCGGCCGGCTTGCGGCATCCAAAATCAACGGCTGGGACAGCGGCTATCCCCACCTGGAGGAGCCGGCGCGCTCGGATCGGGAAGTCCTGTGCACGATGTTGGCCCAGGACCCGCAGGGCCTGCAGCAGGCACCCGCCGAAGTGCAACGCGCCTTGAAGTCCTTCCTCCGGCTCCTGCCCGCCGGAGGAAGCCCGCGCAGGCCCGTCACCACTGATGGACGCGCGGTAAGGAAGGCCCTGGCCAATGAGCGGTTCGACGAGGCGATTGCCTGGAGTGTCGGACAGCTTCGCGGGGGCGGTATGTCAGCGGCTGACCTAGTCGCCCTGCACGGCCTCATCCAGGGACACCGCATCCGGGGATAGAAGAGTCGACGCGCCACCAAAGGCTCTTGATGTCGACAATTCGCTTGGCATGGGAACCGCTGCTGTCCTGAAGAAGGACGGCACCTGAAGCACCCTCGCCGCTCACTCCACCGTCACGCTCTTCGCCAGGTTCCTCGGCTTGTCCACGTCCGTCCCCCGCGCCACCGCCGTGTGGTACGCCAGCAGCTGCAGCGGCACCACGTGCAGCAGGGGGCTGAGCGGGCCGTAGTGCTCGGGCATGCGGATCACGTGCAGGCCGTCGCTGCTCTCGATGCGGGTGTCCGCGTCGGCCAGCACGTACAGCACGCCGCCGCGCGCGCGCACTTCCTGCATGTTGCTTTTCAGCTTCTCCAGCAGCGCGTCGTTCGGCGCCACGGTGACCACCGGCATCTCGCTGGTCACCAGCGCCAGCGGGCCGTGCTTGAGTTCGCCGGCTGCATAGGCCTCGGCGTGGATGTAGGTGATCTCCTTGAGCTTGAGCGCGCCCTCGAGGGCGATCGGGTAGTGCAGCCCCCGGCCCAGGAACAGCGCGTTCTGCTTGCCCGCGAAGTCCTCCGCCCACGAAATGATCTGCGGCTCCAGCGCCAGCACCGCGGACAGCGCCGCCGGCAGGTGGCGCATGGCCTTGAGGTGGGCCGCTTCCTCGGCCTCGGTCAGGCGGCCCTTGGCCTGGGCCAGGGCCAGCGTGAGCAGGAACAGGCCCGCCAGCTGCGTGGTGAAGGCCTTGGTCGAGGCCACGCCCACCTCCACGCCGGCGCGCGTGAGGTAGGCCAGCTTGCACTCGCGCACCATCGCCGACGTGGCCACATTGCACACGGTGAGCGTGTTCGTCATGCCCAGGGACTGCGCATGGCGCAGCGCCGCCAGCGTGTCGGCCGTCTCGCCGGACTGGCTGATGGTGACCACCAGCGTGTCCGGATTCGGCACCGACTCGCGGTAGCGGTACTCGCTGGCGATCTCCACCTGGGTCGGGATCTTCGCGATCGACTCCAGCCAGTACTTCGCGGCGCAGCCGCTGTAGTAGCTGGTGCCGCAGGCGAGGATCAGGACCGAGTCGATCTTCTGGAAGGTGCGGTGCGCGCCCTCGCCCGGCGCGGGCTGGCCGGCGCCCTCGAACAGCTCGGGCACCACTGCCTCCAGGCCCTCGAGCGTGTCGGCGATGGCGCGCGGCTGCTCGAAGATCTCCTTCTGCATGTAGTGCCGGTAGGGGCCGAGTTCAGCCGCGCCGCTGTGGGCACGCACCGTGCGCACCGGGCGCTCGGCGCGGCGGCCGCCGCGGTCCGTCACCCAGAAGCGGCCCAGCTGCAGGTCCACCAGGTCGCCCTCCTCGAGGTAGACGATCTGGTCGGTCACGCCGGCCAGGGCCATCGCGTCGCTGGCCAGGAAATGCTCCTTGCCGCCCTCGCCCACGCCCAGCACCAGGGGCGAGCCGGCGCGCGCGCCGACCACGCGGTGCGGCTCGTCCTTGCAGAACACGGCGATGGCATAGGCGCCATGCAGCTGCGCCACGGCGGCCTGCACCGCCTCGAACAGGTCGCCCTCGTAGAGGCTGTCGACCAGGTGGGCGATGACCTCGGTGTCGGTCTGGCTGGCGAAGGCATAGCCCCGGGCCTGCAGCGCGGCGCGCAGCTCGTCGTGGTTCTCGATGATGCCGTTGTGGACCAGCGCGATGCGGCCGGCCTTGTCGGCGGCGGCGCCGGGGCCGTGGCTGAAATGCGGGTGGGCGTTGTGCACCGCCGGGGCGCCGTGCGTGGCCCAGCGGGTGTGGGCGATGCCGGTCGTGCCCTCGAGCTTCTCGGCGGTCACCTGCTGCAGCAGTTCCGCGACGCGCTGGGTGCTGCGCGCGCGGCGCAGGCCGCCGGCATGCACCGCGACGCCGCAGGAGTCATAGCCCCGGTACTCGAGCCGCTGCAGGCCCTGGACGAGGATGGGGACGATGTTGCGGTCAGAGACCGCGGCGACGATGCCGCACATGGTGGAAGCTCCTGAGGTTGGCTGGACTGTAGGAGGGATGGAACGGAATTTGTGTCCGAATTTTTAAATCCGATGGTTTTTTATTTCTCGCATCTCAATTGATGAAATAAGATTTCCCCAACATGCAAGAAATTGAAGCCAGGTTTCTCGACACCATCGACCGCCACCTGCTGGACTTGCTCCAGCAGGATGCCTCGCTGAGCAACCTCGAGCTGGCGCGCCGGGTCCATGTCTCGCCGCCCACCTGCCTGCGGCGGGTCAAGCGCCTGCACGAGGCGGGGCTGATCGAACGGCAGGTGGCGGTGCTGCATGCCGACCGCCTCGGCGAGGTCCTGGGCCACGGGCTGGAAGCCATCGTCGAGGTGACGCTGGAGCGCCAGGGCGCCGAGCACCTGGCCGCCTTCGAGGCCCGCGTCGTCGCCGACGACGCGGTGCAGCAGTGCTACCGCGTCTCGCCGGGGCCCGACTTCATCCTGCACGTGCGCGCCGCCGACATGCCGGGCTACCTGGCCTTGCAGCAGCGGCTGTTCACGGCCGATGCCAACGTGCGCAACGTCAAGGCCTTCTTCTCGGTGCGCCGCGCCAAGTTCGCGCCGCGCATCCCGCTGGCCTGAGGCGCCGCCAGCGACCGCCGCCGCCCGCCGCCGCCCCTACCCGCCGAACAGGCGCGCCATGCCCCCGCGCAGGTGGCGCGTCATCGCGTCCCGGGCGGCCTGCGGGTCGCCCGCGGCGATGGCGGCGTCGATGGCGCGGTGCTCGTCGCGCACATGGCTGGCGCGCTCGCGCACCGGCTGCGCCGACAGCTCGCGCGCGAGCTTCACCGCATAGCGGAACTGCTCCTCCAGCGCCGCCATCGTGAGCATGAAGAAGCGGTTGCCGCTGGCCTCGGCGATGGCGCGGTGGAAGGCGATGTCCTCGTCCACCGCCTTGTCGCCGCGGGCCACCGCGGCCTCCAGCAGGCGGCGCCGGGCGGTGATGGCGTGCAGCAGCTGCCGGTCGGTGCACTGCGCCGCGCGGGCCGCGCTCTCGCCCTCCAGCACGCAGCGGAAATCCAGCAGCGCGCGGATGTCCGCCAGGCTGCGCAAGGCGCCGAAGGTCACGCGCGACAGCGGCGCCGCCTCCCCGACGAAGTTGCCTGCACCCTGGCGCGCATAGACCCGGCCCTCGGCCCGCAGCCGCGCCAGCGCCTGCCGCACCACCGGGCGCGAGGCGCCGAAGCGCTCGCCCAGCGCGGCCTCGCTGGGCAGGCGGGTGTGCGGCGCCAGCGCCTCGCGGGCGATGGTGGCGACGATCTGCTCGTAGACATGGTCGGCAAGGGCGGGGGCGGGCATGGCGGACTCCTCGGCTTCAGCCGCATCCTAGCAAGTTGTCAAACAACTTTGGCGTTTCGTTGACAGGTCATCCGGCGGCTTCGAATAATCCGCCGCAACGCAACACCCCCTACGCCATGTCCCTCGTCACCGCCCTGCGCACCGTCCGCATCGCCGAACGCCCCAACCTGATCTGGCTCGAGATCGAGACCGACGACGGCCGCACCGGCCTGGGCGAGACCTTCCGCGGCGCGCAGGCGGTGGAGGCGGTGCTGCACGAGCAGGTCGCGCCCTGGCTGGTCGGCCGCGACGCCCGCCACATCGAGGGCATCTCGCAGCACCTGTCCGCGCCCTACCTGGGCTTCCACAGCGCCAGCGCCGAGGTGCGCGCCGCCAGCGCGGTGGACATCGCCCTGTGGGACCTGGCCGGCCAGCGCCAGGGCGAGCCGGTCTACGTGGCCCTGGGCGGCGGCGCGCGCGACCGGGTGCGGGCCTACAACACCTGCGCCGGCTACGCCTTCAACACCAGCAGCGCGGTGCGCCGGTCCATCGGCAGCGGCGACGCCAGCGCCGGCCCCTACGACGACCAGGTCGCCTTCATGCGCGACGCCGGCAAGCTGGCCGAGAGCCTGCTGTCCGAAGGCTTCACCGCGATGAAGATCTGGCCCTTCGACGACTTCGCCGCCGCCAGCGGCGGGCAGATGATCACCCTGCCCCAGCTGAAGGAGGGCCTGGCGCCTTTCCGCAAGATCCGCCAGGCCGTGGGCGACCAGATCGAGGTGATGTGCGAGCTCCACAGCCTCTGGGGCAGCCATGCCGCCACCCGCATCTGCCGCGCGCTGGAGGACCTGGGCATCTTCTGGGCCGAGGACCCGATCGCCAAGATGGACGACGCCCGCGCCCTGGCCGACCTGCGCCGCCAGACCCGCGTGCCGATCTGCGGCAGCGAGACCCTGGGCGGCGTGGTCCCGTTCCGCGACCTGCTGGCCGCCGATGCCCTCGACATGGTCATGCTGGACCTGGCCTGGTGCGGCGGCTTCAGCGAGGGCCGCAAGATCGCCGCCCTGGCCCAGGCGTACGCCAAGCCGGTGGCCCCGCACGACTGCACCGGCCCCGTCACGCTGATGGCGGGCCTGCACCTGGCGCTGCATGCGCCCACCGCCATCTTCCAGGAGGTGGTGCGCGCGTCCCTGAGCACCTGGTACCGTGACCTGGTCACCGACCTGCCGGTGCTGAAGGACGGCATGGCCCTGGCGCCGCAGGCCCCCGGCCTGGGCACCCGCCTGCAGGACGCGGTGAAGGCCCGGCCCGATGCCACCGTGCGCGTGAGCGGCCAGGCCCGCTGACCCTTTTTCATCCAGAGATTCCATGCAAGTCACCGTCGTCGGACAGCATGTCCCCCATGTCCCCCTGCTGCAGCGCCTGCTGGGGGATGCTTTCCAGGTCCGCGGCGTTGCCTCGCTGCCGGCCGAGGGCCCGATCGAAGCCGAGGTCGTGGTCAGCACCCGCCTGAATGCCAGCGAGGCCTCGCGCCTGCAGGCCCGCCTGTTCCAGGCGCCCGGCGCCGGCCTGGACACCATCGCCCTCGACGCGGTGCCGGAAGGCTGCCGCGTCTGCAACGTGTTCGAGCACGAGATCCCGATCGCCGAGTTCGTCTGCCACGCGGTGCTGGACCAGGCCATCTTCAGCCAGCCCGTCCCCGCGCCGCTGGACGCCGCCACCTGGCCGCGCGCCTACTTCGAGCGGCCGTTCCACGACGAGGCCTTCGGCCGCCGCGCCGCCATCGTCGGCTTCGGCGCCATCGGCCGGGCCACCGCCTCGCGCCTGCGCGCGCTCGGCCTGCACGTGACCGCGGTCACCCGCCAGGGCGTTCCGGTGGAGGGCGCGGATGCGGTGCATCCGGTGGCCGACCTCGCCGGCCTGCTGCCCGCCATCGACGTGCTGGTCCTGTGCTGCCCGCTGAACGAGCAGACCCGCGGCCTGGTGGGCGAGCGCGAGCTCGCCGCGATGAAGCCGACCTCGCTGCTGGTGAACGTGGGCCGCGCCCCCCTGGTGCAGGAACAGCCGCTGTTCGACGCGCTGCAGGCCGGCCGCATCGGCCGCGCGGTGCTCGATGTCTGGTACCACTACCCGGCCGCCGGCCAGGCCGAACTGGCCCCGGCCTCGCTGCCATTCCACACCCTGCCCAACGTGCGCTGCACCCCGCACATCTCGGGCTGGACCCATGGCCTGCTGGCGCGCCGCTATGCCTTCATCGCCGACAACATCCGCCGGCTCGCCGCCGGCGAGCCGCTGCAGAACCGGGTGCGCTAGGGTGACACCCGAGCCCCGCACCGCCGTCATGATCACGACCGACTGAGGTCACAGTCGCACCCAGACAGGCCGAACGGCCGCAACCCAGGAGACAACGCATGACCCTTCACCGCCGCACCCTGCTCAAGGCCACCGCCGCCGCCGCGGGCGCCACCGCCCTGGGCGGCCCCGCCCTCGCCTCGGCCGCCACCTGGCCGAGCCGGCCGCTGCGCATCGTCATCCCCTTCGCGCCGGGCGGCACTTCCGACACCATCGCCCGCCTGATCAGCAAGCCGCTGGGTGATGCGCTGGGCGTGCCGGTGGTGATCGAGAACCGCACCGGCGCCAACGGCGCGATCGCCGCCGCGGCCACCGCCACGGCGACCGACGAACACACCATGATGCTCACCGACATGAGCTCGCTGGCGATCAGCCCCCTGGTCACCAAGGAACTGCCGTACAAGCCGGCCGACCTCAAGGGCGTGACCATGCTGGCCTACTCGCCCCACCTGCTGGTGGCCCACCCCTCGGTGCAGGCGAACACCATCACCGAGCTGGTGGCGCTGTCGAAGACGCGGTCCATGAACCTGTCCTCCGCCGGCTCGGGCTCGGCCAACCACCTGGGCGTGGTGGACATCGCCCTGTCCACCGGCCTGAAGTGGCAGCATGTGCCGTTCCGCGGCGGCGCGCAGGCGCTGGCCGACACCGCCGCCGGCAACACGCAGATCTGCCTGAACGGCATGCTGGCCACGATGCCCCTGGTCCAGGCCGGGCGCCTGAAGGTGATCGGCGTGTCCAAGCGCACCCGCACGCCGCTGCTACCCAACGTGGCCACCATCGCCGAACAGGGCGTGAAGGACTTCGAGTCCGGCACCTACCAGGGCGTGGTGGTGCCCACCTCCCTGCCCAAGGCCGCCACCGAGCGACTGGCCGCCCTCCTGATCCAGATCATCCGCTCGCCCGAGATCCGCTCGCGCCTGACAGAGGCCGGCGCCGAGGTGCTGACCTCCACGCCGCAGGAGACCAGCGACTTCCTGGCGCGCGAGAACAAGCGCTGGGCCGGCGTGATCCAGCGCGCCGGCAAGGAGCTCGAAGGCAACGTCTGACAGCGGCAGCCGGCGGCGGCAGGCGCGCCTGCCCGGCCTCGCGGCCAGGCCGGGGCGGTCAGGCCTTCTTCTTGACCGGCCGCTGCCAGTTGGGGATGCTGACCTGCTTGCCCCGGGCCACGGACAGTGCGCCCGCCGGCGTGTCCTTGGTGATGGTGGAGCCGCCGCCGATGGTGCCGCCCGCCCCCAGGGTGACGGGCGCCACCAGCACGCAGTTGCTGCCCACGTGCACGTCGGCCTCGATCACGGTGCGGTGCTTGTTGGCGCCGTCGTAGTTGGCGGTGATGCTGCCGGCGCCGTAGTTCACCCGTTCGCCCACGGTGGCATCGCCCAGGTAGGCCAGGTGGTTGGCCTTGGCGCCGTCGGCCAGGGTGGAGTTCTTCACCTCGACGAAGTTGCCGATGTGGACCTCGGCGCCCAGCTTCGCGCCGGGCCGCAGGCGGGCGAACGGGCCCACGAGCGCGCCCGCCCCCACCTCCACGCCGAGCTTCTCGCCGTCGATGTGGGTGAAGGGATGGATCACCGCGCCCGCGTCGATGCGGGCGTTGGCGATCACGCAGTTGGCGCCGATGCGCACGCCCTCGCCCAGCGACACCGCGCCCTCGAAGACGCAGTTCACGTCGATCTCCACGTCGCCGGCGCAGTCGAGCGTGCCGCGCACGTCGAAGCGGGCCGGGTCGGCCAGGCGCACGCCCTGCTCCATCAGCGCGCGGGCGCGGCGCAGCTGGTAGGCGCGCTCCAGCTCGGCGAGCTGCAGCGGGCTGTTCACGCCGTCGACCTGCACCTTGTCGGCGGTCTTGAGGGCGGCCACCGGCACGCCATCCTGCGCGGCGAACTTCACCACGTCGGTCAGGTAGTACTCGCCCTGGGCGTTGTCGTTGGTCAGGCGCGCGAGCCAGGCCCGCAGCAGCCGGTTGGGAACGGCCATGAAGCCGGTGTAGACCTCGCGGATGGCGCGCTGCGCCTCGCTCGCGTCCTTGTGCTCCACGATCGCCTGCACCGCCTCGCCCTCGCGCACGATGCGGCCGTAGCCGGTGGGGTCCGGCATGTCCACGGTCAGCAGGGCCAGCCTGCCGCCCTCGCTGGCGGCCACCAGCGCGCGCAGGGTGGCGGACTCGACCAGGGGCACGTCGCCATTGAGCACCAGGCAGGTGCCGTCCTCGGGCAGCAGGGGCAGGGCCTGCTGCACGGCGTGGCCGGTGCCCAGTTGCGGCTCCTGCAGCACCGTGTCGCAGCCGGCCAGGCCGGCGCCGGCGGCGAAGCCCCGGGCCGCCTCGGCCACCTGCGCGGCGCCGTGCCCGGTGACCACGACCACGCGCCGGGGCGCCAGCCCCGCGGCCGCATCGACCACGTGCGCCAGCAGTGCGCGCCCGCCCAAACGGTGCAACACTTTGGGCAGGTTGCTCTTCATTCGCGTACCCTTGCCGGCGGCCATCACCACCACATCCACTGCCGCCATTGACGTCATCGACTTGCCTCTTTCCTCTATGACTCGTGCCTGGAATCTCGTGCGGATTATCGGCGCGCTGGCGCTGGCCTCGGCGCTGGCGGGCTGCAGCGCGCTCCAGCTCGGGTACGCCAACGCGCCCCAGCTGGCGTACTGGTGGCTCGACGGCTACTTTGATTTCAGCGATGCCCAGACCCCGCGCGTGCGCGAGGCGCTCGAGCAGGTGCACCAGTGGCACCGCACCGAGGAACTGCCCCGGCTGGTGGCCCTGGCGCGGCAGGCCGAGCAACTCGCGGCGGGCGACTTCGGCGGGGCCCAGGCCTGCGCGCTGTACGAGAGCGGCCTCGCCCGGCTGGACGCCCTGCGCGCGCAGGTGGAGCCGGTGCTCGCCCAGTTCGCCCTCACGCTCACGCCCGACCAGCTGCGCCACCTGGCGCGGCGCTTCGAAACCAACAACGAGGACTTCCGCAAGCAGTGGGTCACCGCCTCAGCGGCCGACCGGCGCGAGCGGCGCCTCAAGCTGTTCGCCGAGCGGCTGGAGATGGCCTACGGCAAGCTGGAGGAGCCGCAGCGCGTGGTGCTGCGCCAGCAGCTCGAGGCGTCGCCCTTCGATGCGGCGCGCGTCCTCGCCGAGCGCCACCGGCGTCAGGCCGACACGCTGCAGGTGCTGCGGCAGCTGCAGGCGCCGGGCACCTCGCCGGCCGAGGCGCGCCGGCAGCTCCAGGCCCTGCTCGCGCGGGCGCAGCACTCGCCGGACCCCGCCTACCGCCGGCTCCAGGAACAGGCCACGCAGCACAACTGCGCCCTGGTGGCCGCGGTGCATGCCGCCGCCACGCCCGCCCAGCGCGAGGCGTCGATGCGGCGCCTGCGCGCCTGGCAGCGGGACTTCTCCGACCTCGCCTCGCCGAAGTAGGCGCGGCGGGGATGGCGGGGCCGCGGCCTCAGCGCACCGGCCAGACCACGCCGTTGTCGTTCAGGATCGCGTCCAGCGGCATGTCGTGCGGCTCGGGCTCGAGGTCCGGGACGAAGCCGCAGGTGAAGCCCAGGCCCACGGTGAAGGGCCGGGGCTCGAGGCTGGCCAGGGTGCGGTCGTAGAAGCCGCCGCCGTAGCCGAGGCGGAAGCCCCCCGGCCCGTACCCCACGCAAGGCACGAACAGGAGCGTGGGGACGATGATCTCGGTGTCCTTGGGCTTGGGAATGCCGTAGGCATCCTCCTCCATCGGGCAGCCGGGGAACCAGGCATGGAAGGTGAGGGTCTTGTGGACCTTGTCCACCACCGGCAGGCCGATGCGCCGGCGCTGGGGCTCATCGAGCAGCTCGCCGTCCTCCTTCCAGCGGTGCAGGGCGGGCAGCGGGTCGAACTCGCCCTTGATGGGCCAGTACGCGCCGATCACGGCGTCGGGCCGGCCCACCAGCCAGATGCGCATGACCCGCTGCAGCAGGTCGGCGCGGGCGAGGCGGTCCGGCAGGTGCAGGCGGGCATCGAGCAGGCTTTGTCGCAGGGCCTTTTTCTGTTCCGACTTGTCCATAATTCCCCGATGAAGTTCCGATTGATTCTGACACTGATCGCGGCCACCCTCGCCGGCGCGGCGCAGGCCCAGGGCCGGCCCGACCCGCGCGGTGACGAGGTCGTGCTCGAGATGGCCCAGGCCTTCCGCCAGGGCCAGCGCCCCCGCCTCGCCCAGCTCCTGCCCCAGCTGCGCGGCCACCTGCTGGAGCCCTGGGGCGCCTACTGGGAGCTGCGCGCCCGCCTCGACACCGCCACCCCGCAGGAGGTGCAGGACTTCCTCGCGCGCTGGGCCGGCACCTACCAGGAGGACCGCCTGCGCAACGACTGGCTCCTGCTCCTGGGCCAGCGCCGCGACTGGACGAACTTCGCTCCCGAGCATGCGCGCTTTCGCATGAACGACGACACGCAGGTCAAGTGCTACGCCCTGACGGTGCAGCACCTGCGCGAGGGCCCCACCCCGGCGCTGGTGGACGAGGCCCGCCGGCTGTGGTTTTCCCAGCGCGAGGCCGAGGACGCCTGCACCACGCTGGCGCGCGCCCTGGTCGACGGCCCGCGCCATGCCCGCCTGCAGCCGCTGGACGTCTGGCGCAAGGCGCGCCTGGGCGCCGAGTTCAACCGCCCGCGCATGGTGCGGGCGGCGCTGGAGATCGTCGCGCCGCAAGCCGTGAACCTGGTCGACGAGGCCCTGGCCAACCCGGTCAAGTACCTGGACAGCCGCGCCACCGCCAACTCGCGGATCCGCAAGGAGCTGGTGGTGCTGGCACTGGCCCGCCTGGCGGCCACCGAGCCCGAGACCGCCGCCGCCACGCTGGACACGAAGTGGAGCCCCTCGCTCACGCCCGAGGAGCGCAACTGGCTGTGGGGCGCCATTGGCCGCCAGAGCGCGTTCAAGCTCTCGCCGAACGCGCTGTCGTTCTACGGGCGCGTGACGCGCGACGAGGACCTCACCGACGAAATGCTCGCCTGGAAGGCCCGCGCCACGCTGCGCGCCGCCAGCACGCCGCCCTGGAAGGCGCTGCGCGAGACGATCGAGGCCATGGGCCCGGCGCTGCAGCGGGACCCGGCCTGGACCTACTGGCGTGCCCGCGCGCTGCTGGCCGCCGGCAGCGAGGCCGACCGCGCCGAGGGCCGGCGCGTGATGGAAGGCCTGGCCTCGCCGCGCGGCTTCTACGAGCAGCTCGCGCTGGAGGAACTGGGCCAGCGCATCACCGTGCCGCCGCGCCCCGCGCCGCTCACCGCCGAGGAGCGCGAGGCCGCGCGCACCAACCCCGGCCTGCAGCGGGCCCTGCACGCCATCGCCATCGGCCTGCGCGCCGACGGCGTGCGCGAGTGGAACTACACCACCAACCTGCACCGCCCCGGCGGCATGGGCGACCGCGAACTGCTGGCCGCCGCGCAATGGGCGTGCGAGCGCGAGGTCTGGGACCGCTGCATCAACACCAGCGAGCGCACCCGCGCCGAGTTCGACGTGGACCAGCGCTTCCCCATGCCGATGCGCGAGGCCGTGCTGCGCCGCAGCCGCGAGATCGCGCTGGACCCGTCGTACGTCTATGGCCTGATCCGCCAGGAGAGCCGCTTCGTGACCGACGCCCGCTCTCACGTGGGCGCCTCGGGCCTGATGCAGGTGATGCCCGCCACCGCGCGCTGGACCGCGCGGCGCATCGGCCTGAACGGCTTCAACCCCGACCAGCTGTCGGACCGCGACACCAACATCGCCATCGGCACCGCCTACCTCAAGCTGGTGCTGGACGACTTCGGCGGCTCCATGCCGATGGCCGCGGCGGCCTACAACGCCGGCCCGAGCCGGCCGCGCGCCTGGCGCAACGGCCCGGTGCTGGAGGGCGCGGCCTGGGCCGAGAACGTGCCGTTCAACGAGACGCGGGACTACGTCAAGAAGGTGCTGGCCAACGCCACGCTCTACGCCGCGGTGATCTCGGGCCAGCCGCAGTCGCTGCGCGCGCGCCTGGGCACCGTGGGCCCGCGCGACCCGAACCAGCCCGAGCCCAATCGCGAACTGCCCTGAGCCCCCCAAGGAGAAGCCGCCATGCTGCGCCTGTACATCGGCAACAAGAATTACTCGTCGTGGTCCATGCGGCCCTGGGTGCTGATGCGGCAGGCCGGCATCCCGTTCGAGGAAGTCATGGTGCGCTTCGACTCGTTCGAGCCCGGCTCGGCGTTCAAGCAGGCCCTCGGGGACATCACCCCGGCCGGCAAGGTGCCGGTGCTGGTCGATGACGGTTTCGCGGTCTGGGACACGCTGGCGATCGCGGAGTACCTGGCGGAGCGCTTTCCCGGCCAGGCCCTGTGGCCCGCTGGCGCGCAGGACCGCGCCCGTGCGCGCAGCGTCTGCGCCGAGATGCACGCCGGCTTCGGCGCGCTGCGCAGCCACTGCCCCATGAACATCGAGGCCTCGCTGCCGGAGGTGGGCGAGCGCGTGCTGCGCGAGCAGGCCGGCGTGCGCGCCGACCTCGACCGCCTCGTCGCGATGTGGACCGGCCTGCTCGCGCAGCACCCGCACCCGGACGGCCTGCTGTTCGGCGCGTTCTCGGTGGCCGACGCCTACTTCGCGCCGGTGTGCATGCGACTGCGCACCTACGGCCTGCCGGTGCCGCCCGACGTGGCGGCCTACGTGGCGCGCGCCTGCGCCCTGCCGGGCGTGAAGGCCTGGATCGAGGGCGCGCTGGCGGAGCAGGATTTCCGGGCGTTCGAGGAACCCTACCGGACGTCGCGCTGATGCAGGCCTACGAAGTCGGCGGCGCGGTGCGCGACGCCCTGCTCGGGCGCCCGGTGCATGACCGCGACTGGGTGGTGGTGGGCGCCACGCCGCAGGCGCTGGTGGACGCCGGCTACCTGCCCGTGGGCAAGGACTTCCCGGTCTTCCTGCACCCCGAGACGCGCGAGGAATACGCGCTGGCGCGCACCGAGCGCAAGACCGCGCCGGGCTACCACGGCTTCACCTTCCACGCCGACCCGAAGGTCACGCTGGAGGAGGACCTGGCCCGCCGCGACCTCACCATCAACGCCATCGCCCGCCGCCCCGACGGCAGCCTGGTCGATCCCTTCCACGGCCAGCAGGACCTGCGTGACCGCGTGCTGCGGCACGTGACCGGGGCCTTCCGCGAGGACCCGGTGCGCATCCTGCGGCTGGCCCGCTTCGCCGCGCGCTTCGCCGACTTCCGCGTGGCCCCCGAGACGATGGCGCTGATGCGCGGCATGGTCGGGGCCGGCGAGGTCGATGCGCTGGTGGCCGAGCGGGTGTGGCAGGAGCTGGCGCGAGGCCTGATGGAGGAACGGCCCTCGCGCATGTTCGAGGTGCTGCGCGAATGCGGCGCCCTGGCCCGCCTGCTGCCGGAGGTGGAGCGGCTGTGGGGCGTGCCGCAGCGCCCCGAGTACCACCCGGAAGTGGACACCGGCGTGCACCTGATGATGGTGCTGGACATGAGTGCGCGCCTGGGCGCCTCGCTGCCGGTGCGCTTCGCCTGCCTGGCGCACGACCTGGGCAAGGGCACCACCCCGGCCGACGTGCTGCCGCGGCACATCGGCCACGAGGAGCGCAGCGCGCGCCTGCTCAAGGGCCTGGCCGAGCGCCTGCGGGTGCCGGTGGAGTGCCGCGAGCTGGGCGACGTGGTGGCGCGCGAGCACGGCAACATCCACCGCAGCGGGGAGTTCGGCGCGGCCGCCCTGGTGCGGCTCCTGGAACGCTGCGACGCGCTGCGCAAGCCGGCGCGGATGGACGAGATCCTGCTCGCCTGCGAGTGCGACGCCCGCGGCCGCCTCGGCATGGAGGACGACGCCTACCCGCAACGCCCCCGCCTGCTCGCCGCGCTGGCGGCGGCGCAGTCGGTGGACACCGCCGAGGTCGCGGCACGCGCCGCGGCGGCGGGCGCCAGCGGCAAGCGCATCGGGGAGTGGATCCACCAGGCTCGGATCGAGGCGGTGGAGGCGGCGGGCGTCTGACCCGCGCGCGTGACGGCGGCCGGCCTGCCCGAGCCCGCGGCTACAGGTACTGCCCACCGATCCGGGCGGCTTCCCGGGCGGCCTGGTGCAGTCGCTCCCCCTGCCCGATCGCGAACCGCGCGACCTGCCTGGCGAAGGCCCTTTCCTCGGCCTCATAGGGCGCAGACTCGGCCAGCGCCATGGCACGGGCCACGACCGCGTCGCGCAGGCGCCGGCTCTCGCGCAGCAGCAGCTGGCGGTCGATCCCGCAGCGGTGGGCGAAGTCGGCCAGGGCGTAGGCCCTGACCTCGTCCAGGTTGAATTCATCGCCGAAGGCCATCGCCAGCTCGTGCGAGAACTGCGGGTATTGCACGACGCTGACCAGGTCGTACCAGGGCGCGTTCGCCAGGCCGGCCGGCTGGACATGGAAGGAGAAGTTCTTGCCGTGCGCGTCGCAGTTGCCGATGACGAACTGGAACAGCGCCCATCGCAGCATCTCCAGGCGGGCCGCCGCCTTGCGCGTGACATGCTGCAGCTGCTCGAACAGGCGCGGAAGGCTCATGCCGTCGCGGTAGGCCGCGACCTCGGGGCCGCTGCCGATGTGGCGTTCGTACTTGTAGCTCACCGGCAAATCGGCGGCCTGGCAGGCGTCGATGACATGGCGCCGGTCCACCGCCACGCCGCCGGCGCCGTGACGCACCACCCGGTCAAACCGGGTGACCACCAGCACCGGACGCGGCGTGCGCAGGATGGCGACCTGCGCCGCAGGCAGGCCCAGGTCACGGGCCAAGCTCATGCAGAAGTGCTCGTTGACGACCATGTGCGCCACGCCCGCCTGGTCGGGCTGCGGCTTGAGCAGGTGGGTCGACGCCAGCGGGTAGTCGGGCAGCACCAGGCGCCCGCCCCGGGCCAGGTCACCCTCCAGGAAGACGGGGAGCTTGTCCTGGTAGCCGGCGATGGACATCCGGACCTTGCCGTCCCACTCGACGAAGGGGCGCTCCGCCCGCTGCGCGATGCGCTGGTCGAGCTCGTCCAGGGTGACGACTCGCCAGGGGTGTTCGTCCGGCGGCCTGGCGCCGTCCTCGTGCGGGGCAAGGAAGCGGAAGGCGCCCGTGGTCTCCGTCCCCAGGGCCTGGATCAGGCCATGGACGTTGGTCTTGGCCACCCCGCGGACGGAGGCGACGATGTCGAGGGCGCGCCCCTCGGGCAGCAGGTTCTCGAGAAAGCGCCGCACGGAGGCGGAGCGGTGTCCGCCCGCCGGCGGTGCCAGGGGCAGGGCCGGCGACAGCGGGTAGGCGTCGGGGTCCGCCAGCCAGGCCGGGGTGTAGGCCAGGGTCCAGGCGTCGTCCAGGGGGAGGTGCCTGATGTCGGCCACGTGGCGCCGACCGGCCCACAGGGCCAGGCCCAGCACCTGGGTCATGGCGCGGCCTCGGTGCCCATGTCCCGGCCGTCGGGCAGGCTCCGCAGCCAGGGATGGTCCTTCGGGGCGACCACCAGGGCCAGCCCGAGGCCGTCGAGCACGGCCAGCAGCTTGTCCGTGCGCACGCCGCCCTGGCCGTTTTCCAGGCGCGACAGCAGGTCGACCGACACGCCCTGGAGCGCGGCGGCATCGTCGATGCGCAGGCCCTGCTGCTTGCGGTGCGCCCGCAGTTGGATCCCCAGGTCGGCCACGCTGTTCAGGACCTGGATGCCGGGCACTTCGGCAGGAGCGCTCGCGGCGCGGGACGAGGGCATGCTGGACGATGAAGTTTCTGAAAGTCCGAAATATACGGCCACAGAAGGCGATCCGCAACGTATTTTCTGAAATTCCGAAATCGCTGATGCCGGGCGGATGTTTCCGAGAAATTTTCTGAAATTCCGAAACATCCGATCCATCGGCCAGGCGCTGTGCCCGCCGGTGACAACCCCGACGCCCGCCGGCCTAGATCAGCTTGGCGATGCCTCCGGCCACCAGGCTCAGGATCACCGTGGTGGTCAGCGGGATGAACCACTCCCGCCCGAACAGCTTGAAGCGGAAGTCCCCCGGCAGCTTGCCGAAGCCCAGTTTCTGCAGCAGCGGCGTGAAGCCGCTGATCAGGACCAGGGCCAGGAAGATGACGAGGATCCAGCGGATCATGGCCTGCGCGGTCAGAGGGTGGCGGTGCGGTCGCCGTGGCGGAAGCCGACCGCGTCCCAGAACGCGCCGGCATGCAGGCCGATCACCTTGAACAGCTCGCCCATCTCGTGCTCGTGCACCAGGCGCTGGGCCGCCACGCGCTCCTGCAGCGACGCATCGGCCATGCGCTCGACCAGGCCGCAGTTGATCAGGAAGCGCGCCTGGGTGGTGTAGCCCAGCACGCCCAGCCCCGCCTCCTGCGCCGCCAGCGCGATGCCGGTGAAGTTCACGTGCGCAGTGATGTCCTTCAGGCCCACCTTCACCAGCGGGTCCGGGTCGGCCTGGTGCAGGTGGTGGCACATCAGGGTGCCCATGTGGCGCTGCGGGTGGTAGTACGCGTCCTCGGGGAAACCGTAATCGAGCAGGAAGGCGGCGCCCTGCTTCAGCCGGTCGGCCAGCGTGCGCACGAAGGCCTCGGCCTGCGGGTGGACCTCTGTGAGGTAGTCGTGGCCGCCCTCGATCTCCACCGGCGGGCGCAGCGCGGTGGGGCGGTCCTCCCAGGCGAAGCCATCGCCATCGACGACCACGCCGCGCTCGTGCCAGGTGCCGCCCGCGCGCGCGAGCAGCTTCACCGGCATGGCGTCCAGCACCTCGTTGCCCACGACGATGCCGCGCAGGTCGTCGGGCAGCTCGCCGGCCCACCGGACCCGGCCCGCGTGCGCCGCCAGCGTCTCGCGCTGGCGCTCGCGCAGCGAGCCGGAGAGGTCGACGATGGTGTAGCGCTTCACCCGGTCGCCCAGCGCGCCCAGGAGCTGCGAGGCCAGCGCGCCGGTGCCGGCGCCGAACTCCCAGACCTCGTCGCAGCCGGTGGCGTCCATCGCGTCGGCCACGGCCACGGCCAGGGCCTGGCCGAACAGGGGAGTCATCTCGGGCGCGGTCACGAAGTCGCTGCCGGAGGACGGCATGCGGCCGAACTTGCGGGTCTGGTTGGCGTAGTAGCCCAGGCCCGGGGCGTACAGCGCCTGCGCCATGAAGCGGTCGAAGGGCAGCCAGCCGCCCTCGCGCGCGATCTCCTCGCGCAGGAGCGGGTGCAGGGGGGTCGCTAAACTGGCTGCTTCGATGGACATCACCCCCCGATTGTCGTTGCAATGAATTCCCCCGCCCTGCCCACCGTGCTCGTGACCGGCGCGGCCCGCCGCCTGGGCCGCGAGATGGCCCTGGCGCTGGCCGCCTCGGGCTGGCAGGTCGCCGTGCATTACCGCAACTCCGCCGAGGAGGCGCAGCGCACCGTGGCCGACTGCGAGGTCACCAGCCTGCGCGCCGGCCATGTGGACGCGCGCCACGCCGCCTTCCCCGCCGACCTGGCCGACGAGGCCGCCACCCGCGCCCTGCTGCCCGCGGTGGCGGCGCAGCTCGGGCAGGTGGATGCGGTCGTCAACAGCGCCTCGCTGTTCGAGCACGACCTGCCCGCCACCTTCGGCTACGAGTCGCTCACGCGGCACATCGCCTCCAACGCCGGCGCGCCGGTGCTGCTGGCGCAGGCCCTGCACGACCACCTGGCCCGGCGCGACGCCACCGGCTGCGTGGTGAACATGCTGGACCAGAAGCTGTGGAACCAGAACCCCGACTTCTTCAGCTACACCCTGTCGAAGGCGGCCCTGGAAGCGGCCAACACCATGCTCGCCCTGGCCCTGGCGCCGCGGGTGCGGGTGGTGGGCGTGGCGCCGGGGCTCACGCTCACCAGCCACATGCTGTCCGACGAGAAATTCCAGGCGCTGCACCGCCTCTCGCCCCTGGGCCGCTCCTCCACGCCGCAGGACGTGGTGGCGGCCGTGCAATTCGCGCTGGCCAACACCTCCATCACCGGCACCACGCTGCTGGTCGACGGCGGCCAGCACCTGATGAAGTTCGACCGCGATTTCTCCCTGATGCCATGACCAAGGCCGGCACCCAGATCCTCACCCTCACGGGCCTGCGCTTCGATGCCAACCTCGGCATCCTGGACCACGAGAAGACCGCACCGCAGCCGATCTGCGTGGACGCGGAGCTGAACCTCGGCACGCAGCCCCTGATCCCGCACGACGACGACATCCTGCACGTGCTCGACTACCGCAAGGTGCGCACCATCATCATCGACGAGTGCACCGCCGAACACGTGAACCTGCTCGAGAGCCTGATCGGCAAGCTGGCCGCGCGCCTGATGGACCTGCCCGGCGTGATCGGCGTGCGGGTGAAGATCGCCAAGCTGGAGATCTTCGACGACTGCGAGGTCGCGATCCGCATGGAGACCGGCCAATGGTGACCGCGGCGAACCTGCCCGTGCTCGACGCAGCCGGCCTGCGAACCCTGGCCGAGGCGGCGCGCGGCGCGCCGGCCTGCGCCGCCTGCGGACCCGTCAACGGCAAGCCCGGCTGGGAGGCCGTGCCCGGCACCTTCGACGCCGCCTCCCTGCGCGCGGTGGGCACCCTGCGCCACCCCGACGACGAAGACCCGACGCTGGAGGAGTACCACCCCGCCGGCACGCACGCCTGGTCCCCCGACGCGCCGGTGTCGGTGCGCCACCACCCGTACAACCGCTGCGAGGTCTGGGAGTGCGGCGCCTGCGCCCGCGTCTTCCTGCGCTACACCGAATACGGCGGCTACTACCACGAGCAGCGGATCCGCCCGGTCGACCCGGCGCTGGTGGTGGTCGACTAGGAGGGCCTGCCGGGGAATTCCCCGGGCCCGTGCGGCAGGCCGCGCTCAGGCCCGCCGCGGCCGCACCAGCCAGGCCAGCATCACCGTCCCCAGCACCGCGGCGAGGGCCAGCCCCAGCTGCGAGGCCGGCGGCGCGCCGAACTTCAGCAGCCCGCGCACGCCCGGCACCGTCACGGCCAGCGCCAGCAGCCCGGTGGCCACCGCCGCCACGCCCCAGAACACCGCGAAGTCCCGCCCGAGCAGCGCGCGCATGCCCACGCCGGCGCTGGCGTTGAGCCACACGAGCAGCAGGTTGCCCGCGGTCAGGCCGATGAAGGCCAGGGTGCGGGCCTCGTCGGTGGGCAGCCCCACGTGCAGCCCGTACAGGTAGACGCCCAGCGAGGCCGCCAGCAGGCTGCCGCCCTGCAGCAGGGCCTGCACCAGCAGGGAGCCGCCCACCAGGGGCTCGCCGGCGGGGCGGGGCGGGCGGTCCATCACGCCGCGCTCGGCGGGCGTCTTCTCGAAGGCCAGCGAGCACACCGGGTCGATGATCATCTCGGTCACCACCACGTGCACCGGCAGCATCATGGGCGGCGCCCCCAGCAGCACCGGCAGCAGCGCCAGGCCGGCGATGGGCACGTGGATGGCCATGATGTAGGTCATGACCTTGCGCAGGTTGTCGTAGATGCGCCGGCCCACCCGCACGCCGTCGACGATGTGGCCGAAGTCCTCCTCCAGCAGCACGATGCCCGCCGCCTCGCGGGCGACATCGGTGCCGCGCACGCCCATGGCGATGCCGATGTGCGCGGCCTTCAGCGCCGGCGCGTCGTTCACGCCGTCGCCCGTCATGGCCACGGTCTCGCCGCTGGCGGCCAGGGCCTGCACCAGCCGCAGCTTGTCGGCCGGCGCGACGCGGGCGAACACCCGCACCTCGCGCACCGCCTGCGCCAGGCGGCCGTCGTCCATCTCCCGCAGCTGCGCCCCGGTGAGGGCGCCGGCGGCCGTGTCTAGCCCCGCCTGGCGGGCGATGGCCAGGGCGGTGGCGGCATGGTCGCCGGTGATCATGGCCACGGCGATGCCGGCGCGGCGCGCCTGGGCCACGGCCCCGGGCACGCTGGCGCGCAGCGGGTCCTCGAAGGCGACCAGGCCGAGGAGGGAGAAGTCGTAGTCGTGCGGGTTGTCGGCGAGCGGGCCGCTGGCGTCGCCCTCGGCCACCGCCAGCACGCGCAGGCCCTGGTCGGCCAGCGCCTGCACCCGGGCCTGCAGCGCCGCGGCCTGCTCCGGCTCGAGGTGGCACAGGTCGGCCACCGCCTCGGGCGCGCCCTTGGCGGCGATGCGGGCGGTGCCGTCCTCGCCGGTCCAGACCTGGGACATCGCCAGCAGCTGCGGCGTCAGCGGATACTCCTGCGCCAGCAGCCACTCGGGGTGCAGGTGGCCGGTGCCGGCCAGCGCCTCGTCGCCATGGGCCAGGATGGCGTTGTCCATCGGCTCCACGCCGCCGCGGCGCGAGGCCAGCATGGCGACCTCGAGCAGCCGGCGCACCGGCGGCGGCAGGTCGCCGGCCGCAGCGCCCGCGAGGTCGACATCGGCCTCGTCGGCCACCAGCCGGCGCACGCGCATGCGGTTCTCGGTGAGGGTGCCGGTCTTGTCCACGCACAGCACGGTGCAGGCGCCCAGCGCCTCGATCACCGCCGGCCGCCGCGCCAGCACCTTGACCCGCGCCAGCCGCCACGCGCCCAGCGCGAGGAAGACGGCCAGCGCCATCGGGAACTCCTCCGGCAGCATGGCCATGGCCAGGGCGATGCCGGCCAGCAGGCCCTGCAGCCACTCGCCCTCGCGTAGGCCCCACCACAGCACCAGCAGCAGGCTCAGGCCGAGGCCGCCGGCGGCCAGCCAGCGCACCAGGCGCTGCAGGTGCCGCTGCAGCGGGGTGGCGGCCAGCTCGATCGCGGCCAGCGAGGCGCCGATCTGCCCGACCCGGGTGGCCGCGCCGGTGGCGGTGACCTCGGCCACGCCGTTGCCCCCCACCGCCAGGGTGCTGGCGTAGACCAGCGGCAGGTCGTCCCCGCCCGGCTCGGCGGCCGGCGGGCCGCCCTCGGGCTGCGGCCGCTTGCGCACCGGCACCGACTCGCCCGTGAGCAGGGACTCGTCCACCGACAGCCCCGCGCATTCGCGCAGCACCGCGTCGGCCGCCACGCGCTCGCCCTCGCCCACCAGGAACAGGTCGCCGGGCACCAGCTCGCGCGCCGGAATGCGCCGGACCTCGCCGTCACGCAGCACCCGCACCTGGGGCGCGGCCAGCTCGCGCAGGGCATCGAGCGCGCGCTCGCTGCGGCGCTCCTGGCCCACCACCAGGGCCACCGTCATGACGGCGAAGAAGGACAGCAGCAGCCCCTCGGCCAGGTCGCCCAGGACCAGGTAGATCCCGGCGGCGGCCAGCAGCAGCGCGAACATGGGCTCGGTGGCCACGGCCAGCACGGTGCGGCCGAGGCCGCGGTGCTCGCGGCTTTCCAGGGCATTGGGACCGTGCTGCGCAAGGCGGCGGGCGGCCTCCTGGGAGCTCAGGCCGGTGGGCGCGGTGGGTCGGCTCATGAAGGGGGATCATAGGAGCCGGGAAGGGCGGGAATGAGACAATCAGTCCCATGAGCGCCGTCTGGATCGAGCAAGAGCCCACCCCCCTGTCCCGCGAGCAGAAGATCGAGCGGGAAACCCACAAGCTCGAGAAGCGCCTGTGCCGCCTCATGGGCCAGGCCATCGGCGACTTCAACATGATCGAGGAAGGCGACAAGGTCATGGTCTGCCTGTCCGGCGGCAAGGACAGCTACACGCTGCTGGACATCCTGCTGAAGATGCAGCAGCGCGCGCCGGTGAAGTTCTCCATCGTGGCCGTCAACCTGGACCAGAAGCAGCCCGGCTTCCCGGAGCACGTGCTGCCCGAGTACCTCACGGCCCTGGGCATCCCCTTCCACATCGAGAACCAGGACACCTACTCGATCGTCAAGGACAAGATCCCCGCGGGCAAGACGATGTGCAGCCTGTGTTCGCGGCTGCGCCGGGGCATCCTGTACCGGGTGGCCGACGAACTCGGCGCGACCAAGATCGCCCTGGGCCACCACCGCGACGACATCCTGCAGACCCTGTTCCTGAACATGTTCTTCGGCGGCAAGCTCAAGGGCATGCCGCCCAAGCTGGTGAGCGACGACGGCAGGCACATCGTGATCCGTCCCCTGGCCTACGTGGCCGAGAAGGACCTGGTGCGCTGGGCCGCGCACCGGCAGTTCCCCATCATCCCCTGCACCCTGTGCGGCAGCCAGGAGAACCTGCAGCGCAAGCAGGTCTCGGCCATGCTGCAGGAGTGGGAGAAGAAGCATCCCGGCCGCCTGGACAACATGTTCAACGCGCTGCGCCACGTCGTGCCCTCGCACCTTGCCGACGGAACGCTCTACGACTTCCAGGGTCTGAAAGCCACGGGCGTGGCCAGCGAGGACGGCGACAAGGCCTTCGACGCCGACGAGTTCCCCTCCCCCCCGCCCGGGCTGCCGGGCCTGCAGGTCGTGCCGCTGGCGTCCGGCGACTGACCCGGTTCCCCCATCCCCCAGGAGGTCCCATGAAGCATCCGGTTCCTCGTTCCCTCCTGCTGGCACTCCTCGCCGCCGCCGCCCTGCTCGCCGGCTGCGCCAGCACCTACCGGCTGGAGAACACCGTCCAGTCCTACTCCACGCTGGCGGGGGTGCCGGCGCCGGCGACCTACCGCTACGAGCGCCTGCCCTCGCAGGCCGCGGATCCGTCGCAAACCCGCCTGGAACTCGCCGCCGACGGCGCCCTGGCCCGGGCCGGCCTGCGGCGCGACGACGCCGCCGGGCGCTACGCGGTGCAGGTCTCCAGCCGCGTGCAGCAGGTCATGTCGCCCTATGCCGGCCCGCGCTGGAGCGGCTGGGGCAGCTGGGGCACCTGGAACGGCCGCCGCGGCCTGGGCGTGGGCATGGCCTACCCCTTCTGGGGCTGGGACACCGGCCCGACCTGGTACCAGCGCGAAGTCGGGCTCGTGATGCGCGACGCCACGACCGGCCGGGTCGTCTACGAGACCCACGCCTACAACGACGGCACCTGGGTGCCGCCCGAGACCGCGCTGTCGGCCCTGCTCGACGCCGCCCTCCAGGGCTTCCCCGTGCCCCCCGCCGGGCCGCGCCGGGTCGACATCGAGATCAAGCGCTGAGGCCGCCCCGCGGCGCGGCGAGGCAAAGAAATCCCTGGAAGCTGGCGGACGGCTGCCTAGAATTCCGGGCATGGAAGCCACCCGCATCATTGCCGTCCGACATGGCGAGACGCCCTGGAATGTCGACGCCCGCATCCAGGGGCAGCTCGACATCGGCCTGAACGAGAACGGCCGCTGGCAGGCCCGGCGGGTGGGCGAGGCCCTGGCCACCGAGCCGGTGGCGGCGGTCTACTCCAGCGACCTGCAGCGCGCCTGGCACACCGCCGAACACATCGCCACCGCGGCCCGCGCCCCGGTGGTGCCGGTGCGGGGGCTGCGCGAGCGCTGTTTCGGCTCGTTCGAGGGCAAGACCTTCAAGGAGATCGAGCAGGCCTGGCCCGAGCAGGCGCTGAACTGGCGCAAGCGCATCCCGGACTGGACGCCGCCGGAGGGCGGCGAGTCGCTGATCACCCTGCGCGAACGCGTCAGCCGCACGGTGCACGAGATCGCCGCCCGCCACCTGGGCGAGCTGATCGTGGTGGTGGCCCATGGCGGCGTGCTGGACGCGCTGTACCGCGTGGCCACCGGGCAGGAGGTGAACTCCCCGCGCACCTGGGAGCTGCCCAATGGCGCGATCAACCGGCTGCTGTGGACGCCCGGGGCGCTGTCGGTGGTCGGCTGGTCGGACATCCAGCACCTCGAGGGCGAGGCGCTGGGCGAGAGCAGTTTCTAGGGTGTGTCATCGGGCGGCCGGCCGAGGCCTGTGGCGGCCCCGGCGCGGCGCGCCTGCGGCCTCACCGTTGTGGCATGTCCGCCGCCGAATAGCCGAGGCTGACCGTGGCGTCCGCCGGGATGGCGGGCATCGTCGCGTTCCAGGCCTCCCAGGCCTCGCGCATGCGCGCCAGGCGCTGCGGCTCGCGCTTGCCCAGGTTGGCGCGCTCGCGGGCGTCGGCGCTCACGTCGAACAGGTAGTCGTGGCCGTCCACCCGCAGGTACTTCCAGGGCCCCTCGCGCAAGGCGCGCTGGCCGCGGTGGTTCATGCGCCAGTACATCGGCCGCTCGAAGGTGGCCGAGGGGTCCCGCAGCACGGCGGCGAGGGAGACGCCATCCCAGTCGAAGCCGGGCGCGGGGCGGGCGCCGCCGAGGTCCAGCATCGTGGCCGACCAGTCCATGGTCAGGCAGTGCTGCCCGCTCACCGAGCCGGGCGGGATCACCGCCGGCCAGTGGGCGATCCAGGGCACGCGGATGCCGCCCTCGGTGAGGTCCATCTTGCCGCCCACCAGGGGCCAGTTGTCCGAGAAGCGCTCGCCGCCGTTGTCGCTGGTGAAGACGATCAGCGTGTCCTCCAGCAGGCCCTCGCGGGCCAGCGCCTGCTCCAGCCAGCCGATGCCCTCGTCCATGTGGTGGATCATGCGGCGGTAGGTGTCGATGTTGCCGCCGTCCAGGTGGAACAGGTGGTCCTTCACGCCCTCGGACACATGGGCGTCGTCGCGGGTCTCCCAGGGCCAGTGCGGCGCGGTGTAGTGCAGGCTCAGGAAGAAGGGCGTGCCGCCGCGGGCGCCCTCGGCCATGCGCTCGACATAGTCCACCGCGCGGCGCGAGAGCAGGTCGGTGAGGTAGCCCTCCTCCGAGTGCTCGGCCTCGCCGAAGTACAGGTCGTGCGTGCCGTTGTTGCTGCAGTGGGTGAAGTAGTCCACCCCGCCCGACATCGGGCCGAAGAACTCCTCGTAGCCCGACTTCACCGGGCTGAAGGCCGGCGGGTAGCCCAGGTGCCACTTGCCGATCAGCGCGGTGCGGTAGCCCGCGTCCCGCAGCAGCGACGGCAGGGTGGGATGCGCGGGCGGCAGGCCCAGGGTGGTGCTGCCCTTGCTGCGGCTGTTGATCGGTTCGTCGGCGGCGCCGCGCAGGCGGTACTGCCAGCGCGCGGTGATCATCGCGAAGCGGGTGGGCGAGCACACCGGCGAGTTCGCGTAGCCCTCGGTCAGGCGCAGGCCGCGCGCGGCCAGGCCGTCGAGGACGGGGGAGACCGGGCCGAAGCCGGCGTCGCGCCCGCCGTAGCAGCCCAGGTCGGCGAAGCCGAGGTCGTCGGCGACGATGAAGATGATGTTGGGGCGCTTCATTCGGCCTGCATCCCGGTGGCCTTGACGATGCGGGCGTAGCGCGCGGAGAGGTCGGCCAGGCGCTTGCGCGCGGCGTCGCCGGCCTGGCCCTCGGGGACCAGGTCCAGGCTCGCGAGGCGGGCCTGGATGTCGGGGCGCTGGAGCGCCTCGGCCATGGCCTTGTGCAGGACCTGCACCACGGCGTCGGGCGTGGCGGCGGGGACCATCGCGACGTACAGCACCTCCAGCTCCAGCTCCTTGAGCCCGGCCTCGGCCACGGTGGGCACCTCGGGGAGCAGGCGCGAGCGCTGGCGGCTGGTGACGGCCAGGGGCGTGATCTTGCCGGCCTTGACGTGGGGCAGCATGCCCGGCGAGGCGAGCGCACCCGCCTCCACCTCGCCCGCGAGCAGCGCGGTGACCGCCGGGGTGTTGCCCTTGTACGGGACGTGCTGGATGCGTACGCCCGCCGCGTCCTTGAAGATCTCCAGGGCCAGGTGGCCGGGGCTGCCGCTGCCGGCGTTGCTGAAGTTCAGCGTGCGGACCTTGCCGGCGGCGACCAGGTCCTTCATCGAGCGCCAGCCGGAAGCCGGGGTGGCGCCCACCAGCAGGCCCGAGGAGGCCAGCACCATCACCGGCTTGAGGTCGTCCGCCCGGAACGGCATCGACTTGTAGAGGTGGGGATTGACGGTGAACGTGGTGTCGATGCCGAACAGCACCGTGTGGCCGTCGGCCGGGGCCTTGGCCACCTGGTCGGCGCCGATGTTGCCGGCGGCGCCAGCCTTGTTCTCGACGATGAAGGCCTGCTTGAGCGTGGCCTGCAACGCCTCGGCCATCGAGCGGGCCAGGACATCGGCCGGGCCGCCGGGCGGGAAGTTGTTGATGAATCGCACGGTCTTGGCCGGGTAGGCCTGGGCGCCGGCCAGGCCGGGGGCGAGCGCCAGGGCCAGGACGGCGGCGCCCAGCGCGCGGCGCGAGAGGAGGAGGGAGCGGTGGAAGGTCATGGTCGTCGGGGGCCGGGGGCCGGTTCGGGGTTTGCCGAATTTAGGCAGCGCGCCTTGATTGATCTAATCAACCATCCCCCGGAGTTACCCGAAGCCCGCCGCATGACCGAGCCGACGCCCTCGCACCGCCTGCAGACGATCAACGACCTGCTCCTGTACCGCCTGAATCGCCTGTCGGCCCTGGCCGGGGCGATGGTGGTGCGGCTGTGCGAGGGCGGGCATGGCATCACGCGGCGCGAGTGGGGCGTGGTCGGCCTGCTGTGCGAGCAGGGGCCGATGGCGCCCTCGGCCCTGGCCGAGCGGTTCCAGCTCGATCGGGCGCGCACCTCGCGCATGGTCGGCTCACTGGTCGACAAGGGGCTGGTCCTGCGCGAGGTGCCGCCCGGCAACCGGCGCCAGGCCCTGCTGCGCGCCACGCCCGCCGGCGAGGCGCTCTACGCGCGGCTGATGCCCCAGGTGCAGGAGATCAACCGGCGCGTCCTGGCTGCGCTGTCCGATGCGGAGATGGCCCAGCTCGATGGCTTCATCGGCCGGCTGCAGGCCTCGGCCGACGCGCTGCGGCAGGAACTGGACACGCAGCTGCCGAGGGCGCAGCGGCGCCTGGGCCAGCGGCGCCGGGGCGGCGCGGGCGCGCCGGGCTGACGGCCTGGGCGGCGCGGGCGGCCCTGGGACGCAGGGCGCCCCGGCCACAGGGCTCAGCTCCGGCTCAGCCCCGGCGCAGCCGCACGCCGCCGTCCACCACCGGCTCGCCGTCCTCCTTGGTGAAGGGCGCGAGCGGCCCCACCGGCAGGATCTCGAGCACGGCCTCGGAAGGCCGGCACAGGCGGGTGCCGAGCTCGGTCACCACCACCGGGCGGTTCATCAGGATCGGGTGCCGGACGATCTGGTCCAGCAGCTGGTCGTCGGTCCAGGACGGGTCGCCCAGCCCGAGTTCGGCATAGGGCGTGCCCTTCTCCCGCAGCAGCGCGCGCACCGGCTGGCCGGTGGCCGCGACCAGGGCCTGCAGCGTCTCGCGCGAGGGCGGCGTCTTGAGGTACTCGACCACCACCGGCTCGATGCCGGCATGGCGGATCAGGGCGAGCACGTTGCGCGAGGTGCCGCAGGCGGGGTTGTGGTAGATCGTGACGGTCATGGGGGGTCCTTCCTGGAGGTCTCTCGGTTCGCTGTCATGACGCTGCGGGTGCCACCAGCGCCTGCAGGGCCGCCACGCCCACCGGCGCGCGGGCCTGCCACGGCAGCACGAACAGCCGCTGCGCCAGCCCCTGGCGGATCCGTTCGACCTGCCGCGCCTCGCCCGCCAACCGCGCCTGCAGCAGCGGGTCACGCGGGCCGGCCGCGAGTACCGAGCGATTGAGCACCCAGGCATACGGCTCCACCTGCGCGCGGCGCAGGTCCTCCTGCAAGGCGGCGGCCTGCGACACCGGGGTGGTTTCGGGCAGCGTGACGAGGATCACCTGCGTGTATTGCGGGTCCTGCAGCCGCATCAGCGGCGTGACCACGCGCGCGCCGGTGCGCTCGCCGAGCCCGCGCAGCATCTGGCGGTGGTAGGCGCCGGTGGCATCCATCAGCAGCAGCGAGTGGCCGGTGGGCGCGGTATCAATCACCACGAACGAGCGCGAGGCCTGGGCCACGGTGTGCGAGAAGGCATGGAACACCGCCACCTCCTCGGTGCAGGGGGACTGCAGGTCCTCCAGCAGCAGCGCGCGCTCGTGCGCGTCCAGCCCGCGGCCCCGGGTGGCCATCATCTTGTCGATGTAGCGCTGCGTCTCGGCCTTCGGGTCGATGCGGCTCACCTCCAGCCCCTCGACCGCGCCCGCCAGCGTGAGGCCCAGGTGGGCCGCCGGGTCGGTGGTGGTGAGGTGCACGCGGTGCCCCCGGGCGACCAGGCCCAGCGCCAGCGCCGCGGCGATGGTGGTCTTGCCCACGCCGCCCTTGCCCATGACCATGACCAGCCCCCGGCCCTGTGCGGCCAGCTGGTCGGCCAGCCGGTCCAGCCCGGGCAGGTCCAGGCCGGCGGCCGAGGCGGTGGGCGCGGCGGGCGCGATCGCCCGTGCCGCGTCGTCCCGCAGCAGCGCCCGCAACGCCGGCAGTCCCACCGAGTCGAACGGGCGCAGCGGCACCTCCGCCCGCGGCAGGGCCCGCAAGGGCGCCGGCATCTGCGCGATCGCCGCCTCGCCCTGGCGGGCGATGGCCTGGGCCACCGGGTCGTCCGGCACGCTGGGGCGGAACACGGCGTTGACCACGAGGCACTGGCGCTCCAGCCCCAGCGTGCGCAACTCCTCGCTGGTGCGCGCCGCCTCGGCCAGCGCGCCCGACTCGGGGCGGGCGACCAGGACCACCGTGGTCAGCGCCGGGTCGGTCAGGGCGGCCAGGGCCTGGTTGAAGCGGGCCTCCTGCATCTTCAGGCCGGAGTGCGGGCCGAGGCAGGAGGCGCCGCGGTCGTTGCCGGCCAGGAAGCCGCTCCAGGCCTTGGGCAGGCTCAGCAGGCGCAGGGTGTGGCCGCTGGGGGCCGTGTCGAACACCACGTGGTCGTAGGCGTCGGCGCCGCCGGCCAGCAGGCCGGAGAACTCGTCGAAGGAGGCGATCTCGGTGGTGCAGGCGCCCGAGAGCTGCTCCCGTACCGTCGAACGCTCCTCCTCGGGGGCGTCGGCCATCTGCGCCATCACGCGGCTGCGGTAGTGTTCGGCGGCGGCGTCCGGGTCGATGTTGGCGAGCGAGAGGCGCCCGACCCCGGGTACGGGCACCGGCCGGTTGGACAGCGGCACGCCCAGCATCTCGTCGAGGTTGGAGGCCGCGTCGGTGCTCACGAGGAGGACGCGGCGGCCGGCGTCGGCCAGGGCGATGGCCGTGGCGGTGGACACCGAGGTCTTGCCGACGCCGCCCTTGCCGGTGAAGAAGATGAAGCGCGTGGGGGATTCCAGCCATTGCATGGTGCGAGGCTCCGGTAGTCAGGAGGGGCCGACCGGCTCGTCACGGGCGATGCGCCCGTCCACCAGCTCGATCAGGCGGTCGCAGCGCGCCGCCAGCCGCGGGTCGTGCGTGACCACGATGAACGAGGTGCCCCGCTCGGCATGCATGCGTCGCAGCAGCGCGAAGACATCGTCCGAGGTGGCGGTGTCCAGGTTCCCGGTGGGCTCGTCGGCCAGCACCAGCGCCGGCTGCAGGATCAGCGCACGGGCGATGGCCACCCGCTGCTGCATACCGCCGGAGAGCTCCAGCGGCCGCTTGTCCATGGCGTGGGACAGGCCCACGGCGGCGAGCAGCTCGCGCGCCTGCGCCAGGCGCTGCGGCGTGACGCGGCCCTCGGCGGCGAGCGCGGGCAGGGTCACGTTCTCCAGCGCGGTGAAGGCGTGCAGCAGGTGGTGGAACTGGAACACGAAACCCAGCGTGCGCTGGCGGCGCAGGGTGAGCGCGTCGTCATGGAGCGCGGACACGGACTGCCCCTGCAGGACATAGTCCCCCGAGGTCGGGCGCTCGAGCAGGCCGATGATGTTCAGGAGCGTGCTCTTGCCCGAGCCGGAGGGCCCGACCAGGGCGGCGAACTCGCCCTCGTCGATGCGCAGGTCCAGGCCGTGCAGCACCTCGGTCTCGCTCGGCAGGCCGAGGTTGTAGGACTTGCCCAGGCGGTGCAGCTCGATCAGGGGGCGGGCCATCGGGTCCTCACAGCCGGATTGCCTGCGCCGGGTCCATCGCCGCGGCGCGGCGCGCCGGCATGATGGCGGCGAGCACGCCGCACACCAGGGCCAGGGCCGCCACCTGCACGGCGGTGCGCGGGGGCAGGGTCACGAAGAACAGCGGCTGGCCGTCCGAGCCGCGCACGAAGTTCGTGAAGGCCCAGATCATGACGACCGCCAGCACGATCCCCAGCGCCGAGCCCAGGGCGGCCACCATCGCGCCCTGCACCAGGAAGACCCGCTGCATCTGCCCGCGGGTGGCTCCCATGGCGCGCAGGATGCCGATCTCGCGGCGCTTCTGCACCACCGAGACCACCAGCACGCTGGCGATGCCCAGCACCACCACCGCCGCGACCACGACGCGGATCAGGGTGGTGCTGACGGTCTGCGCGTTGAGCGCGGAAACGAGCTGGGCGTTGCTCTCCTGCCAGCTCTCGATCTTGTACGGGTGGCGCTGGCGCAGGGCGTCGGTGACCCCCTGCGCGGCCCACACGTCGCGCAGCGCGAGGTCCAGGCCGGTGGCGCCGCCGGGCAGCGCGAACAGGGCCTGCGCGGTGCGCAGCGGCACGATGGCGGTGCGGCGATTGAGGTCGCGCAGGCCGAGGTCCACCAGGGCGGTGATGCGCACCGAGTCGTTCGTGGAGGCCGTCTGCAGGGTGAGGCGGTCGCCCACCTGCAGGCCCAGGTCGATGGCCAGCTCGCGGCCGAGGATGGCGTCGCCCGGCTCCAGGCGCGCGGCACCGGCCACCACCTTGCTTCGCAGGCTGACCAGGCGGTCGTAGCGATCGAGCTCGACGCCGGTCACCGCCACCGCCAGGCTGGCCTCGCCGCGCAGCGCCAGCCCGCTGCCGGACACCAGCGGCGAGACGGTGGCAATGGCCGGGTCGGCCTCGAGTAGCGGCACCAGCGCCTGCCAGTTGGCGACGGAGCGCAGGCGCTGGGCCCGGGCCTGCGTCTGCGTGAGCGCGGTGGCCTGCGGCGGCAGGGCCAGTGCCGGGGTGACGCGCTCGTCGGGCGCGCGCAGGGTGACATGGGCCTGCGCGCCCAGGGTCTTGGACAGGGTGTTGCCCTGCAGGCCCTCGACCAGGGCGGAGATGTAGGCGATGACGGCCACGCCCGCAGCGACGCCGACGACGATCAGCAGGGTCTGCATGCGGCCCTCGCGCAGGAAGCGCATCGCCACCCGCCATTCGAAGCCGAGGCCGAACCCCATGCCGCCTCAGCGCCCCATGGCGCTGCTGAGGGCGCGCCCCATCTCGCCGGGCGTGTCGATGCGCGGGATGCCGGCCGTTCCCTGCGGCTGCCAGGCCCTGGCCTGGGGCCGCACGCGCTGGCCGGCCTCGACGTCGGCGCCGAGCAGTACCAGGTCGCCGGCCGCCAGGCCCTGCACCACCTCGGCGGCCTCCAGGGTGCGCAGCCCGAGCTGCACCGTCCGCAGCTCGGCCCGGCCGTCACGCGCCACCAGCACCGACTGCGTCCCGCGCAGGGCGGACAGCGGGATCACCAGCGCCTGCTCGCGCGCGCCGGTCTGCACCTCGACCGAGACGGTGAGGTCCTCGCGCAGGAACGCCGGCGGCGGGCCCTCCAGGGCGAACTTGACCTCCACCGCGCCACGCTGCGCGTCGACCGCGGGCGACAGCGAGATCACGCGCGCGGCGAAACGCTGGCCGGGGAAGGCGTCGGCCACGACCTGCGCCGGCTGCCCCACCTGGAGCTGCTCGAGGAAGCGCTCGTCGACCGGGGCCACCAGCTGCGTGGGGCCGGCCAGGGCCAGCGAGAGCAGCGCGCGGCCGGCCTGCACGATCTGGCCGGGCTCGACGTTGCGCACCAGCACCCGCGCGGCGCGCGGGGCGAGGATGCGGGCCTGGCCGAGCCGGGCCTGGGCCGCCTGGGCCGCGGCGGCGGCGGCCTCGCGCTGGGCCAGGGCGACATCGACGGCGCGGCGCGCGTCGTCATTGCGCGAGGCGCTGAGGAAGCCCTGGGCCACCAGCGCCTGGGCGCGTTCGAGTTCGGCGCGGGCATTGCGCAGCGTAGCCTCGGCCTGGACCTCGGTGGCCCGGGCCTGCAGCCAGGTGGCGCGCAGTTCGTCCGACTCCAGCTCGATCAGGGGCTGGCCGGCGCGCACCGTGTCGCCCTGCACCACCAGCACCCGGGCCACGCGGCCGGTGACGGTGGCGCCGACGTCCACGCGCGAGAGCGTGGCCACGCGGGCCGAGAACTGCAGGGTGCGCACCAGCGGCGCGGACTGCACCTGCAGGGCCGGTGACAGCGGCGGTCGCAGCGCCATCACGCCCCCGGCGGCGAGGGCGGCGGCCAGCACCGCCAGCCCGGCGATCCAGGCCCACCTGCGTGAGGGAGTGGTCTGCGGGCCGGCCACCGGGTCAGGCCCCGTCGGCGAAGAGCCCGCCGGCGGCGGCGGGGGGCGCCACGCCGAGGTGGCGGAAGGCGGCCAGCGTGGCCACCCGGCCGCGCGGGGTGCGTTGCAGGTAGCCCTGCTGGATCAGGTAGGGCTCGATCACGTCCTCGATGGTGCCGGACTCCTCGCCGATGCTGGCGGCGATGTTGTCCAGGCCCACCGGGCCGCCGTCGAAGCGGTGCACCACCGCCTCGAGCAGCTTGCGGTCCATCACGTCGAAGCCCTGCGGGTCGACATCGAGCATGGCCAGCGCCTTCTGCGCGATGTCCTGGGTGATGCGGCCGTTGCCCTTGACCTCGGCGTAGTCGCGCACGCGCCGCAACAGCCGGTTGGCGATGCGGGGCGTGCCGCGCGAGCGGCGGGCGATCTCCATGCCGCCCTCCGGGTCCATCGGCGCGCCGAGCAGGCCGGCGCTACGCT
The DNA here is from genome assembly GCF_052600055.1 of Ramlibacter sp. MAHUQ-53. Lineage (NCBI taxonomy): Bacteria > Pseudomonadati > Pseudomonadota > Betaproteobacteria > Burkholderiales > Comamonadaceae > Ramlibacter > Ramlibacter sp. MAHUQ-53. The sequence goes on from NZ_JBQWTS010000010.1 coordinate 163,720, forward strand.
GGACGATGCGGGCGAGTTCGTCCGCGGTGTAGAACTCCAGCCGCGCCACGATGCCGAAGCGGTCACGCAGGGGGTTGGTCAGCATGCCGGCGCGGGTGGTGGCGCCCACCAGGGTGAAGGGCTGCAGGTCCAGCTTGATCGAGCGTGCGGCGGGGCCCTCGCCGATCATGATGTCGATCTGGTAGTCCTCCAGCGCGGGGTAGAGGATCTCCTCCACCACCGGGGAGAGGCGGTGGATCTCGTCGATGAACAGGACGTCGTTCTTCTCGAGGTTGGTCAGGAGGGCCGCCAGGTCCTTGGGCTTCTCCAGGACCGGCCCGGAGGTCTGGCGCAGGTTCACGCCCAGCTCGTGGGCGATGATGTGCGAGAGGGTGGTCTTGCCCAGGCCCGGCGGGCCGAACAGCAGCACATGGTCCAGCGCCTCGCCACGGCGGGCTGCCGCGCCGATGAAGATCTCCAGCTGCTCGCGCGTGCGGGCCTGGCCGACGTATTCCTGCAGCAGCTTGGGCCGCAGGGCCCGCTCGATCGCCTCCTCGGCGGGCGAAGCCGGCGCGGCGGAAACCACGCGCTTGGCGGGCGGAGGCGCGAAATCGTCGGTGTGGATCGTCATTTCAGGATGGATGGTACCGCCGGCCCCACCCCACCCCGCTTGCTCGGCCTCAAGTGCCGGGCACGTCGCCCAGGTAGGGCCGCAGCGCGGGGTACTCCCGGTCGATGCGGCCGTAGAAGTCGTTGCGGCCCGGGTCCGCGCAGCTGGCCAGGCCCGCGAACAGGTGGCCGGCCACGTAGCGCCGGCCGCCCGCCGCGACGAAGGCGGCCGAGCCGCTGCTGCCGCTCTCGGTGGTGCCGACGCGCCACCCCAGGGACAGGTAGTTGCCCTCGGTGCCCGCGACCGTGGAGCAGCGGGTGCCGTCGCAGTCGGCGTACGACTGCACCGAGCCGACGCTGAGCTTGAGGAGGTCGCCGCCCGCGTGGTGCAGGCTGGCCACCTCGGAGCCGACCGCCACCGGCCCGAGCAGCACGCCGGCATGGACCACGCCGGCCGGCAGCGACTGCTCCAGGCGCAGGAAGGCGGTGTCGGTGGCGGCGTTCGCGTGCAGCAGCGTGGCGCCGCCGTGCCGCTGGGTGGCCGCCGGGTCGAGGCGGTCGCTGCCGCAGGCGGCGGCGCGGTAGAACCAGTAAGTGGAGGCGGTCGAGGCCGCCGCCTGGCTGCCGATGCAGTGGTTGGCATTGAGCATCCAGGGCGTGCCGGTGGCCGCGACATCGGCCAGCAGCGTGCCGGTGCAGACGAAGGCCTGGCCATCCTCGATGAACTCGAGCCGCGCCACCGAGCGCTGGTCGGACTCGTAGGCGGGCGAGCAGGCGGCGTCGGCGTTGCAGGTGCCGGCCTCGCCGACCTTCAGCGCCGCGGCGCGGGTGACGGCGGCATGGGTCCACCACAGGTGGGCCGCCTCCGGGACCGCGAGCGCCAGGTCCGCCGGGGTGCTGCCCGCCGGCAGGGTGACCTGCAGCAGGGCCTCCTCGCCGGCCACCGCCGGCAGCCAGTAGCGGCGGCCGGCGACGCCCGCGGCGGCGTCACGCGCCAGGGCGGCGAGCACCTGCCCGCCCGCCACGGCCTGCGCCGGGCCCTGCGCCCCGGCCACCCGCAGCACCGCGCCGGCGGGCAGCCGCTCGACGCGCAGCGCCAGCGGCAGGCCGGCCGCGCCGGGGGAGCGCACCCGCAGGGCCGCGGCCTG